>ONWB01000009.1:0-5823 GCA_900321445.1 uncultured Prevotellaceae bacterium | reverse complement strand
CGCCAAGATTCAGGGATACAGTTCATATAAGGAATAGCTAATAGAATTTTTTGGAGGTGTCAGGGTGGATGTCAGGGTGGGTGTTTGGTGGGGTGTTTGGTGGGGTGTTCCGCAAACACCCACCCCGCCAGATTGCCCATCAGTAAAGGGATTGTGGGGGATATGGGTGGGTGTTGAGGTGTTTTTTCACAAAACTTCAAAAAACCAACAAAACAGAAAAATACCCGCTTCGCCAAAACAGGCTGCATTTTATCCAGAGGCAGGAATTATCGCTTGAAAAAACATCTTTCTCGCATCTCGACGGAAAATTCTCGGACTTTGTCACACAGACAGGGCTTGTTTTTATGTCACACAGATAGCACGGATTTCACAGATATTTTTTCGTCCTCTTCGATTTTTTTGAAATTTTCGGAATAGAATACCAGCTGTTGGGGAATAAAAATTTTCTTTTCGATTTTTGAAAGATTTTAAGCGAAGCGACCTATGTCACATGGGGGGGGGAGCCCAGATATTTTTGAACATATAGAAACGCGAAAGAGCCGAGAGTCTCGATTCTTTCGCGTTTATATAGCGTATTACGCCGCAGGTCTGTGTGGCGCGGATTATTCTGCGTCGTCCTCGATGAGGGTTTCGCCACGCATGGCGCGCACGATGAGCTCCACGAGGTACATGGAGTCGGTGTTGAAGGACTTGCGGCTGTCCTCGGAGAGCTTTGCTGCGATGAGGTCGCGCTTTTCGAGCAGGCCGTTGAGGTTCTGAATGGTCTCCGAAAGTGCTGTTGCCCATTGCTTGCGCACGTCCTTTTCGACGTCTGCTTTCTTTAGGGTTTCGGAATAATCAGCGAGCACGGTGTTGAAGTCTGCCCCGTACTGCACGGCGAGGGAGGCGGGGACTTCTTCAACCTGGAACTTGCCAAGCCCTATCATCGGCGAGAGCCGCTTCAGGGACTCTACGCGGAACTCCTCGACCTCGATGCCGAAGCATGCCACGTCGAGCGGGAGCATGCTGTAGTACAGGTTGTCGTTCGCAGCAAGGCACCCGTTCATAAATACGTCGCCGATGCCTTCGGCATAGGGGCGGAAGGCTTCTTCCTCCTCCATGAGCTCTATGCTGTAGTCGCTGCTGGCGGCGCGGAGTTCGCGGTCGAGGCGCTGCGAGAGGTAGGTCTTGAAGATATACTGCGTGTTGGCGTAGAAGTTAATCTGCCACATGTTGCCGTCGCCGAGGAATTCCGTCTCTTCGACGATGGCATTGATATATTTGTCCACGAGGCTGTAGCGTTCTACAAGGTCTGTGGGCACGGCGATGCCTTTTGCCTGAAGATACCTGTCGAGCATTGCGCTCTGCACCTGCTCAACCTCGATGTCGGAGTATGCTTTTGTGACTTCGCCGTCGTCGCTGGCCTGATTCTGTGACGACCGCACGCAGAGGAAGTAGTTGAGCACCATGAGTTCCCATTCCTTCCCGCGCCATCGCTCTGCCTGTTCCTCCTCGAAGGGATTTACATCGGCGGGGTCGGCGTACATTGTTCGGGCGTTGGCGTCCAGTTGCTGCAGGCGCGCTTCGTCGAACTTCAGCGTCGGCAGCGTCATGCGCTTGGGGTTTTGTGCGTATGTTGCTGCGCACAAGATGAGCATCAGTGTCGAGAGAATAATCTTTTTCATAAGGCAAAAGTATAGTTTGTTTCAAACAATTTGCCCCCTCTGACAGTTTGGTGCCAAAGGGGGCAAAGTAGGGATTGTTAGCGGATGACCTTCTTGCCACCAACGATGTAAACGCCCTTAGGCTGTTGACCATTGACGCGACGGCCTTGGAGGTCGTAGGTAGCATTGACCATTGAGCGTTGACCATCGAGCGTTGTGTCGATGCCAGAGGGTACGGAGAGAATCACCTCTACTTCCGTCAGCTTCGTGGTGCCTGTTGCCTTTACCATAACTTCGGGCATGGCAAAGTCGGGAGTGAGCGTTGCGGAAGCCTTGGAGAAGCTCGATGCAGGGGCGCGGCGCGGAGCCTGCGAGGACGTTTCGATTGTGGCAGCCTCGATGGCTTGTCCCATGTTGTCGGCGAGCTTGATGTCGCCCTTAGCAGCTGCGTAGAATACAACCTGGAGGATGTTGCGGTCTTCGGGAGCAGTAATGAGAATCTGTTGGCCTGTGTAAACGCGAACATCTACATAGTCCTTACCCTGCCAGAAGCGAGGCTTTGATGTGGTTTCTTCGGGATAGATGAAGCGCATGCTGACAACGTCGGACGTAATGACGTCAAGGATGTTTCCTGCATCCAGAGCATCGCTGTTGCTGGTAGCATGGTTCCAGCTGTTCTCCACAAAGTTGAACGCAACGTGGAAGCCTTCCACAACGGGCACGATAGTGTACGTTGCACTTACAACAGCGCTCGTCTGGTCGTCGGTATTGTAGGCAACGGCCTTCACGGTTGTCGTCGCGGTGAGGACGAAGGGAGCGGTGTACTGCGTCTTGCTGTCGTCGGGGTTGCTACCGTCGAGCGTGTAATACACGTTGCAGCCTTCAGGCACTTCGATAGATACCTCAACGGAACCCTCGTAGCGGCCGCCCTCAGGAGTGAGCGCGGGAGCGGGAACTACAACTACGCTGCTGTTCTCAACAACTGCCGTGGGCTGGATTTCGGGAGCACCACTGAAGGAGTTGTTGAACAAACCTGTAACGTCGTAGGCCTTACCATTTTCATAGGCACTCATATCGAGGCCCTTGTAGAACTGTACGCGGTCGGCACCGTCGGCTGCATAGTACTTCGTGCCGTCCTTAACAACGGTGATGCCCCTGAGGACAACGAGGTCGGCCCTGTGCTTCATCTCGAGAATCTCGGCAACGGTAGTCTCCACGGGCTGTGCAACCTCGCTTGAGTTCGTTATCATGACGTCCTTAGGATTCGTGTCGTCGTTAGCCTTGAACTCGGGTATGAGGTTGTAGAGTTCGAAGTTACCCTTCAGCGTACCATTAAGCAGGGAGTTTACGGGCACGTCGAGACCTGTCTTGAAGAACATGATAGCGTTGTCGCCCTCGCGAACATACAAAGACTCGCCATCTACATAAACAACCTTAGCATTCGTGAGCTTAAGGCTTACGTTTGCCTTGTTTTCCTTGTAGTCTGCCAGCGTTGCCAGCGTCACGTCGGTGTAGGTTACCTGTTCAACCTCGCCGAGCCCGCCATCCTGCGTGGTTAGCGTCATGTCGTCGATGATAGCTTCCGTAGCGGTGTATGCGGGTGTAGTATTAGAATTGGACTTGGGGTTCATCACAACGATGTTCACCGTTGTAGTGGCGGAGAGTGTGAACTCGTAGTCCACCTTCGTCCACTCTGTAGCGCTCAGCGTGGCGAAATCGCCATACTTGTAATCACTGCTGGCGATAGCGCCATTTTTAACGATGGCATAGCCTGGGCGCACCTGTCCGCCCTTTGCCCAGAAAGACACCTTGTAGGTACCAGCCAGAAGGTTCAGATTGTTACTTGCAAGACGCTTGTTGTTGCTTGCCGTAGCACCCACTTTCACAGCATAGCTGCCGCCGTGGGCATCTGTGCTCTGGCTGAGCGTAGCGTTGTTTCCAGGACCCGCCCATTTGTCGGGTTTACCACTTGTCCAAGCCTCGAAATCGCCGTTCGGCAGGAGGTTTGTCTGTGCCACAGCCTGACTCTGTGTGAAGAGCATGGCAATCATGGCACCAAGAAAGAGTAGAGTTTTCTTCATAAACTAAAGGTTTTAAGTTATTTAGATAAAGTTTGTTTCGAAGTCAGCGGCAAATGTAATACTTTTAATCAATAATTGGTAATTAAAAACAAAAAAAAGACGCCCCGCCAAAAATGACGGGGTGCTGATATGAAAAAGTGCCTATCTTTGGCGTTGTCCTGCTCCGACTCGAACGGGGACTGAGGGTACCAAAAACCCTAGTGCTAACCATTACACCACAGGACAATTCGGCTCTCGCGAGCCTGCTTTTCGTGAAAAAAGCGGTGCAAAGGTAGGGAAAAGAAATGAGAATGAAAAATTAAAAGTGAAAAATTCAAAGTAAGAGACGATTTAATATGATTATTTGACAATTTACGGTCGGCTTCTGAACAAGAAGTCTGCGAACTGTGCAACAGAGCGTACCGAAAGGAATTAAGCAAATAATCGTGAAAATTTTTAAATTTTTAATTTAAAATCGTACATTTGGGGCGAGATTTTGCGCCTGCGGCAAAGCATAGTATTTACAAATTGCTAAAAATCAAAATAATATATAGTATGAACAGAAATCTCCTTTCGTTCCTCATCGGCGCGACGCTGCTGTGCCTCACTGGCGCACTGCCCGCCCCTGCGCAGACGTTCTACGCCGCCGATGCCAACGGAAACATGATTCAGTATTGGGGCGACGGCACGGAGGCCTCCGTCAGGTATCTCTCGACCGTGAGCGAGGACGGCACTAAGGCGGGGCACATCGTAATCCCTGCCACCGTGCATTATGATGAGGGAAATGTTGACTTCTCCGTGACTAGCGTGGAAAGCAACGCCTTCTACGACAGGGACGACGTACTCAGCGTAAAGTTCGGCGCCAACGTGCAGCGCATCGGCCAGTGGGCGTTCTACGGCTGCGACAACCTTGCGCAGGTTGACTTTGTGGACGCTACGGAGCTGAGCACCATCAGCGACCGCACCTTCGGCTACTGCAGGACACTCGCCACGGTGCAGCTGCCCGCCAGCCTCACCACGCTCGGCTACTACAGTTTCCTGGGCTGCGAGGCGCTGGAGTCCATCAGCATCCCCGACGGCGTGGCGACCGTTCCAGGTCACTGCTTCTCGGGCTGCTCTGCACTACGCAGCGTAAGGCTCGGCGCGGCTGTGACTACGGTGGGAAACAATGCCTTCTACAACTGCAAGGCACTGGAGACGTTCACCGCAAACCAAGCGCTACAGACCATTGAGTCCAACGCTCTGTCATATTGTACGGCATTGCAGCTGCTCGACTTGAGCACGACAGAGCTAAGCTCCGTTGGAAACTACGCATTCCGAGGCTGCACGGAGCTCAGGGAAGTGCGCTTCCCAGAAGCCCTCACGAGCCTCGGCAACAACTGTTTCTACGAGTGTTCGGCACTCAGCAAGGTGGTGCTCCCAGGTGCAACGGTTCCCTTCACCACCAGCACCAGCCTTCCGACAACATGCCTGCTATGGGTGCCTGCCGACATGGTGGAGGCATACACCGCAAACAGCTATTCCCAGCAGTACCGCACCATCGTAATCGGCTCGCAGACGGACTTCGCTGTAACGACCACAGACGGTAGTCAGCTGCAGGCGAAGGTTGAGGCGCAGGGCGCAGCAGCAAACTGCATCAGCCTGAAGGTGACAGGCCCCATCAACGGTACTGATATCAACTACCTGCACCAGCGCTTGACGGCATTAGAGGTGCTCGACCTCGCGGACGCGCAAATCGTCAGCGGCGGCGACTCGTACAACACCTTCAACATCGGCAACGACGGCACCGTGACCGCTGCGAGCGAGAGCTACAATACGGAAGACAACATCGTGGGGCGCGCAATGTTCTGGAACATGCCGCACCTACGTCGAATCGTGCTGCCCACGACCGTCACCGCTCTTGGACGCTCCGCCTTCGGCAAGTGTACGGCACTCGAAGAGTGCGTCATCCCTGAGGGCGTGACGGAAATCGGAGCCTACTGCTTCGCCAACAGCACGAGCCTCGGCAGCAATGCCAACAAGATACGCCAGATGACGCTGCCCTCGACGCTGCGCACAATCGGCGACTACGCCTTCGCATACATGAACAAGTGGGAGAGCGTAAGCATCCCCGAGGGCGT
>ONWB01000035.1 GCA_900321445.1 uncultured Prevotellaceae bacterium | reverse complement strand
AAGGAATTTCAGTGAGCCATGCAGTGCGCGTCAGCCCCGAAGGACGTAGTTCTGAGGTGGCTGGGGCACTATTAGAAAGGCGAGCTAAAAATTGATATAGTCAATTCGTCAGATTCATCGTGTCCTCTTCTTCGACGTGCGGCGGAAACGTCTTTTCTTAGCTGAGCTTCGCGTGGTATATGTCCATGATGGGTGTGTCGGCAACGGAGGCTATCTCGTAGTCCATCATGTAGCCCTTCATGGCTTCGTCGAGGCGCTGGATGGCATCGCGCAGGTCGGCGGCCTTTACGAGGTACTGCAGGGACTTGCGCTTCTCGGCACCCGACTTCTCGTCGAGGACGATCATGTTGAGCTTTACCCTGAAGAAGCGGTCGGCGGAGGCGTCCTTCGTCTCGAAAATCTCTGCGAAGCGGGCTTTCTTGATGTCGCTGACTTCGTATATCCCCGACATAAAGGGTGCCATCTCTTCGAGGATACGGCGTTCGGCCTCTGTGAAGTTCAGGGCTTCGACGAGGTAGGATTCTGATACTTTCTGAAGACGACCATCTTCCATCGTCTTCTCATATTTTACAGTGCACTGAAACATGGAAAATAATTAATAATTAATAAGTAAAAAGTAATAATTAAGAATGTAATGAAGGACGAGTGGTTAAGAGTTTCAACTTTATCTCACCATGCTTTTTAGCCTCCCAGCCTGCGCTGCACTGCGCGCAGCGGACTGACGACGGCTGCATGGCTCAATGAAATCTTCAATTTTCAACTTTCAACTCATTATTGAGTTACGAATTTACATCTTCAGCGTCTTGAGGGCGTGTCCGTCCATCAGGCAGCTGCGGTCGACGTCGCCGCGTATGCCTGCGAGGCGTCCCTTGCAGGAGTATTGCCACATCATGTAGGGCTGTCCGTCGCTGAGGACGGGCTTGCTGGTGCTGTAGCATGCTATCATCCAGGGGTGGTCGGGGAAAGCGCCGCGAAGGTGCTTGTTGTAGAAGTTTTGGTAGGTGTAGAGCAAGGGTTTCTTGCCATACACTTTCTCTACGGCGATGACGAACTCCCTGAGGTCGCGCACGAAGTTTGCTCCGCCAGCCTTCTCGATGTCGATTAGCGGGACGAGGTCTTGCTCCTCGGGCTTCACGATGCGCTTCATGAGTTCGAGCTGGTCGCGCCAGTTTACATTGGGTCGGTAGAAGTGGTAGCTTCCTACGCTGATGCCCACGCGATGCGCCCCTTCGAGGTTTTGGCGATAGTATTCGTCGGTGAGGTTGGAACCTTCGGTAGCCTTTATGTAGGCGTAGGATATGTTCTCGTTCGCGGCAAGGCGCTCCCAGTCGATAGTGTACTGATAGTGAGACACATCGATGCCCTGCCTATAGCTTGAGTTCAAGTGCCCGTGTCCGCGTACGGTGCTCATGCTTCCCGCTCCTCCCAAGTCGGCGATGGGTAGCATTTCGTTGCCCTGTCGTGCCTGCAAGGGTGTGCGGTCGGGTTCGACGATTACGGAGTTTCCTGCCGTCTGCCCGTGTCCTTTTCGCTTGCGTCGGTTGTCGCCCTCGTCGGCAAAGGCGGGATGAGCCACTGCGAGGCAGAGGAGCATAAGTAGGGATATGCGGAAGTATTTTGTCATGTATCGTTTGCGTGGTTTGCGTAAATGTGCATGCTTACTCCATAATCTCGCGCTGCTGTCCCATAAGCTGGAAGTCCTTTTTGCGAAGTATGAAGGAGTTTGTGAGGTATTTGTCGCGCACAACCTGGTTCTCGGAGAGTTCCTCGGGCGTTCCCTGGAAGAGTATCTTTCCTTCGAACAGCAGGTATGCTCGGTCGGTGATGCAGAGCGTTTCCTCGACGTTGTGGTCGGTGATAAGGATGCCTATGTGGCGGTCTTTCAGTTTCCAGACGATGTACTGTATGTCCTCGACGGCAATGGGGTCGACGCCGGCAAAGGGTTCGTCGAGCATTATGAACTTGGGGTCTATGGCGAGGCAGCGTGCTATCTCCGTACGTCGCCGCTCGCCGCCGGAGAGCTGGTTTCCCTTGTTCTTGCGCACCTTCTGGAGTCGGAATTCGGCTATAAGGCTCTCCATCTTGTCCTTGCGGTAGCTGTAGGGCTTTCCCGTCATCTCGAGCACGCTCATTATGTTGTCCTCGACGGACATTGAGCGGAACACGCTTGCCTCCTGAGCCAGATACCCTATGCCGTAGCGTGCGCGCTTATATACGGGGTAGTCGGTAATCTCGTGCTCGTTGAGGAATATCTTTCCCCCATTTGGCACGACAAGCCCTGTGGTCATGTAAAAAGAAGTAGTCTTGCCGGCACCATTAGGTCCCAGCAAGCCTACGATTTCTCCTTGATGAACGTCGAAGCTTACGCCGCTGACGACGGTTCGCTTGCCATATTTCTTCACCAGGCCCTCGGTGCGAAGAACCATTTTGTCCTCCGCCGCGAGGCGCTCAAGGTCTTTCTGTATTGCGTCCATTATGTTTTAGCGACGAGCCCTTGTAATCTGACGATTTGACGATTTACTATCTGACGATTTATCTCGCCTTGCTTGTCGTGTCCCTCTCGACGCTTGACTATCTAAATTTTTAATTATTACTTTTTAATTTTTAATTCTTTAGATGTCTGCGTCAGCGTAGAGGTATCTCTTGATGCTGCGCTTTGGAGTTTTCTCGAACTCCTCGTTGACGATGCGTATGCCGCTCAGCTGCTCGTAGTTGTTGACCATAGTATTGAGCTCCTTGCGGTTCTGCTCCATCAAGGCGAGGAGCGCTGTCTCGTCGATGCCCTCCTTCTCAGCTTCGTCGAAGTCGGGATATACAAGTGCGTAGAGGCGGTCGCCCTTCTGTATTACGACGCTCTCTGCTACGCAGGGTAGCGTGTTGAGCTTGTCCTCAATTTCCTCGGGATAGATGTTCTGGCCGCTTGCTCCGAGAAGCATGTTCTTCGAGCGTCCGCGTATGTAGAGGTTTCCTTCTGCATCGACCACTCCGAGGTCGCCAGTATGGTACCATCCTTCAGCGTCGATTGTCTCTGCCGTAGCCTCCGGGTTCTTGTAGTAGCCGAGCATGACGTTGGCGCCGCGCACGAGAATCTCGCCGACGACGTTCTCGGGGTCGGGGGAGTCGATGCGCAGCTCCATATTCGGCACAATTTTTCCGCACGAGCCTGCGGGCTGGTCTTTCCAGTCGTTGTATGCGATAATCGGGGCGCACTCGGTGGCTCCGTAGCCGACGGTGTAGTTGAAGCCTATCCTGTGCAGCAGGGCGTCGATGTCGCGGTTGAAGGCTGCGCCGCCGATGATGATTTCGTAGAAGTTTCCGCCAAAGGCCTCAACAAGCTGTTCGCGAATGCGCTCGCACACCCTGTCGCTGATGACGGGGAGGCGGAGCAGCACACGCATCGAAGGCGTCTGGAGTTTGGGGAGCACGGCCTTCTTGATAATCTTCTCGATGATGAGCGGTACGGAGATGATGAGGTCGGGCTTCACCTCGCCGAAAGCTTTGAAGATGATGTTGGGGCTCGGTATGCGCGTAAGATAATAGATGTGCATGCCGCACATGAACTCGTACAGGAGCTCGAAGGCCATTCCGTACATGTGCGCCATAGGCAGGATGCTGATGACCTTCTTGCCTGGGGACAGGAAGTCGCCCATCACTTTATCGGCGAAGAACATGTTCGACCACAGTGCGCGATAAGGAATAAGCACGCCCTTCGACTTCGAGGTCGTGCCGCTCGTGTAGTTCAGCACGGCAAGCTCCTCGGGATCTGTTGCAGGACGATAGTGTACGTGCTCCTTGCGGAAATACTTTGGGTACTTTTCGCCGAAGAAGCGGTTAAGGTTTTCGCGCGCTTCCGTCAGCATCTGCGAGCGCGATACGAGCAGCTCGTAGTCCTGAAGCTTGATGATGCCCTCAAGATGCGGCATCTCGTCGGCTGTAAGGTTTGGCCAAATCTGGTCGCCTACGAGCAGCAGGCGCGCGTCAGAGTGGTTTACGATGTCGTGAATCTGCGGGGCCTTGAACTCGTGGAGGATGGGGACGGCGACAGCGCCGTAGCCGAGTATTGCGAAGAAGGCACTCGCCCAAGCTGCGCAGTTTCGTCCACATAGAGCCACTTTGTCGCCAGGCTTCAAGCCTGCGTGTTCGAAGAGGATGTGCAGCTTCTCAATCTTGCGTGCCACATCGTGATACTGAAGCGTGGCACCCTGATAGTCTGTTAGTGCATCGCGGTCCCAGTTGTCTTTGATACTTTGCTCAAAACGGGCCACGAAGTCCTGATATTCATTCATTTTAGTTCGCCTTTAATGGCACAAATTTCAAAAAACTGTGCAAAAGTACGCATTTTCGCCATACCCTACAAACTTTTCCCTAAGATATTGCACATTTCTTTGCTATCCGTGCGATTTTCAGAAAAGCCTGTCAACTGATAATGTCATTCATTGGAAGGTCCCAAGCATCGCGAGGCACGCTCGTGACGCGCTGGAAGGGGAAACAGATGCCCAAGCGGAAGGCATCGGTGCGGGAGAGAAAGCGGTCGTAGTAGCCGCGTCCGCGCCCGAGACGGTAGAGGTCGTCGTCAAAAGCTACGCCAGGCACGACGATGAGCGGGAGCGAGCGTACGTCCTCGAGCTGCTCGCCGTTGGGTTCGAGGATGTTGAAGTCGCCAAGACGCATCTCGGAACGGCCGCAGAAGCGGCAAAGGTGCATATCGTCGCCCCGCACGATGGGCAGGTACACACGCTTTTGCCTGAACACGCGCTCAAGGAGTTCGTGCGTATGTGGCTCGTCGGGTAGCGACCAATAAAGGGCTACGCTCTCAGCTTCGCGGAAGCGAGGGTGCGCCTCCAGCTTCTCGACGAGGGTGCGCGAGGCGGCTATGGCGTCAGCTTCGGTGGGCATCAGCGTGCGCCGCTGCTGCCTTATGCTTTGTCGGAGTGCTTTCTTTTCGGTGTCCATACGGCAAGGGTTCGTAGTCGCGACGACCATAGTGTCATTCCGCGAGCTATTGCTACGTTCTGCCAAAAGCGGAAGCTATACGTGCGAGGGAGCTTCGCCGCAGCTGCGGCTTTCTGGGCGGGAGCCTCTGGGAAGGTCTTGCCCTCGACGACGAGCGCAAGTGCACGGCGCAGGCATTCGTCCGTCTTATTCTGATAGCGTATGGCTTCGTCGGTATCATACAGGGACGTCAGAATCTGCACCGTCAGCGTGCGGCGCAGAAGTCCTTCGCTCTCGCGGATGAGCAGGTTGCGGCGCTTCAGGCCGTTTTCTTCGGCAAAGTTGGCAAATTCTCCAACGATATTCTGCGACTCGACGAAGCTTACGACTTCCTGTGCGCTACGCAGCCTTTCTATGGTCTTGCGATGCTTATCTACGAACACGTAGGCGTACTGATAGAGAAGTCCCGTCATGTATGCCTCAATATAATAGCTGGTGCGACCTACGGTGTCCTCAGCGACGAAGATGTCGGGAATTATTCCGCCGCCGCCATACACTTCGCGTCCGAGGCGTGTGCGGAAGGCTTCGCCCTGCGTCTTTATGCTGTCGGCATTTTGGTATTCTCCCCTCTCGGCGCGCGTCATGAGGTCGGCCTCGTAGTCCTCCTCGTCGCCAGGCACGTAGGGCTTCTGCACACAACGTCCCGAGGGCGTGTAGTAGCGGGCAACAGTGAGACGGAGCAGCGAACCGTCGTCAAACTCTATTGGAACTTGCACAAGTCCCTTTCCGAAGGAACGGCGGCCGAGTATCAAGCCCCTGTCGTTGTCCTGAATGGCTCCCGCCAAAATCTCGCTTGCCGACGCCGACACCTCGTCGATGAGCACGACAAGGGGAAGCTGCTGATATACTCCACGCCCGTCGCTGAGGTAGTCCTTGCGCGCCATACGACGCCCTTCGGTATATACGATAAGGCGCTTGGCGGGTAGGAATTCGTTCGCTATGAGTACGGCAGGCTCCATAAGTCCTCCGAGATTTCCTCGCAGGTCGATGACCAGACCGTCCAGACTTCCTGCCTCAAGCGAGGCAAGCGCAGCGATGAACTCGTCGTGCGTGTTTGCGGCAAAGCTCCCGATGCGTATGTAGCCAGTAGTGTCGTCAAGCTTGTACGCGGCCGTTACGGAGCGCACGGGCACATCGTCGCGGAACACTTTGAACTCGCGCAGCTTTGCCTCACCCGCACGCTTCACGCCCAGTCGCACAGACGTACCCTGCGGTCCCTTCAGACGTGCAAGCACGGTGTCGTTCGTGACTGAGGCTCCCGTGAATGGACGCCCATCGACTGTGACGATAGCGTCGCCAGCCCTCAGGCCTACGCTCTCCGAAGGTCCGCCCTTGATGATGCGCACAATCCGCACAGTGTCCTGATATATCGTGAACTGCACGCCTACGCCGCTGAACTTTCCGTCGAGCTCCTGCATACTCGCCGCAGCCGTTTGGGGGCTGAAATACGTCGAGTGAGGGTCGAGCTGCTTGAGAATCTGCGGCATCGCCTTCTCCACGAGGTCGGCAATGTTGACGGTATCGACATACTGGTCGTCGATGATGTGGAAAAGGTCGTTGAGCTTGTTGCTCGACGAGTTGATGATGCTCAGAGAGCGTCTGGAATAGTGCGACGAGAAGAAGCTCCCTATCAAGATTCCCGCCACTACGCCGAGAGCGACGAGCACAGGCACAAAGGTGCCACGCGAACGCTGACGCGGCCGCTCAGGGTACTGTGGTGGAACGGGAGGTATGTATTGTGTTTCTGACATCCTTTGGTTTTTTTGAACATTAGTTCACCTTGCTATTCGGCTAACGGTTAACGGTTATTGGTTAGCTCACATGCTTTTCGTGCCCCAGCCTCCGAAAGAGCTGCGCCCTTTCGGGCTGACGTGCACTGCATGATTCACTGACCTTCGGTTAACGGTTATTGGTTAACGGTTATTGGTTAACGGTTATTGGTTATTGGTTATTGTCTATTGGTATGTAGTCAACCTGTATCCCTGCGCGGCGCAGGAGGTCGATGCCGTCTGTCAGGCGGTATTTCTTGCTGAAAACGACGCGACGTATGCCCGCCTGTATGATAAGCTTCGCACATTCTATGCACGGCGAATCAGTAACGTAGAGTGTTGCGCCATCGCTGTTGTTGCCGCTTCGCGCAATCTTTGTTATAGCGTTTGCCTCAGCATGCAGCACATAGGGCTTCGTGAGGCCTGCCTCGTCCTCGCATACGTTTTCAAATCCGCTGGGCGTACCGTTGTAGCCGTCGCTGATAATCATGCGTTCCTTCACGATGAGTGCTCCCACCTGTCGTCGCTGGCAGTAGGAGTTGCCTGCCCACACGCGCGCCATTTGCAGATAGCGCTTGTCGAAGGCGTCCTCGCGCTTCGATGCTGAGCCGTCGCCGAGCGTGCGACGCAGCAGGGCTTCCGTTGTCGGACGGCGCCCACGAAACGCCACATAGAGGTCCATCGGATGGCGCGTACCGCCACGAGCGAGGATGTTGTCGCGGAAGCTACGCGCTACCTCCCTGTTGAAGATGCCTTCTTCCTTGAACTTCGCGAATGCGTCGGCATCAAGCACCTCAGCCCACTTGTAGCTGTAGTATCCTGCTGCATAGCCACCGCTCATGATGTGGCCGAACTGTAGCGCCATACTGCCCGCAGGGAAGTCAGGAAGCAGGCGCACAGGTGCTATTGCCGAGCGTTCGAACTTCCTGAAATCGCCCTCCAGCGGAGCCTTCAGGGTATAGAAAGCCATATCCATAAGCCCAAACGACACCTGTCGCATGCAGGCATACGCGGCATTGAACGTGCGCGCTGCGCGAACTTTTTCGATGAGTGTGTCGGGGAGCGGCTCACCCGTGCGATAGTGGAAGGCGAACGTGCGCAGGAAGTCTTTCTCTACGGCGTAGTTCTCCATAAACTGCGAGGGGAGTTCCACGAAGTCCCACCATACGCTTGTGCCGCTGAGACTCCTGTATCGGCACTTCGTAAGAAGTCCGTGCAGGGCGTGTCCGAACTCGTGGAGGAGGGTTTCCACCTCGCCGAGAGTGAGCCGCGAGGGCTCGTCGGCAGTAGGTTTCGTGAAGTTAGTGACTACCGAGACGTGTGGGCGCGAGTCGGTACCGTCGGCTTCCGTCCACTGAGCCTTATAGTTTGTCATCCAAGCCCCACCCTGCTTGCTCTTGCGTGCGAAGAAATCCATATACAGTATTCCGAGGAAACTTCCGTCGGCATCGCTGACGTCGTAAGCTTCTACGTCGGGGTGGTATGTTGGAATCTGCTTGTTTCGCGAGAATGTTATCCCATAGAGGCGCGTCGCCAAGTTGAAGACGCCCTGCACTACGGCTGGCTGCTCGAGGTATGGGCGCAGCATCTCGCTGTCGAGCCCATAGCGCGCCTTTTGCAGGCGCTGGCTCCAATATGCGAAGTCCCAGGGTTGTAGCGCGAAGCTTTCGTCGCCAAGCTCCCTGCGGGCGTATTGCTCAAGTTCCGCCACCTCCTTGCGCGCGGGTTCCATAAACTTCTCCGTGAGTTCGTTCAGAAGTCCGCGAACGCCGTCCTCTGACTGTGCCATTCTGCGCCGCAGCACATATTCGGCAAAGTCGGAGTATCCGAGTAGTGCCGCCTTCTCGCGACGCAGGTTTACAAGCCTGCGGCAAATCTCCGTATTGTCGCGCTCGTCGCCGTGTCCGCATCGTGTAGCACTCGCCTCGTACATCTCTCTTCGGAGTTCGCGATCGGCGCAATACTGCATGAAAGGTCCGAAGCTGGGTGCTTTCAGTGTGAACAGCCAGCCGTCGAGTCCTTTTTCGCGCGCTTCTGCTGCTGCCTGCGCCTTGCGGGAGTCGGGCAGCCCTTCGAGACGCGCCTCATCTGCGACGTGCAGTTCGAAGCCGTTGGTTTCCTTTAGCAGGTTCTGGTCGAACTGTACGGTAAGCCTGGAGAGTTCTTCCGAAATCTCGTTGAATCGTTTGCGCGCCTCGCCCGCGAGCGTGACGCCCGAGCGTTCGAAGGCCTCGTAAGTCTTGTCGAGGAGCATAGCTTCCTCCTCGCTTAGGTTCGCAGCCGTTTCCTTTACGGCCTTTACGCGCTCGAAGAGTTTCTGGTTTTGGAAAATCTCGTTTCCGTGCTTCTCAAGCACAGGCGACATCTTTGCCGCAAGTTCGTCGAGCTCGTCGCAAGTGTTGGCACTCACGAGGTTGAAGAGTATGTCCGAAGCTTGTTCGAGCGTCCCGCCTGCACTGTCGAGGGCGGCGATGGTGTTCGCGAACGTTGGCGCTTCGGGGTTTTGTGCGATAGCCTCCACCTCCTGCCTACTCTCCAGCAATCCCTGCTGCAGGGCTTCTTCTATATCCTTTGTCACGAACGAGCCGAAGGGTATGGCGCCGTGCGGTGCCGCCGATGGGCTCAGTAGCGTGTTCTGTGTTGATTCCTTCATCTTAGTGTTTTCACGATTTCGTCCATTTCAGCGAATTGCTCTCCGAGGTTGAGGGCAAAATATACGTCGTATAGCTGCGGTGCCCATCGCTTTGCGTCTGAGGGCTGCAGGGCTCTGTATGTTTCGAGTGGTGAGCGTGCCTCCTTGTAGTACTCGCGCTGACGCGCAAGTGCCGACTTGTAGGCAGCCGAATTGATGTTCGCAGGTACTTCTACGCTGCGTGCCACATTACACAGGGCTGTTCCCAGGTAGTAGTATGTGTCGTTGTGTGTCGAGTCGGCGACAACGGCTTTCTTGAAGTATTCCGCCGACTCCAGGTCCTTCTTCATGTTCATCAGCGAAAGCCCCTTTGCCATAAGGAAGTAGTAGTTTGTACTGTCGCTCTGCAGCATCTTCTCTGCGAGGGTGAGCGTCGCGTCGTATTCGTTCCTGTCGGCGTGGAAGTCCACAAGTTCGGTGAAGAAGAAAGGCTCTGCGGGGTATTCCCTAAGTCCCGTCTTCAGGTAATCCAAGTAGGCTTCCGTATCATCCATCATCTGTGCCGAGCGCGCAAGGTATGCGAGCATACTGCGGCGTGCTGCGGTGGTGTCCTCAAGTGCTATGTCGGCGTATTGTCGCGCCAACGCATAGTTGTGCGTCATAAACGCGCTACGCACAAGCATTACGGCATTATACACGTACGTCGTGCGGCGCAGCTTCCTCCCCTCGTGGCTCCACAGTGCCGAGCGAGGCACGTCGAGAGCATAGCATAGGAAGGGGATTGCTTCACCGTATCGTGCGCGTGTGAAGTAGAAGCGTCCGCCAGCCACGAGGTTGCGGTAATACTTTCGCAGCGTCTGTGCGTGCGGCTTCTGGTAGTGCATCGGCTTCCCCGTCTCGGCGAGCAGGGCGCGCTCGGCAGTATCGCAGCGCAGGGCGTAGTCGAAGATGTCGTAGATGGTGCGGAAGAACTGCACGGTATCGTACGCCTGCTTGAGGTATATCTTCTCGTTGAGCCCCTCGTTCAGGCGTATGCACGCCTGCATTCCGTAGTCGAGGAGCTTTGGGCGCAAAGCCGTAGGGCACGTTGCCTCCAGCTTCTGCACCTCCTTCAGGGCGTCAGCGGGCTTCTTCGCCTTCAGCGCCACTCGTATGGGCTTGAAGATTTTCTGCGCAGACGCCTGAGGGGTATATATAATAATGAGTGCGAGGACAACGGTCGTCGCGATGCGCCCGACGCTCCCGAGCCCTCGCCTCGTAGTGAGGCAGGGGCGGGAGTCGGAATGCGTTGTGGACGTATGTATTACGTTTGTCCTCAAAGTGGTTTCGTTTTCGACGAGTATTATGCGACCGTCCTTCGGCCTTGATAACACTGCGTCGGGGGTTAGATTATTGGAAAATCTGAGGATATGCGGCCTTTATCTCCTGAGCCTTCTCGTCCATGATTAGGCTATAGTAGCAGTTGTAGAGGCCTTGCGCCCAGAGTTCGGGACGGTCGGGAGCCAGTTCGCGCGACTTCTCGAAGTACGGCAGCGCTTTGTTGTACCAGGGGTACACCTTCTCCTGCATAATCTTGCGGCGAGCCTTGTTGCTGGCGTCGTCGGTGCCTGTGGGAATGTGGAACTCGTTGGCGTTCAGGCGGTCGGTGATGTCGTTGACGTAGCAGATGCCCATGTTCGTGTTAGCCTCGAGGTACTCGGGGTCTATCTTCAGCGCCTTATCGAAGCAGTTGCGTGCCTCCTCGTAGTTGTAGGGGGTCATGTTCATCTCCAGACATCCCTTGATGTAGTACGACGTCTTCGACTCGGGAGCCTTCTGTATGAGGTCGTTAGCCATAGCGATGGCACCCTCGCGATCCTGCTTGCGCATGTAGAAGGTGATGAGGTCGCCCATGAAGCTGGGGTTGCTGGTGCGTGCGATAGCGTCCTTCAGCGTCTCGACGTATGCGAGGGTGTCGCCCTTCTCGAGGTTTGCCGTGTACTTCATGATGTAGAGGTCCTTGAGGTTTTCGTCGCCCTTCAGGGCTTCGTCGGCGTTGCGTAGTACGGCGTCCCAATCCTTCTGCTGATAGCTGAAGAGTGTGCAGTTAAAGGCTGCCTGCATGTAGTTTGCCTGCCCTGCTGCATAGATGGAGTCGGTTTGGTGCTGCGTGAAGATGGGGTTCTTCGGCAGGTTGAGGTACTTCTCGAAGTATTCGAGCGACCTTGCGTTGTCCTTGTTCTGATACATGAACATACCTGCGAAGTTGTAGTAGTCGAGCATCTGCAGTAGGTTCAGGTTGTTCTCGCTCTGGAACTTAGGCTTCACGTGGCCCTTCTTGTCGGGCATTGTGTCGTACTTGTTGCACTCCGTCATAGCGTTGACGGCGGCGTCGAGGTGGCTGCAGAACGATGCTGTGTCGAAGGGCATTCCCTGCGCGGCGAGCATAAGCTGCTCGTTGAAGAGTCGTGCGTGCGTTTCGCCGAGCTTGCGGTAGGCTTCGGCGTGCTTCGTCGTCTTGGGGTTCTGCACGATTTCCTCGAGCAGTGTGATAGCTTGGGCATAGTCGCCCTTCTGGATGGCGTAGTCGGTCTTGCCAAAGTTCTGTGCCGTTGCAGGCATCGTCATTGCTATCGCGAAGATAGCGAAGAGATACTTTTTCATGATTATGTTTTTGATTTGAAGTTTGTTCTTTGTGTGTGGGTTATTGTTGCGGGGTTTCGGGGGTTCCGGATATTCCGGGATTTCCGGGATTTCCAGAGTCTTCGGCCTCTTCCTCGTCAGCCTGCGTAGGCACCTTGCATACGGAGCTGATGACGTCGCCGCGCTTCGTGATGTCGATGAGCTTGACACCCTGCGTTGCGCGTCCTGCTGTGCGTACGTCGGCGGTATGCAGTCGCAGCGCTACGCCGCTCTTGTTGATAATCATGAGGTCGTCGTCGTCCGTCACGCTCTTGATTGCGAGCAGCGGTCCTGTCTTGTCCGTTATCTGCAGCGTCTTGACGCCCTTGGTGCCGCGGTTTGTCTTGCGGTAGTCCTCTACGCGGCTCTTCTTGCCGTATCCGTTCTGCGAAACGACCATAACGGTTTCGTCCTCGGGGTTGTTGACGCATATCATGCCTACGACCTCGTCGTCCTCGGCTTCGAGGCGCATTCCTCGCACGCCTGTCGCCACGCGTCCCATGTTGCGCACGGCGTCCTCGTTGAAGCGTACTGCGTGTCCGCCGCGGCTGGCGATGATGAGTTCGTCGTGTCCGTTGGTGAGCACTACGCTCACTACGCGGTCGTCCTCGCGGATGTTGATGGCGTTGACGCCGTTGGTGCGTGGTCGCGAGTATAGTTCGAGGCTTGTCTTCTTGACGACACCCTGACGCGTGCAGAACACGACGTTGTGCGTGCGGTTGAACTCCTCGTCGTTGAGCTTCTTGATGTAGAGGCATGCGTTCACGCTGTCCTCGCTGTCGATGTTGAGCATGTTCTGTATGGCGCGTCCCTTTGAGTTCTTCGCGCCCTCAGGGATGTCGTACACCTTGAGCCAGTAGCAGCGTCCGCGTGCGGTGAAGAAGAGCATCGTGTCGTGCATCTTAGCCATATATATGTACTCGATGAAGTCCTGGTCGCGCGTGGATCCTCCGCGACTGCCTACGCCTCCGCGTGCCTGTGCGCGGAACTCTGCGAGCT
>ONWB01000174.1 GCA_900321445.1 uncultured Prevotellaceae bacterium | reverse complement strand
AGGTTATTGTCGTCGTCGATGTGAATCTGGAAGTTCTCTTTTGACATGCCTGGGGCAGCAAGTTCTACGTGGTATGCTGTTTCGTCCTCGATGACGTTGATGGCAGGTGCCGTTGATGCAGATTTCTGCATGAAGTCGTTGCTGAAAAGGTCGTCGAACATGCTAGGAAGCCAGTTTTGGTTGTAACGTCTGATTGGTAACATGGTTGTATTAGTTTTTAGTTGTTTATAATGTTTGTTTGGTTGTCCTGCCCTTCTTTTAGACAAGTGGCGTGCCAAAGCTTTTTTTGCTGTTTGGGGGCGTTGTTTTGCTGACAAAGTGTCGTGAAAAGCGACAAAATGTCACTATTCTGCAACCACACATCTTTATATATGTATGTCTGGAAATGTGAAAATATTAGTTTTGATGTGCGAGATATATAGAAAAATTGTATCTTTGCGCCACTAAACGAATAAACGACTAAATACATTACATAACCATGAAGCGTATATTCCTTTTTCTTGTGTCGTTACTGCTGGGTATAGTGGCAACGGCGCAGACTCTTCCCACGTTTTCTACGGCTGATAATCCTGTCTATTACTATGTGCAGTTTAAGACGGGCGATGCCTTCCTTGGCGACCAAGGGGCAGGGCAGAACCTGCTGACTTCTGCTCGTACAGGCGACGATGGTCAGCTATGGGCAGTCATTGGCACGAAGGATGACTTCCTGATGTTGTCGAAGGCAGGGAACTACGTATCCTACAATGGCGAGTTCTTCCAGACGTCGGCTACGGGTGAGCATCTTAAACTTGTGGCATCGACAGCCTCTGGTGCGTCAAACTGTTGGGAAATCCAGCGCAAGAGTGCATCGAAGAGTATGAACCAGTGGCAGGGTGCAGGTGCAGGGCATAAACTGGGAGAATGGAATGCGGGAGACTCGAACAATCCCCTAATGTTCGTAGATCCAGCCTCTCTGCCAGAGACAGATCCGCAGCCAGCGAAGCTCGCGGAGTGGGCATGCGCGTCGATTACGGGCTATGTGCCAGAAAACCTATTCACGCTGTGGTACAAGATTCCCGTGACGAAGCAGACCGTTGCTAATCCGTGGATGGAGTACGCACTCCCCATCGGCAATGGACAGCTGGGGGCTATGATTTATGGTGGCATACGTCAGGACATTGTGCAATTCAACGAAAAAACCCTCTGGACGGGCTCAAGTACGAACTACGACCGTGGTGCTGGCTACCAGAACTTCGGGCACATATACATAGAAGATACGAGCGGCCGCTTCGGTACGACATCCGCGACGGGTGTGAAGGACTACGTTCGCACGCTGGACATTTCCAACGCCACTGCTACGGCCGAGTGGAAGAATACGGCCAAGACCATTAGCTTCCGCCGCGAGTACATAGCCTCCTATCCTGACCAGGTCGTGGCAGTACACCTGACTGCCAGCGAGCCTGGGCAGCTCAGTCAGCGCATATACCTTTGGAATGCCCACAACCTACGTGCCAAATATGCCGATGGCGAGGGTGTATTCGAGGGTAAGTTGGAAACCGTGTCCTATCATGCACGTATGAAAGTTGTTGTCAAGGGTGGAACCACGCAGACCGACAACGACGGAGTGCACGTGGATGGTGCCGACGAGATACTCATCCTCCTGTCTGCCGTCACGGACTACGATCCCGTAGCCTCTGGCTATGTCAGCAATACCAGTCAGATGGGCGCACGTGCGAAGTCTGCCGTCGATGCTGCTGCCGTAAAGGGGTGGGACGCAATATATGCCGACCATGTTGCAGACTATAAGGAATACTTCGACCGCTGCCAGCTGGAGTTGGATGGTGCCGTCAATACCAAGGATACGAAGGCGTTGGTGGATGCCTATGCAAACCTCACTACGACAGCCAAGCTGCGTCAGTCTAAGGACGCACGCCAGCTGGAGCAGCTATACTTCCACTACGGACGCTACCTGCTCATCAGCAGTTCGCGCGGCATCGACCTTCCTAACAACCTGCAGGGCATCTGGAACAATTCCAACAGTCCCGCATGGAATGCCGACATACATGCTAATATCAACATCCAGATGAACTACTGGCCAGCAGAGGTAACGGGGTTGTCAGAGATGCATGAGAAGTATCTCAACTATCTCTACAACATGGCTGTCGTGCAGCCGCAGTGGCAGAACTACGCCAAGAGCTGGCTTGGGCAGACCACGGGCTGGGCATGCTTCACGGAAAACAATATCTTCGGCAACTGCACCAACTGGATGGCAACGCAATATCCTGAGGCAGGTGCGTGGAGCGTGGACCACATGTGGCAACACTATCGCTACACACGCGATATCGAGTTCCTAAAGACGAAGGCGCTGCCCGTCATGATTTCCTGCGTGCGCCTATGGATGGAGCGCCTCGTGAAGGCCAGCGATGGCACGTGGGAATGTCCCAATGAATGGAGTCCCGAGCATGGCCCCACGGAGAATGCTACGGCACATAGCCAGCAAATCGTTTGGAACCTCTTCGACCAAACTATCAAGGCCATAGAGATTGTGGGCGTTGGTGAAGCCGGTGTCACGCAGTCGTTCCTCACGCAGCTGAAGAATAAGTTCAAGAGCCTTGACAATGGTCTGCACACAGAGACCTACAACGGCACATACGGAAATCCGCGCGAGGGTGTCTCGACAGGCGAAACCATCCTGCGAGAATGGAAGTATACGGACTATGCTACAGGCAATGGCAGCGAGGCTGGTCACCGCCACCTAAGCCACATGATGGCACTGTACCCCTTCGCAAATCTTCCCGCTACGAATCCATACTATGAGCCTGCAGTGCGCAGTCTGAAACTGCGCGGACTCCCCTCTACGGGATGGTCTATGGGTTGGAAGGTGAACCTCTGGGCACGAGCCCTGCACCCGGAACAGTGTGTGGCTCTTCTTCAGCGCGAGTTCAAGCACTCCACAAGTTATGGCACAGACCAGAGCGCAGGTGGCATCTACTACAACCTCTTCGACTCGCACGCCCCATTCCAGATTGACGGCAACTTCGGCATTTGTGCAGGCATTGCTGAGATGCTACTCCAGAGCCATACCGACACCTTGCAACTCCTCCCCTGTCTGCCAGAAACGTGGCAGAAGGGAAGCATACGCGGCCTGCGTGCCGTAGGTGGCTTCATCGTCAACATATCGTGGGCAGACGGCAAGCCTGTACGCGCAGAAATCGAGAACCCCCTGGGCGTGACGACGTTTGCAAGCTATGGCGAATACGTCATCGAGCTAAACAAGGAAAAGGGAAGCACGACCATCATCACCTTCGACGAGAACGGCGTCCCTACTACTGGCGTCAGTAGTGCGAAGGCAGATGCGGGACTGAGCTACACAGTCGATGGCCGCACGGTAACCCTAAAGGGTGCTGGCGTTAGAAGCGCACGAATATTCGATCTCCAAGGGCGCAAAATCGTCGAGACCACGAGACGCAACTTCCGCGTGCCGCGCTCGCTCGGCAGGACATGCATCCTCAGCATAAGCGGCAAGAATGGACGCACCGAAAACCACAAGATAACATTCTGACTTGTAAAGCGAACGTGACAAAAACTCTCCTGCAAACTGCGCAGTGGGAGTTTTTGTGCAAAGAAACGCCTCAAACCGAAACAAATAATGGGAAAAACTTTTTAGGGCAGCAAATTTTCTCTAATTTTGCAGGCGCAAAAAGATAGAATTTAGAAACAAAACATTAAACTCAATAAAATATGGCAACATTAGATCTGAACAAGTATGGCATTACCGGCGCAACGGTAATTGCCCACAACCCCAGTTACGAATGGCTCTTCGAGGCTGAGACGAAACCCGGTCTTGAAGGCTTTGACAAAGGCAAGCTCACAGAGCTTGGCGCAGTGAACGTAATGACTG
>ONWB01000071.1 GCA_900321445.1 uncultured Prevotellaceae bacterium | reverse complement strand
TATAGTAAATGTTGGTGCCCAGACTTACGAGGTAGGCAATCTCCGCTGCTGGCAGCAGGAAACTCACTCCGCACCACTTCGTGCGAGAAATGCGGAAGATATTATCCAGTTGGCAGGCTGTTCCCGTGAGGAATGCCGCCAAAATGATGCCTCCTACCCACTTGCTCTTAAACACCAGAAGCATGACGCGCCCCAGCCCAAAGAGATCACCCAAGGGCTTGTCGAGGAGGAACTTCATGGTCGTGCGGTCGAAGTTTACGAACGCTTCCTGCTCTGCCCGCGCAAAGACGTCGCCATACACGATTGTGCAGAATATGGCAAGCAGGGCGAAGAGTGTCAGCTTCACCACTTTCGGCGAGAGTCTAAACTCCTTCTTCGGCTTCTGCTTCGATTTCTTCTCCTTCCGCTCTTGTGCAGAGGGTTTAGCTGTTGCCCTATGTTTTACTGTTTTCTTTGACATACAGTGGCTCTATCTTTTTTTTGTTTAGATAGTAACTTGCAGTAAGGTCCTACTTCCCGCGCATCTTCTCGGCGATGGCTGCGCTTATTTCGTCGGCGAGCTCTTGGTTGTCGCGGAGAAGGGCTTTGAGTGCGTCGCGACCTTGGCAGAGGCGCGTTTCGCCATAGCTGAACCACGAGCCGCTCTTCTTGATGATGTCGAGCTCTACGCCGAGGTCGGCAATCTCGCCTATGCGGCTGATGCCCTCGCCGAAGATTATCTCAAATTCCGCCTTTCGGAAGGGGGGGGCCACCTTGTTCTTGACGACCTTCACGCGCACTTGGTTGCCGATGGGGTTTTCGCCGTCCTTCAGCGTGGTTACCTTGCGGATATCGAGGCGCACGCTGGAGTAGAACTTCAGGGCGTTTCCGCCTGTTGTGGTCTCTGGATTTCCAAACATCACGCCTATCTTTTCGCGCAACTGGTTGATGAATATGCAGGTCGTCTTTGTCTTGTTGATGGTGGCGGTAAGCTTGCGCAGAGCCTGGCTCATGAGGCGCGCCTGCAGTCCCACCTTGTTGTCGCCCATATCGCCGTCGATTTCTGCCTTCGGCGTAAGTGCAGCAACGGAGTCGATAACGATGATGTCGACAGCTGCAGAGCTGATGAGCTGGTCGGCAATCTGGAGTGCCTGCTCGCCATTGTCGGGCTGCGCGATAAGCAGGTTATCGACATCCACGCCGAGCTTTGCTGCGTAAAAGCGGTCGAAGGCATGCTCTGCGTCGATGAATGCTGCTATGCCGCCTGCGCGCTGCGCCTCGGCGATGGCGTGTATTGCGAGGGTGGTCTTACCCGAACTCTCGGGACCGTAGATTTCGATGATACGTCCCTTGGGATAACCGCCAACGCCGAGGGCTGCGTCCAAGGCGATGCTACCTGTGGGTATCACGTCCACGTCTTCTATGTGCTCGTCGCCGAGCTTCATAATGGAACCCTTGCCGAAGTCTTTTTCTATCTTCGCCATGGCTGCCTGCAAGGCTTTCAGCTTGCCATCGGCAGCTGTCTGCTCTAATTCTTCTTTCTTTGCCATACTTTTATCTTTTTATTCTATTGTATAATTCAGTTTCTTTGTACGTCCCTCTGCCACGCCATCCACCGTATTCCATCCCAGTGCGAGTTGCAGGATGCGGGATGCACGATGGTTCCGACGCGAGTAGCTATTGAAGGTTTCTCGGCTGACATCAAAGTCGGCCTGCCATACGTGACCCGGCGTGACATTGCAGTACGTGAGCTCCTCCAGTGCGCGTTGCCGCATGGATTTGCCGTCTGCGGTCGCATCTGCCAGCGCAAGAATGTTTTCCCGCGTCGGCATAAGGCACACGACACCGCGAGCCTTGCAACTCGATGCCAAGGGGAGCAGGGTGTCGTCGTAGTGCTCCAACAACGGCTGCATCGAGAAGTTGCTATAGTTGCTATTCCCTATCTTCTGTATCGGTCTAAGCTGGAGGATGTCCAGCGGTGTGTCTGGCGTAAAGACTTCGCCGAAGCGGGAAAGCTCCACCACATTGTCGGCATTTAGCGTATAGTTCACGCGCACCTTCAGGCGTGGGAAGTCCTTGCGGACGTTGCGAATCATACCGAGAAGCTCCTTAAACTTCTCAAAGCTTGCGCCCTGCATAAGGTTCTCGTACGTCTCCTTCGTCAGCCCGTGCAGAGATATCGTCAGCTCGTCGAGCCCTGCTTTTGCCAAAGCGCGAAGTGTTTCTTCCGTCAGCAGCTGTCCATTTGTTGTTACCGACACATAGGGGACGCCATGCGTTTTCCCCTCGCGCACGAGCCACGGAAGATCTGCGAAAAGTGTGGGCTCGGCACCGCAGCCTATCTGCAGTTTCAGGGCTCGCGGGAACAGGGCTTGCGCCACTTGCTGGAGTTGTTCCTTCGAGAAGCGCCCATGTAGTTCCTTGCGCCGCTCGTCGTCGCTGAAGTAACACATCTTGCAACGCAGGTTGCAGGCGAGCACTGGGTCGAGAAACACTCCCACATATCGCCGCCCCATAACGTGAAGCGCCCAAAGTGCAAGCAACTTCAGCCGCGGGCTCTTAATGCGCCCAAAGGTGCGAAGCAGGCGATAGACATTCATGCTGGGTTACAGTTCGAGGTCGCCGTCGTGTATTTCATGCCAGGGGAGCCCCTGTTTGTTCAGCTCTTCCATGAAGGGGTCGGGATCGAACTCCTCAACATTGTGGACACCCGGCTTCTTCCATAGTCCGAGCATGAACATACGAGCTCCAATGCATGCGGGCACGCCCGTTGTGTAGCTTACGCCCTGCATGCCCGTCTCTTCGTATGCGGCACGATGCGAACAATTGTTATAGACGTAGTACGTGTGTTCCTTGCCATCGTTGCCTATACCGCGTATGCGGCATCCTATGGACGTCTCGCCTTCATAGTTTTCGCCCAAGTCCTGAGGATTCGGAAGTACCGCCTTCAGGAACTGCAGCGGCACAATCTTCACCTTCACAGTCTTTGTAGGGTCATCGGCGAGGGGGGCATCATACTCTATCTCGTCAATGCGGCTCATGCCGATGTTCTGTATTACCTCCAAATGCTTCAGATACTGCTGGCCGAAGGTCATCCAGAATCGTGCACGCTTGATGGTGGGGTAGTTGATGACGAGCGATTCTATCTCCTCGTGGTGCAGAAGGTAGCTGTCGCGAGGCCCTATGTTGGGATACGTAAGGTCCTTGTGTATCTCCAGCGGTTCTGTCTCAACCCATTTGCCATTTTCCCAATAGAGGCCTTTTTGCGTTATCTCACGAATGTTGATTTCTGGATTGAAATTCGTAGCGAAAGCCTTGTGGTGGTCGCCAGCATTGCAGTCCACAATATCAAGATAGTGAATCTCCTTGAAGTGGTGCTTGGCAGCGTATGCCGTATATATGCTCGTCACACCTGGGTCGAAGCCACAGCCGAGGATTGCGGTCAAGCCTGCCTTTTCAAAGCGCTCGCGATATGCCCATTGCCAGCTGTATTCGAAATGCGCCTCGTCCTTCGGCTCGTAGTTTGCCGTATCGAGATATGAGCATCCATACTCGAGGCAAGCGTCCATGATGGTAAGGTCCTGATACGGCAGCGCGAGGTTCATCACCAAGTCGGGCTGGAACTCTCGGAATAGTGCCACGAGCTCGGGAACATTGTCGGCATCCACCTTCGCGGTCTTTATATTGGGATTGCCTATGGCTTTCACAATGGCATCGCACTTCGATTTTGTGCGTGATGCAATCATGATGTCTGTAAACACGTCGCTATTCTGAGCAACTTTGTGGGCAGCAACGGTAGCCACACCGCCTGCACCAATAATGAGAACTCTTCCCATAACTATATACCTTTTTTCGTTGTGTCCTGAATTCCCTTGATTGCTCGAGAAGTTCAGAACGTCTCATGTTTCAATTCTTATCTTATTTCTTCTCCCTTTATACCTAACGCCGACATCAGGCTATAGCCAAGTATTTCCTGTTTGCAACGCAGGCCGACAAGGGGCTCCATAGCAAGAAGCGTTATGTCCTTTTCCGCTATGGCGTTGACAGCATTGCGTATGGGCGCAAGATGTTCATCGACATTGCCTACAACTATTATGCGTTCCACGGCCTGCGACTCGCCGAACATCTTCAGGGTACTGAGAAAGAACTCGTCAGCTCCTACGACGCCCTCTCCCGAAGCCGATTGCAGGGTAAACTCTCCGATATTGTCGCGAAAAGCCTGCGCATTCAGTTCCGTTGCAAAGTCTGCGGGGCGGAAGTTGTCAAAGCGCGACTTTTCCTTGTCATGTATAAATACGCAAAGAATATCCTCGCCCGACTCGCTGGGGCGCAGTCCGCCATCAAGTGCCAGACAATCCAGCCAGCGCGACAGGTCGGCAGGTGGAATACGGCGACCAAGCATTCGCTCAAAGTTCACGATGAGGTCGAACGCAATGCGGTCGGCATAGTCAGCATCGATAATGATGACGTTCTTGCAGCTGTCCATCTTATTTCTCTTCCTCGGCACCCTCTTCCTCGGTCTCAAAGTCGGTGTATCCGTTCTTCACGAGAATGTTGTACCACTGGAGTAGCTTGCGGATGTCTGACGTATGCACACGGTCGCGGTCGTAGGTGGGTAGCGCCTCTGCCATGAACGCCTCAAGTTCCGCCGTCGATGCTGTCTTGTGGTTCAGTTCGACCACCTTTCCCTCGTGGGCATCGAGGATGTTCTTGAAGATGCTCATCAGTTCAACATTGTCGTCGTCGGAATACATAGTGATGTCGTTCAGCGAGGAAACGCGATCGCGCTCGCCTACGGCAAAACGCTTTTTATCGTCTCCGATGGATTCGACAATAAGGTTTCTGTTGCCTCTCGAAACAAGGCGGAACAGGCCCGGACGGCCTGAGATGGATAGAATGGTATCTTTCATCTTTTTCTTATCTTTATTTGTTTATTTCTTTGACTATGTACTTCACATCGGGCTCTTCGCCCTCCCTATTATATATAATAATGTTCGCGCGCGAAGCTTTTTCCTCTTCGCCCATCTGCTTTTGCATCCACTCTCGCGCCTGCTGCTCGCTGATGCCTCTGTTGCGGCGAAGCCTTTCGAGGCGGAGTTTCATTGGCGACACTACACACACGACACTATCTACCTCCTCGTCGAAGTGGGCTTCATACATCAGCGCACACTCCATGAAAACATACACCTTCGCTTCGCGCTCTGCGCACCATTCGCGAAAGGCTCTGCGCACAAGGGGGTGCACAAGTCGGTCTATAGCCTCTGCATGCTCAGCACTTTTGTGGATAAATGCCGAAAGCACAGGCTTGTTGAGGTTACCTGCGTCGTCGTATGCCGAAGTTCCCACAAGAGCCGTAATCTCTGTGCGAAGCGTGGAGTCCTCGGCCATCAGGCGGCGTGCTTCATCATCGCAGTAGAATACATCGTACCCCATCTGCTCAAGCTGGCGGCATACGTATGTTTTCCCGCTGCCGATGCCTCCTGTAATGCCTACCTTTACTGCCATCAGTTACTCCGAGACTTCTTCTATCACGAAGTCCACTTCGTTGGGCGAGATGCGCACATGTGCCACTCCGTCTGGCAAAGACTTGAAGGCAAGTTTGCATCGCGGCGACTTGCTCTCAATTAGGTCCTCGTAGTTGACGACAAGCACGAAATCGTCTGCAGAGATATTGCGGTACATCCCCATACCCACTTGGAACGTCACGTTCACACGCGCTGGGAATGTGCGCAACTGCTTGTCGGCAGGGAAGTTCACCTGCTGAACAGGCACGACTACAGTTTTCTCCACCAGCCTGTCGCAGGCCAGCGTGAGCATCACAACACTTGGCTCGAACTTTACGCCAGCGACACGATGGAGCGGAACCTCCACACGCGTCGTGTCTTCCAAATTCGTCATGACGATATGGTCGGTATATGCCGCCGTTATCGTGTCAAGCATCGACGGACGTGCAAACACGGTCACGCTATCGGGCTCGTAGCGAAGCATCGTGAGGATGGAGGTGCTGTTCTTGGGTTGGAACTGCCCTACTACCTTCAGTGGCACACGCTTACTTTCGCCGTAGTTGAAGTAGAATTCAATCTGCTGCGGACGCACAATCTGCACAGAAGCTTCTGCTGAGAACAATGCCTGTATCTGCTTCTGTAGATCGGAGACAGGAATGCTTATGTTACCTGAAGCATTTCCATGCCCCACGACATTTTGGAAGTCTATCGTCACGGGACGCATCTCCTGCCAATAGCGATATGACAGTATCATAAACCCTTTGTCGCGGACGCTGACGCGGATATGCGAGGGAGGTTCCGTCGTGATGACGACGTTTTCAGGCACGTTCACAAGCTGCAACTCCACGTCGATCTCTTCACGATAGTCGTCATTGAGTGTCGTAAAGAGCCAGAACGCGGCAGACAGGACGAGGAAGAACAGGAATGTGCCAGCCTGCTTCGTCCAAAGTCTCTTGATGAGTTCTCTGGCTTTCAAAGAGAGTGCGCGCTATAGAGGGATGTTTACTTCTTTGCTATGGCGTTCTTGCTGAACTTCACGTCCACGCCCGTAGCGATGTTGAGCGTCACGATGCCAGCTTCGCTGTCAACGTGCTTTATCTTGCCGTGAAGTCCGCCGATAGTCATAACCTCCTGTCCTACTTCAAGAGAGTCGCGGAACTTCTGTTCCTCCTTCTGCTTCTTGTTCTGTGGACGGATCATGAAGAAATAGACGATGGCAAAGAGTGCCACCATCATGATGAGCATTTCCATGCCACCACCGCCGCCTTGCGACGTTGTCTGTGCTGCTGCGTCAAGAAAAATCATGTTTCTTTAGTTTTTTATTGGTTTGTATTCTTATTTCATCAGTATGCCCTCTTCTCGCATCGCCTTTAGGATGTGGTCAAGCAGGCCATTGATATAGCCTGGACTGCGCGGGGTACTATACACCCTTGCAAGGTCAAGGTACTCGCTAATCGTCACTGTTGCAGGAATCTCCGGGAATACAAGCATCTCAGTAAGTGCTATCTGCATTATCACCACGTCCATCATTGCCAAGCGGCTATACTCCCAGTTCTTGCAGTTGTCGGCTATGTAGCGTCGTGTCTCATCGGCCCGCAATATCGTTTCGCGGAACAACGTTACTGCAAACTCGCGGTCTCTCTCGGAGTCGTAATCGGGGAGCAGCGGCTGCTCTGGCGATGTCGTTTCAGCAAATCGCTTCAGCGTCTTCATCACAAAGGTATCCACCACGTGGCGGTCGTCGTTCCAGTACAGGCTATGGACTTCCAAAACGTCGTCAAGTTCCTCGTTCTCAGCTATCACCTTCTTATACAGTACGCATATTATCCTGCGCTCGCTTTCAAAACTATTCTCGCCACCGTCAAGATACTCCTTGAAAGCTTCGCTCTCGACGAAGGCGTTGTATAGCGACTTTATCAGCATAGGCTCTTCCTCCCAGTCGCTCTTCGTCTCGCGATAGTCCGCAAGCGCCTTGTTGTCCTCAAGCATAAGCAGCAATTTGTTCTCCGCCAGTCTTACGTCGGCGATGTCCGCCCCGCCGCTCTTCATCAACTGCGCCCTATGGCGCGAACCCTCCACGCGCCGTTCGGCATAGCGGCGTATCTCTACAAGCGTGTTTAGCAAGTACTTGTACAGCTCGTAGGCCTTCTGCAGGCTGAAGTGCAACTCTTTCTCTGCCACGTCCTGGGTCTTACCCTCATTTTGGTAGTACGCATAGACGAGTTGGACCACCTTTAACCTTATCAATTCTCTGTTTATCATAGTCTAAAACCACTTTTTAGGCTTAATAATGGTGCAAAAATACTAAAAAGCGTTGGGAGAATTATTATTTTCACGATTTTTTTTGGCTCTTTCCTAAAAACAAGCCACCTTTGCACCAAAATTATTAAGTATTAACACATTTAATATTAAAAGATTATGCCGTTTGAAAAGAAAGAAAGCGACATCCTTTTTACGCGTACAGTAAAGGCCGGCAAGCGCGTTTACTACATCGACGTAAAGCAGGACCGCAATAGCGAATACTATATTTCGCTGACAGAGAGCAAGCGCATACGCGAAGGCTCAGACGAAGCTCCTCCACAGTTTGAGAAGCACAAGATCTTCGTTTATCGTGAAGATATCGGGAAAATACGCGAAGCCTTCGAAGCCGCTTCTGCGTATGTTGCTCAAGAGAGCACGGCGAAACAAGAACAACCCCTTGTAGACGCCCCCCTCAACTACGACCTCCCCACACCACCCCCAGTTCCAGAGCAGGAACACAACGAGGACGACTTCCGCTTCGAATTCTGAGACAGCTTTACAGCCTTTTGAAAAAGCCGCAGAACTTTTTGGAGATACGAAATGATTGTTGTACTTTTGCGGCCGATTCTCCCATACGAAGTACCCAAGTGTACTTCCACGTGTGATGGCGAATTAAGACATAACAACTTAATTTAGAGTAACACATTACTTAAAATCATGAAGCAAATCAACGTAACAGGCACGCTCCGCAGCGATGCCGGCAAGCGTGCGGCTCGTCAGACACGCCGCGAGGGCCTTGTTCCCTGCAACATCTATGGTATTAAGAAGGGCGAAAACGGACTTCCCGAAGCTCAGGCTTTCACGCTCACAGAGCAGGAAGCACGCAAGCTCATCTTCACCCCTCACATCTATCTCGTAAACATCCAGCTCGATGGTCAGGAGCGTAAGGCTATTATTCGCGAAACGCAGTTCCACCCCGTAAAGGACACCATCATGCACATTGACTTCCTCGAGGTTCAGGAGGATAAGCCCATCGTTATCGGTGTGCCCATCCAGACTCAGGGTCTCGCAGAAGGTGTACGCGCAGGTGGTAAGCTCGTAACGCTTGTTCGTAAGATCAACGTTCGTGCACTCTTCACCGAAATACCCGAGAAGCTCGTCATCGACGTTACGTCCCTGCAGCTCGGTAAGAGCATCAAGGTCGGCGACCTCAGCTACGACAACCTCGAACTCGTTACGCCGAAGGAGGTTAACGTTGTCAGCGTGAAGATGACACGTGCTGCCATCAGTGCCGCTGCTGCAAACGCTGCTACAGCAACCACAGAAGAGGAGGAAGCCTAAACATCCCCCTATCTACAAACTTTTACGCGCGGATTTCAGCGGACAACCCCGCCGAAGTCCGCGCTTACAGTTAATGAAGGTCGAAACCCCAAAACACCTCGCCACTTGTCACTCAAAAGCCTCCCCTGTGGGAGCGACTGGGGGACTTTGGTGGGGCTTCCTCAATTTTATTTTTTAATTATTACTTATTACTTTTTAATTATTAATTAGTCCACTGTGCTTCACCTCATAGCCTGTTTGGGAAATATCGGTGACGAATACGCCGCCACACGTCACAACATTGGTTTCCGCATCGCCGACAAGCTCGCCGCCGATGCTGGCATCAGCTTTCAGGACAAGCGCTACGGCTTCGTAGCCAGGATAAGAGTAAAAAACCAAGAACTCCTCCTCCTCAAGCCCTCAACATATATGAACCTCTCTGGCAATGCCGTACGCTACTGGATGAACAAGGAGAACATCCCCCTTGAGCGCCTCCTCGTCGTCGTTGACGACATCGCCCTGCCCTTTGGCACCATACGCATGAAGCCCGGCGGCAGCGAGGGCGGCCACAACGGGCTCCGCAGCATATCGCAGCAGCTTGCCACGCAACAGTACGCGCGACTACGCTTCGGCATCGGCAGCGACTTCCAGCACGGCAACCAGATAGACTACGTTCTCGGCGAATTCTCCGACGAAGAACTCACACACATGGACGAGCGCGTCGCCCTTGCCGCCGATGCTGTAAAAGCTTACGCCCTCAGCGGCCTCAACTTCGCCATGAACAATTATTATAATAAGTAAACGAGCTGGGAGCAGATAAGCAAACGAGGTATCACAAACATCATGGAAGCACGTATCGACAAATGGCTTTGGGCTGCGCGCCTCTACAAGACGCGAA
>ONWB01000132.1 GCA_900321445.1 uncultured Prevotellaceae bacterium | reverse complement strand
AGCTGGCCGATGTAGTATTCCGTCAGGCGCGGCAGCACGATGCGCATGTTGGGAACGCCGCCATCGACGTGCGCCAGCTGCGTGCCGAGCTCTGCCATCTTGTTCACTTCGTCCACGCGCTTTCCTGCGAGGAAGTTCAGGCCGTCGAGGTTCTCCGCGTCGCTTGGTACGCGCACCTCGCGCTCGGGCTCGGCAATGCTGATGACGGTCTCGAAGATGCTGCGCTCGCCGTCCTGAATCCACTGTCCCATGGAATGAAGGTCGGTCGTGAGGTCAACGCTGGCGGGATAGATGCCGAGGCCGTCCTTGCCTTCGCTTTCGCCGTAGAGTTGTTTCCACCATTCTGCGATGTAGTGCAGTTTTGGTTGGAAGTTGGCAAGGATTTCAATCTTCTTGCCGTCGCGATATAGCAGGTTGCGCGTGGCGGCATACTGATATACAGGATTTTCTGCGTACGGAGCCGACTTTGCGAGTGCCTCCATGTCCTGTGCGCCGCGTACGAGCGCTTCGATGTCCATTCCTGCGCAGGCGATGGGGAGCAAGCCGACGGGGGTGAGCACGGAGAAGCGTCCGCCCACGTTGTCGGGGATGACGTAGCTCTTGTAGCCTTCCTTGTCGGCCGTTGTGCGTGCAGCGCCCTTCACGGCGTCCGTCACGGCCACAATGCGCTTGCGAGCCTCCTCGCGTCCCATTTGTTTTTCAAGCTGTGCGCGCAGCAGGCGGAAGGCCAGTGCCGTCTCCGTCGTGGTTCCGCTCTTGGAGATGTTGATGATGCCGAAGCGTTTATCACTGAGGTAGTCCTGGAGTTCTGCCAGATAGTCCTCGCTGATGTTGTTGCCGGCAAAGAGGATGCGCGGCGTGAGCTCGACGAACTGGTTCTTCAGCGCTTCTATCACGGCGCGTGCACCAAGATACGAGCCTCCGATGCCTGCAACTACGATGACGTCGCAGTTTTCGCGCAGGGCGTCTGCCGTTTGCTGCATGTCGGCGATGAACTCCGCCGTGATGCTGCTCGGCAGGTGCAGCCATCCGAGGAAGTCGTTGCCCTTGCTCGTGCCGTTCTCCAGTGCTTCGTGGGCGCGGAGCACGTCCTGCTTGAGGCTTTCTGCGGCGCCCTCGGCCAGGAATTGCAGCGCTTTCTGTGTTTCTACTTTCAGATTGTTCATGTTCTTGTATGTTGTTTCAGTTTGTTCGGGATAATTAGCGTTTTCGGAGCGCTCGGAGTTCTCTGAGAGCTCGGAGGACTCAGAGTTCTCGGACCTCGAAGTTTAAGCCACAAAAAAGGCTGAGCCGGTGATGTGATGAAACTCCTGAAAAGATAGGATTTGAGCGCCCTTTCTGCCTCTGTAATCCGACCCTACGCCTTGCGCATATCGGCACGCCATTGTCAGAACAGCCTTCTCGGTTTCAAAGTTGTAATTGATGAGAATCCCAATCGAACCGGTCAGCCCATTATTTGTTATTGCAGGGCAAAGATAGCACATGGAGAATATAAAAGCAAATTTTTCCGCATGTTTTTGCGCTTATTCCCGTAAATTCTTTTCCAAGCTGCGCTATATGCGCATTTTCCTGCGGCCGTCCCGTGGTTTCCTGCCGTCTTTGTGGAAATTTGTTTGTAGAAGTCGCACGCCCAGACCGCCGAAGACATAGGGTGAGATGCCTTCTCGTTCATAAACCACAGACGTGGGATGAATATCTCACGCTTGTGGTTTATTCGTCCCACGCTTGTGGTTTAATCATCCCACGTCTGTGGTTTATGACCGTGATGCCTTGAAGAATTGTCGAGCTACTTGAAAACGAGTGTCGTCAGGCTTTCGTCGCGCAGGAATTCTGCCGCCGCGTTTTGCAGTTCTTCGGCTGTGAGTGCGCGAATGTGCTCAGCTTGTGCCTTGGGGTCGTAGCGTTTTCCGTAGTGGGCGAATGTTTTGCCGAGGGTGAGGGCGTAGCTTTCGTTGTTGTCGGCGGCGATGCCCATTTGTCCAATGAGTTGCGCCTTCGCGCTCGCCAGTTGTGTGGGCGTTAGTGGCTTCTCGATTATTCGGCGAAGCTCGTCGTGCACAAGTCTTAGGCAGCGCTCCACGTCGCCGGGGTCGCAGCCGAAATATATCTCCCACACGCCCGTGTCGGGATACACGTAGAGATACGAGTCGATGGTATAAACGAGTCCCGCCTTCTCGCGAAGTCGGCTCGTGAGGCGCGAGTTCATGCCGGGGCCTCCGAGGATGTTGTTCAGAAGCGAGAGGGCGTAGCGTCGTTCGTCGTGTCCGCCGACGGCGCGGGTGCCGACGATGACGTGCGCTTGGTGCGTGTTCTTGTTTACTATGATGGTGTCGCCGCCCGTATGCGGAGGGAGCGGCGCGAATGTGGGCAGCGTGAATTGCGGAAGCGTCGGCAAGTCCTGCGGCATGTATCTCGCGAGCGTCCTGCACACGGTCGCCTCGTCGAGGTCGCCATAGGCGAAGAATACGACGTTATCGGGACGATAGTAGCGGCTTGCAAAGCGGTGCGCGTCGGCGGTGTGGTATTGTCGAAGTCGCTCCTTCGTGCCGAGAATGTCGCGCCCGAGCGGATGTCCTTTGAAGAGAATCTGTTCGAAATGGTCGAAGATGAGTTCCGAAGGCGAGTCCTCGTAACTGTCAATCTCGTCGCAGATGACTTCTACCTCGCGCTGAATCTCGTGCTCGGGGTATTGGCTGTTGAAGACCACGTCGGCGAGGAGGTCCACGGCGCGCGCAAAGTCGCGGCGCAGTACCGTGGCGTGGAAAACCGTCTCAACCTTGTTCGTGAATGCGTTAAGGTCGCCGCCTACACGCTCGAGGAAACTGTTTATGTGGTATGCGCGGCGTCGGCGTGTGCCCTTGAAACTCATGTGCTCAAGGAAATGCGCCATGCCGAGGTCGTCGGGCTCCTCGTTGCTCGTGCCGGCACACACCACGAAGCCGCAATATACCACGGGCGAGGCGTGGTGCTGGAAGATGTAGCGGGGCAGGGATGGTGTCATCGTCTGAAGAACTTACCCACAACGGGCAGGCTGCGGAGCGGAAGGTCGTGGTAGATGATATGTCCTACGAAGGCGGCAATCAGTAGCGTGTTGATGCCGAGCCGCACCCAGCTGGGCCAGTCGGAGGGCAAGCAAAGCATGACGCCGAGGAACAGCGCCGCCACGAGCACGTAGATGCCGATGCTCTTGAGGGGGTAGGGGATGGGGTTCTTGCGCTGTCCGACAAAATACGAGATGAGCATCGACGTGCCGTAGCCCGCAACGCCAGCCCAGGCACAAGCCCAGTAGCCGTAGATGGGGATGAAGATTATGTTTACGGCGATGAGTACGCTGCAGCCTGCGAGCGAGAACCATGCTCCGTAGATGGTCTTGTCGATGAGCTTGTACCAGAAGGACAGGTTGAAGTATATGCCCATCATAATCTCCGCCGCCATGACGATGGGCACAACGCCGAGGCCCTCGCGGTAGCCCGCGCCAATGATGTGCTGCAACACGGGCATCCATCCCACCACGCAGAGGAAGGCCAGAAGCGTGAAGATGATGAAGAACTTCATCGCGGCCGCATAATACTCCGTCTTGTCAGCATCCTTCGACTTTGCAAAGACGATGGGCTCGTAGGCGTAGCGGAAAGCCTGCGTAATCATCGCCATAATCATCGCTATCTTTACGCACGAGCCGTAGATGCCGAGCTGCACGTTAGCGTCGGCCTCGTCGGGATATACCAGCGGGAAAAGGATTTTGTCCGCAACCTGATTCAGAATGCCCGCGATGCCGAGCACGAGGATGGGCCAAGAGTAGGCGAGCATCCTACGAAGAAGGCGCGCGTCGAAGTGCCAGCGGATGCGGAACAGGTCGGGAAGGAAGAAGAACGTGATGAAACCCGTGCAAAGTAGGTTGATGAAGAACACGTAGAACACGGAAGTCTTGCCCAGCACCACGAAATATAAGAGGTTGAGCCCTATGTTCAGGACGATGAACAGCAACTTCAGCGAGGCAAAGCGCACGGCGCGCTTTTGGAAACGCAGGAAACTGAAGGGTATCGCCTGCACGGCGTCGAGTGCTACCACGACGCCCATCATCAGAAGGTACTCGGGATTTGCCGCATAGCCTAAGGCTCCGCTTATAGGGCCGATAAATCCGAACAGCAGCGCGAGGAAAACGACTGTCAGCGAGCCCACCACGCCCATCGCCGTCGAGAATACCGTGTCGGGCTTCTCGCGCTCGTCGTTGGCAAAGCGGAAGAGCGACGTCTCCATGCCGAAGGTCAGCAGCACGAGGATAAGGGCCGTGTAGGCGTAGATGTTTGTGCTGATGCCGTAGTCGCCGGAGGCTTTCGGCATGTAGTGAGTGTAGAGCGGTACGAGCAGGTAGTTCAGGAAGCGCCCTACAATACTCGAAAGCCCATAGATGGCAGTATCTTTAGCGAGGGATTTTAGGTTCATGGCTTATGAAAAGAAAAGATAGCAAATGCCGATGGCGGCAATGATGCCGGCGAGGTCGGCAAGGAGGCCGCAGGCTACGGCGTGGCGCGTCTTGCGAATGCCGACGGCGCCGAAATACACGGCCATAATGTAGAAAGTCGTGTCCGTGGAGCCTTGGAAAATGCAGGACAGGCGCCCAACGAAGGAATCAGCGCCGTATGTAGCCATGGCGTCCACCATCATTCCGCGCGCGCCGCTGCCGCTGAGGGGTTTCATCAGAGCTGTAGGCAAGGCACCGACCCAGTCGCCGTTTGCTCCAGTAAGCTCGACGAGCCAACGTATGCCGTCGATGAGCCAATCCATGGCGCCGGCAGCACGGAACACGCCGATGCTCACGAGTATCGCAATGAGATAGGGAATGATGCGCACTGCCGTGTCAAAACCTTCCTTGGCGCCTTCGATGAATGTGTCGTAAACGTTCACTTTCTTCCTCATTCCTGCGAGGATGAACAAGATGATGATGCTGAACAGCAGGACATTGGCAGTCGTGCTGCCTACGAGGTTCATCGTGTCGCCGTCCATCCGACTAAATCCCCAGCATATTCCCGCCACGAAAAGCGACGCGCCGCCCAAACAGAGCAGCAAGGTACGCGAGAACAGGTTTATGCGTTGGTACAAACTCGTCACGATAATGCCCGCAAGCGTAGCTGCAAAGGTCGCAATCAGGATGGGGACGAAGATGTCCGTAGGCTGTGCCGCCCCTTGTTGGAAGCGATACGTCATGATGCTTACGGGAATGAGCGTCAGACCGCTCGTGTTCAAAACGAGGAACATAATCATCGGGTTCGACGCTGTATCCTTCTTCGTGTTCAGCTCCTGCAAACCTTCCATCGCCTTCAGACCGAGCGGCGTGGCGGCGTTGTCGAGGCCGAGCATGTTCGCCGCGATGTTCATGAAGATGTTGCCATAGACGGGATGCCCTTTAGGAATGTCGGGGAATAGTTTCGAAAACAACGGTGTCAGCACCCGTGCCAGCACGTTCACGACGCCGCCGCGCTCGCCAACCTTCATGACGCCAAGCCAAAGTGCGAGCACGCCAGTAAGTCCGATGGAAATCTCGAATCCTGTCTTCGCGGTTTCGAAAGTTGAGTTCATGATGGCGGGAAAAACCTCAAAGTCGCCGAGAAACACCAACTTTACAAGTGCAATCACAAAGGCAACGAGGAAGAAGCCAATCCAAATGTAGTTCAGTACCATAAAAAATCTATTGTTTGCGACCGCAAAAGTACGAAATCTCGCTCGCTAAGCATGACTTCGCAGAAAAAAAAGCGCAAATTCTTGCCAAATTCACCTTCGTGCGCTACCTTTGCACCCGCAAAAGCAGCCCAGATGGCGGAATCGGTAGACGCGCTGGTCTCAAACACCAGTGGGGCAACCCGTGCCGGTTCGACCCCGGCTCTGGGTACACGGCTTTAAGGTGAAAGTGTTGCAGACTCCTTCGTTTGCGACACTTTTTTCTTTCAAATATGTACTGAAAGCATGCAACAACAGTATGAAATCATGGCGCCCGTGGGCAGTTGGGAAAGCTTGGCGGCAGCCTTGCAGGCGGGTGCGGACTCCATCTATTTCGGCGTGGAGGCTCTGAACATGCGTGCCCACTCGGCGAGCCGCTTTACGCTCGACGACCTCCGCAGCATCGCAGAGCAGTGTGCCGAGCACAATACGCGCTCATACCTCACCGTGAATACAATCATCTACGGCGAGGAACTCCCTTTGA
>ONWB01000081.1 GCA_900321445.1 uncultured Prevotellaceae bacterium | reverse complement strand
GTAGCGTGTGTGGCTGTCGGAACCCAATATCATGCCGCCACACTTAGCCATAGCCTCGCGAGCATACTGGTGGATGACAGCCTGATTGGCAGGAACATAGATACCGCCATATTTCTTGGCAGCAGAAAGGCCGAAGACGTGGTCGTCCTCGTTGATGGTGCCTCCAACTGCGCAAAGCGAGTTATGGCAATTCGTCATAGCATAAGGCAGCGGGAACTCCTTAAGGCCGCTGGCACGTGCCGTCTGGATGATGCCGACGTAAGTAATGTCGTGTGACATCATAGCATCGAAGCGGATGCGCATCTTGTCGCCCTTGGAACCATCCACGTCGTGCTGGCGCAGGATGCCATAAGCGATAGTGTTTTCACGTGCCTCCGCAGGTGCGGGAAGACCTTCCGTCTGCTGGGCGATACGCTCGCCGTCGAGCAGGTAAACTCCTTGTTTCGTGAGTTCAATCATAGTATTAAAACGTTTATGGTTTTATGTTTTGAAAAGTTTAGTTGTCAACTTGGCGACAAAAGTAGGGAATAAAAATAATAATGAGCAAGCAAATTTGAAGAAAAGGTTAGGAAAAAGAGAAGATTCTGAAAATATTGCGTATCTTCGCGCCCGATTTTGACAAGGTATAAAAAGAAAACTCATTTAATTACACACAAAAAACGATGAACGTAATTACAAAAACCGTCTCACTTCCTGATGGCCGTACCATCAGCATTGAGACTGGTAAGCTTGCAAAGCAAGCCGACGGAGCCGTCATGCTGCGCATGAACAACACGATGCTCTTGGCTACCGTCACCGCCGCAAAAGATGCCGTACCTGGTACGGACTTTATGCCCCTGCAGTGCGACTATCGCGAAAAGTATAGCGCTGCTGGTCGCTTCCCCGGCGGATTTACAAAACGCGAAGGCCGTCCAGGCGACAACGAAATCCTTACGAGCCGCCTCGTGGACCGCGCCCTGCGCCCCCTCTTCCCCAGCGACTATCATGCTGAAGTATATGTAAACATCATACTCTTCAGTGCCGACGGCGTTGACCAGCCCGATGCCCTCGCAGGTTTTGCTGCATCTGCTGCACTTGCATGCTCCGACATCCCCTTCGAGGCTCCCATCAGCGAGGTTCGCGTGGCACGTATTGACGGAGAATTTGTCATCAACCCCACGTTTGAACAGCTCAAGCACGCCGACATGGACATCATGGTAGGCGCTACTGAGGAGAACATCATGATGGTTGAAGGCGAGATGAAGGAAGTGCCTGAAAGCGCGCTGCTTGGTGCCCTGAAGGCTGCTCACGAAGCAATCAAGCCCATGTGCCGCCTGCAGAAGGAACTCATGAAGGAACTCGGCACTGACGTGAAGCGTGAATACTGCCACGAGGTGAACGATGAAGAACTCCGCCAGCAAGTTAAGGACGAACTCTATAAGCCCGCATACGAGATTACAGGCCAGGCTCTCGAGAAGCACGCACGCCTCGATGCCTTTGAGCAGATTCGCGAGGACTTCAAGGTACGCTATGCAGAGGCTCATGCAGAGCTTACGCCAGAGGAGCTTGAAGAGAAGAACGAACTCATCGACCGCTACTACCACGACGTGGAGCGCGACGCAATGCGCCGCTGCATCCTCGACGAAGGCAAACGCCTCGATGGACGCCGCACAACGGACATCCGCCCCATCTGGTGCGAAGCTGCTCCGCTGCCCTTCCCCCACGGTAGTGCAATATTCACACGTGGCGAAACGCAGAGCCTTGCAACAACAACGCTCGGCACGAAGCTCGACGAGAAGCTCGTGGACGACGTTCTCGACAAGAGCTATATGCGCTTCCTCCTCCACTACAACTTCCCGCCCTTCTCAACGGGTGAGGCAAAGGCACAGCGCAGCGTTGGCCGTCGCGAAATCGGACATGGTCACCTTGCATGGCGCGGTATCAAGGAAATGATCCCCGCAGACTTCCCCTATACCGTACGTGTTGTCAGCGATATTCTCGAATCCAATGGTTCCAGTTCTATGGCAACGGTTTGTGCCGGCACGCTAAGCCTTATGGACGCAGGTGTGCCCTTGAAGCGCCCTGTCAGCGGTATAGCAATGGGCCTCATCAAGAACCCTGGCGAGGACAAGTACGCTATCCTTTCCGATATCCTTGGTGATGAAGACCACCTTGGCGACATGGACTTCAAGACGACAGGTACCGTAAACGGTCTTACCGCTACACAGATGGATATCAAGTGCGACGGACTCAGCTACGAAATCCTTGAGCAGGCTCTTGAGCAGGCAAAACAGGGCCGCGAACACATCCTCGGCGAGATGATGAAGACTCTCGACGCTCCCCGCGCCGACTTCAAGCCTCAGGTTCCGCGCATCGTGGCCTTCGAAATTCCGAAGGAGTTCATTGGTGCTGTCATTGGCCCTGGTGGAAAGATCATTCAGGGTATGCAGGAAGACACTGGTGCTACCATCACCATCGACGAAGAAGATGGAGTTGGCAAGGTGCAGGTCAGCGCCCCCGACAAGTCAAGCATCGATGCTGCCGTTGCAAAGATTCGCGCTATCGTTGCTATGCCCGAAGTAGGCGAGACCTACGAGGCAAAGGTTGTAAGCATTATGCCTTACGGCTGCTTCGTAGAATTCATGCCGGGCAAGGAAGGACTGCTTCACATCAGCGAGATTACATGGAAGCGCCTTGAGACGGTGGAAGAATCTGGCATCAAGGAAGGTGACACCATCACTGTAAAGTTGCTCGAGATTGACGAGAAGACGGGCAAGTTCCGCCTCAGCCACCGCGTTCTCGAAGAGAAGCCCGAAGGTTGGGAAGAGCGCCCTGCGCGCCGTCCGCGCCGCGAAGGTGGAGAACGTGGAGAGCGCCGCGATGGCGAACGTCGTCCGCGCCGTGAACACCGCGACTAAACATCCTAAGATATATCCGCTAAAACTGCAAAAGCGCCTGCTCCAAATTGGGGCAGGCGCTTTGATTTTCTGCGTTCTCTCGCGGCGTATCATTCAGCCTTCGCCATTATATCGCCATCTCACTATTATAAACGCCTAAAGCAACAAAGAGTAAGATGTTAAACAGGAACCACAACGTCATAGCACGCCAACCCCGAGCAAGAGCATAGTAGTGACCAACAAGAGGCGCGGAGCACATGATGAGAAGAAGCATCAGCGTCGGCATATTCTGCGGCAGCAGAATGACAAGCGCCAAGAATAGCAATGATAAAAGGATGAACGTGTACATGCACATGCGCACGCGAATCTTATCATTAAAGTTTGTGCGATAGTAATGAAGGTAACCAAGTAGAAGTTGGAATGTGATGAAACCAACATTCACCCAGAAAGACAAAGGCAACGCCGCATAGTCGGGAATATGGTACGAGAGCCAAGGCGTCAGATATGCTGTCGCCAACGGCAATTCGTCGCGAAGGAACAGCCATGCAAAGGTGAGCCACAAGGGGAGAAGCATGCCCAACAAACTTGCCATGAAAGTGCGAAAAGTAAGTATGCGAAGCATCAACCCCATCGTAAAATATAATAATACGGATGTGAGGATTAGAGGTGGATATACCATGCTGCCAAGTATGAGGAAAAGGAAGGCGTGGAACACCTCACACTCGGCACGCTCCTTTTGGTATGCCGAGAAAAGGATGAACAGTGAAATCAGAAGTGCTGCTGCAGGTGCGAAATGCCAACCAATGCTGTGGACAAAAGGCGTTGCTGCAATCCAAACTACGAAGCATGCGCTGATCATTCGCGAGCGTATGCGAAGAAGCTGGTTCTGATTTACCAATTCAAGCAAAACGTAGGTCATCGCACTCGCAGCAGCAAGTCCCATCCACAAGTCTATGCTGCGCACATTAGGCAAAAGCCACACGATGGCTGCAACAATCGCACAGAAAGGCAAGGTCAGTGTGCTGGAGACGATACGATGACGAAGCGTATTGCTATACATCTTTAATAATATAGGCGGGTTATAAATGGAGCCTATAAGCAGTCGCGCCCAATATCGTGGCGGAAGTACTTCTTGTCGAAATGTATGCTCTCCGCTCCTCGCAATGCGGCGTCAAGAGCCTCAGGAAGCGTGGCACCATAGCAGCTGACGGCGATAACACGCCCGCCAGATGTAGGCAACTGCCCGCGTTCGAGCTTCGTTCCTGCATGGAATACGATGCCTTCAACGTCTTCAGGCACACTGATGACTGTACCCTTGTCGTAGTGCTCGGGATAGCCGCCTGCTACGAGCATCACGCATGCTGCTGCACGCTGGTCGATGTCGAGGCTGCGACAGTCGAGGTCGCCTCGTGCGGCACCTTCGAGCAAATCAACGAGGTCGCTCTTCAGGCGAAGCATGACTGTTTCGGTCTCGGGGTCTCCCATGCGGCAGTTGTACTCTATCACCTTAGGCTCGCCTTGGCAGTTCATGAGGCCAAAGAAGATGAAGCCACAGTAGTCGATACCATCTGCTGCAAGTCCCTCTACCGTAGGACGCACAATGCTATTCTCAACACGCGTCATCCAATACTGCGTTGCAAAGGGCACAGGCGAAATGCTTCCCATACCTCCAGTGTTTAGACCTGTGTCGCCCTCGCCAATGCGCTTGTAGTCCTTCGCCTCGGGAAGAATCTTATAATGCGTGCCGTCAGTGATGGCAAAGACGGAACATTCTATACCCTCCAGATACTCCTCGATGACTACGCGGCTGCTCGCCTCGCCAAACTTTCCAGATAGCAACTCTCTCAAGTCGCGGCGTGCATCCTCGAGAGTTTCGCTGATGAGCACGCCCTTTCCTGCAGCCAAGCCATCGGCCTTCAGCACGTATGGTGGTTGCATGGTCTCGAGAAAAGCCGCAGCCTCGTCATATTCTCCAGCCGAGAAGGTGCGATATCGGGCTGTGGGTATCTCGTGGCGAAGCATAAACTGCTTTGCAAAGTCCTTGGAACCTTCGAGTTGCGCTCCGACTTTGGAGGGACCTACAAAGAGGACATCCTTAAGCAGAGAATGGTGCTTGAAATAGTCGGCGATGCCCTCCACAAGTGGAGCCTCGGGACCTACGACCACCATGTCCACTTCATAGTTGATGACAAACGCTGCAACATCGTCGAAGTCGGAGATATTGAGGGCTACGTTCTCGCCGACGGCACCTGTGCCACCATTGCCTGGGGCGATATACAGTTTTTCCACGCGCGGACTTTGCGCAATCTTCCACGCCAAAGCGTGTTCGCGGCCACCACTGCCAAGTAGGAGTATCTTCATTTTGGTTTACTTACAACTAACGAGGAAATAGTTCTTCTTGCCTTTTTGCACGAGCAGGTATTTGCCGTCGATAAGGTCGTCGGCAGTTATGGGGCGGTCGAAGGCGGTGAGTTTCTCCTTATTGAGACTTACGCCTCCACCCTGCACCAGTTTGCGCATTTCGCCCTTCGATGGGAATATGGCAGCTGCCTGTGTGAAGAGTTCCACTGCTGACTGACCAAGCTGGTCGCGAGTAATGTCGAACTGTGGCACGCCGCTGAATACGTCGAGGAATGTCTGTTCGTCGAGACGTTCGAGGGCTTCCTTCGTGGCCTTGCCAAAAAGAATGTTGGAAGCCTCGATGGCCATGTCGAGGGCTTCGCGGCCATGAACCATAACGGTAACTTCTTCGCCCAAGCGACGCTGTAGTGTGCGACGTCCTGGGTCGGCGCGATGTTCGGCAATGAGGGCATCTATCTCCTCCTTTTCAAGAGAGGTGAAAATCTTGATGTATTTCTCTGCCTCCTCGTCGCTTACGTTCAGCCAGAACTGGTAGAAGCGGTATGGCGTTGTGCGTTTCGGGTCGAGCCATACGTTGCCGCTCTCGGTCTTTCCAAACTTCTTTCCATCGGCCTTCGTAATGAGTGGGCATGTAAGCGCAAAGGTTTCCACCTCGCTGCCCAGTGTGCGGCGTATAAGCTCCGTACCCGTTGTCATGTTGCCCCACTGGTCGTTGCCGCCAAGTTGGAGTTTCACTCCCTTGTGCTGATAGAGATAGAGAAAGTCGTAGCCTTGCAGGAGCTGGTATGTGAACTCTGTGAAGCTCAAACCGTCGCGAGCCGTTCCGTTGAGGCGTTGCTGCACACTGTCCTTCGCCATCATGTAGTTGACGGTGATGTGCTTGCCAACCTCGCGTGCGAAGTCGAGGAACGTGAAATCCTTCATCCAGTCGTAGTTGTTCACCATCTCGGCACGCGTTTCGCCCTCTGCTTCGAAGTCGAGAAACTTTGCTACCTGCGCCTTTATGCACTCTTGGTTGTGGCGCAGTGTTTCGTCGTTGAGGAGGTTGCGTTCCTGGCTCTTTCCGCTGGGATCGCCAATCATGCCCGTCGCGCCACCCACAAGGATGATGGGCTTGTGCCCGCAACGCTGCAGGTGGCGTAGCATCATAATACCACAAAGGTGCCCGATGTGAAGTGAGTCGGCAGTGGGGTCGGTGCCAAGGTATGCCGTAACGGTTTCACGCTGGAGCAGTTCTTCTGTTCCAGGCATCATTTGCGCCAACATTCCGCGCCAGCGCAGCTCTTCTACAAAGTTTTTCTTCATTTATGTATTGTTGTTTTGTTTTTCTGCCGCAAAAGTAAGTGATTTTTGGCGAATGGCGCATGCCGATGCACTTAAACGACGGCGTATGCCGATAAAATTATCGCGTAGCGTACGAATTTGCCAACAGCAATGTTAAATGTGGAGTATAGGAAACGACACCGCATGTATCCGAGGCTCACCGTGACGACACTTCCGAAGAAAGGTATCCACGCCAACAAACCTGCCCACGACCCATACTTCCGAACCTTCGCAAGTCCCTTTTCGAGGCGTTCTGGCGACACTTTTGCGTAGCGCGTTATCCACTCCTGCTTTCCCAGCGACCCTATGCCGTAGTTGACGAGACCTCCAAGAGTATTCCCTATTGTGGCATATACGAGCAGGGCGGTGGGATTCGCTCCAGCCGCCAACAGCCCCAGCATCACAACCTCGGAGGCAAAGGGGACAACGCTACCGCCAAGCAGGGCCGCGATGAACATGCCGAGTTCGCCGTGCGAGATAAGAAAATCAGCAAGTGCTTCCATTCTTGATTTTTGTGGGAGCAAAATTAAACAAAATGGGAGAAAAAAGGGAAAAACTCAGCAGAAAACGACAGTGGGGTGCTCCAACACGGAGCACCCCACCGAAGATTATTGAGGATTCGGAATGTTACTTCACGAGAACCTTCTTGCCGTTGATAACGTAAACGCCCTTATTCAGGATGTTACGCTGGTTCATGCGGCGGCCGTCAACACCGTAGATAACGTCGTCGTTGCTCAGGCCGTTGATGTTCTGGATACCAGTATCAACGTCGAATACAACGGAGATTTCGATATCGCCATCACACCATTCAAGCGGCAGATAGTAGCGGTTGCGTACTACGTCGGCTCCGTCAACATCTTCTACAGCATACTGGCGAACGCCGTGTACGTATTCGTCACCATTGAAGTAACCGTGACGTACACTGAAGGAAGCAACCTTCTTGCCTTCGGCAGGAGCGAAGCGCAGGCCAATCTCTTGACCGAACGGAACCTCAACAGCCTCAGCGAGTGAAGTGTTGTCGTCGAGAGCCACGCTACTGCTTGCATCATTGCTGATAGAAGTAACCTTGACATTCTCGCCATGAACGTTCAGGCGAACGTCTGTGATAGAACCACCATTCGTAACGATGTGCTGCTTCGTACCAGGAGTTCCGTCGCCTTCACCGGGGTTACCAGCGGGATCAACGTTGTTCCAGTCAACCTTGTAGCGCATAGCGTAGAAGCCAGGAGCGAGGCTTTCAGGAAGTGTGAACTCAGGCATGTCGATAGTCTTGTTGCCGTCAGAAACACTGGTGGCAGCAGAGTTGTAACCATTGAAGTACGAGAAGGAAACAATCTCCTGACCATCTGCGATAACACCGTCTGTGATTTCAGCAGGATCTACCGTGAACTTACCGTCGCGGTTGTAGTCAACGTAAGCGTAGGTGTGCATCCATTCAGCCATGTAGCCGATAGCGGGCTTAACAGTCTGTCCAGGAGTTACGGTGAAGCCACCTTCCTCGAAGAAGCTGTTGTAGGCCAAGTTGTCGCGAGAGTAGCTCTCAGCCACTGCGATTTCCTGGTCGTCGAGTGCCACGTTGGATACCCAGCGGCTTGCGTGCATGTAGGTCTGATCCTTGTCGAAGTTGATCACGTAATCATCCTCTCCGGGTTCGGGACCAGGACCAGGCTCGCCGCCCAACACTACGAACGTAAGCTCGGTCGGAGTAACCATGTTAACCCACTCGTCGCCCATGCGGAGCAATTTCGGGCTGGATACGATGACGCGCTCAAGCATGTAGTTGCCGTTGTTTACGCCAGCGAGAGGCCATACAGCATTCTCTGCCGTTGCTTCTCCATCGACGTTAACAGGAGCCACACCATTCTCTTCTGCGCCATAGCTGAGGTAAGCTTCTGCCTGCTTGTTCAGGAATCGGAATCCGTAAGGATTGCCGTAAACGGCCCACTGTGTGAGCGGGCTTTCGCTTACACCTTCTTCAGTTGCGTTGTAGCAAGTAGCTTTCCACTGTTCGTTTGCAGAATCGTAGATTGCACCAACATATACTTCACCAGAGGTGATGTTGATCCAGTTAGGATCCTGACCTGCTACGGAGATGAACGGCATCTCGTCGAAGCTAACCTCGACGTTGAGCACGTTCTCACCCTTCGTCACGCGGAGAGGTTCTGCAACTGCGTACTGGCAAAGCGGACGAGCCTTGACTGCAGCGGGAACTTCGCTGATAACATCACCCGTCATAGCCTTGATGGTGGTTGTGTCGAGAACGGTGCCTTCGCCATCAACGACGTTGACAGTTACGTCAACCTCTTCAGGAGTCGGAGCCTCAGGAGTAGCTGCTACAACCGTCAGACGGCTTGCGTTCTGACCTGCAAGACCTACCCAGCTGTAAGTAGAAACAGTTTCATTGGATATTGCGAGGTAGTCGGGATCACCAACGTGGAGAGCGAAGCCTTCGCCATTCTTGTTGAGTGACCAGTAAACAGGCTCGTCGGAGAGTTCAACGGGAGTTGCCCAGCTGTTCTCAGGAACTTCTGCATTCTTCAGGTACTGTTCTGTATCAACATTCTTCACAGCAATACCCATGTAGGGGTTACCAGAGAATGTCCAGCAGTAGTTGCGGAGCTTAGCTGTTTCTTCCGTGAGTTCTGCAGCGTTAGCTACAGCACCTTCATCGTTGATGTAAGCATAAACGCCACCAACAGTGAGGTTGTCAGCAGATTCGCCGTCAGCCACGAATGGCATTTCGAACTTAGCAGTAGCGTGGAATACGTTGTGACCACCCTTCTTAACTTCGAGAGACTCTACAGGATATGTGTAGGTCGTGAAGTCACGCTTCAGAGCATCGGGGAGTTCCTTAAC
>ONWB01000006.1 GCA_900321445.1 uncultured Prevotellaceae bacterium | reverse complement strand
GCCAGCATGGCACTCCTGCAATGTTGCGGCAAACTTGAATGAATGCGCAGGCACCACGCGGTCGTCGTGATCAGCTGTCGTTACGAGCGTGGCAGGATAAGATACACCCTTTTTCAGATTGTGGAGAGGCGAATAGGCTTTCAAGTATTCAAACATCTCCTTCGAATCCTCGCTGGTTCCATAGTCGCTTGCCCAGTTCCAACCGATTGTGAACTTGTGATAGCGCAACATGTCCATGACTCCGACTTCAGGAACAGCTACGCGGAAGAGGTCGGGGCGCTGCGTCATACATGCCCCCACGAGCAGGCCTCCATTGGAACCACCCACAATCGCAAGTTTCTGCTTCGACGTGTAACCTTCGCTGATTAAATATTCTGCCGCTGCGATGAAGTCGTCGAACACGTTCTGCTTCTGCATCTTCGTACCAGCCACGTGCCACTCCTCGCCATACTCGCCACCGCCGCGAAGATTTACCTGCGCATAGATGCCGCCCTGCTCGAGGAATGGTATGCGCATTGCAGAGAAGTCTGGACCCAGCGAGATGTTGAAACCTCCGTAGCCATAAAGGAACACGGGGTTCTTTCCATTCCTCTTCATACCTTTCTTGTATGTAATGAACATCGGAACGCGCGTTCCGTCCTTGCTGAAGAAGAAGAGCTGCTGACTCTCGTAATCCTGCTGTCGGAACTTTATGTTCGGCTGTGCATAGAGCGTGCTTTCGTTCTTGTCCATGTCGTAACGATAGATGGTAGCAGGCATTGTAAGCGACGAGAAGGCATAGAAGCACTCCTCACCATCCTTGCTGCCTGTGAAACCTACGCTTCCAGGCATTGGCAACTTCACTTCGTGCCTCATCTTTCCATCCAGCCCATATACAAAGGCATGGTCGCAGGCATCCTGCGAATAGTTCAATATCAGCTGATGGTTTATTACATCCACGCCATTCAAGACGTTCTGTTGCTCGGGAATGAGTTCCTTCCATTGGCTCAATCCGGGCTTATTGATATCCGCCGTCATGATGCGTCCCTTGGGCGCACCATAGTTGGTATAGAGGAATATCTTGTCGCCCTCAGCGTATATGGGACTGTACTGATAGTCCATATTGTCGGTCATCTGAATGAACTGTGAGTTTGGTCGGCGCAAATCCCTCATGAACAAGTTATTTCCGGCACCAGCACCAGACTCATACATGTACATCAGCGTTTCCTCTTCGTTTGTCGCCACCGTATAGAAGCGCTTCGGCTGCGTGGGGTTTTGGTAGAACAGCACATCCTCGGATTGCGGAGTCCCTATTTTGTGGTAGAAAATCTTCATCCCTTCATTGACATTTGAAAACTCCAAGCCCTCCGCAGGACTGTCGTATGCACTATAGTAGAAACCATCGCCCTGCCATGCCGCTCCTGAGAACTTTGCCCATTCAACATGGTCGTCAGTAAGTTTGCCCGTCGCCAAGTCGATGACGTAAAACTCCTGCCAGTCACTGCCGCTGCGCGAGATAGAATATGCTGCCCACTTTCCATTGTTCGAGAAGAATACGCCTTTAAGAGCCACCGTACCGTCATCGCTCAATGCGTTAGGATCAAGGAAAACACGCGGTTCGCCTCCCAACTCATCCATGACATACATGACATACTGGTTTTGCAATCCGTTGTTCCTGTAGTAATACCATTTGCCGTGACGTTTGCGCGGTGCACCTATCTTTTCATAGTTCACCAACTCCGTCATACGCTTCAGAAGTTTCTCGCGGATGGGAATTTTCTGCAGAAATGCATTGGTGACCTTGTTTTCTGCCTCAACCCAAGCTGCCGTTTGGGCAGAAGTGTCGTTTTCCAACCAGCGATACGGGTCGGCGACCTCTACGCCGAAGTATTCGTCAACAGTACCGTCCTTATCTGCTTTCGGATACTGCAAGCCTTGAGCTTGCGCAAGCATTGGAACCATAAGAAGAATTGATAATAATGATAACAGATTTTTCATGTCCACAGGGTTTGTTGGAAGTTTAAGCGCCGCAAACAGCTATGTCTGCGGCGCCTTTGTATCATAAATATGTAACTTTTACTGCATCGAGCCGCCAACGATGTCAAGGAGCTCGGCCGTGATGGCCTGTTGGCGCGTCTTGTTGTATTGCAACGTAAGGTCGTGGAGCAGTTCGTCGGCATTGTCGGTTGCCACCTGCATGGCGATGACGCGGGCGGCATGTTCGCTGGCGAGACTGTCAAGCAATGCCGTGTAGAGCTTTAGGTGCAGGCTCTTGGGAATAAGCTTCACAATAAGTTCTTCCTTCGAGGGTTCCACGATATAGTCGTTAAGGAAGCCACCTTCGCTCTCCGCAGCTATGCCATTTTCGATACCTGCGTCAAGACGAACTGGCAGGAACTGCTCGCGTGTCAGTATCTGCGAACCTGCCGACTTGAAGTGGTGGTAGATGATTTCTACACGATCAATCTCGCCTGTGGCGAACCTATCCATGAGTTCCTGCGCTATCTCTGCAGCGGGGGCATAGGCGGGATGGTCGAGGAGTTGAGAGCCTTCCGTGCCTTTCTGGTATGAGAGGCCCGACTTGCGGACTGCTTCAAGTCCCTTCTTTCCGAAAGCGTACACATCAACCACCTCCACACCATTCTCCTTGTAGTTTTCCACTACTCGCTTCATCTCGCGAACTACATTGCTGTTAAAGCCACCGCAGAGACTGCTGTTGGAGGTGAACACTACAAGAGCAACGCGCTGAACAGGACGATCCACCGCATAAGGAGAACTTATGTCACCATCGATGGTGCTAACGAAGGTGCTCATCATCCGTCCCAAACGCGATTCATAGGGGCGCATGCTCTCAATAGACTTCTGCGCAGAGTGAAGTTTTGCAGAAGCGACCATCTTCATAGCGCTCGTAATCTTGCGCGTGCTGTTGACGGAGTTTATCCTGTTTTTTACTTCCTTTAGACTAGGCATGTATTTTTAAAGTTACAAGTGACAAGTGACGAGTGACAAGCCTATTTACGTTAAACGTTAAACAATAAACAAACCGAAGCGCGGCGGTGAAGCTCGTCACTCGTCACTATCTCAATATCATTTATACTGTCCTGCCACGTCGGCTGCCACCTTCTCAATAGCATTGGTGACCTCGTCTGTGAGTTTACCACTGCGTATCTGGTCGAGAACACTTTCCTTATAACTGGAGCGTATGATTTGCAGGAAATTTGTCTGGAAATCGCTGACTTTTTCTACAGGAACGTCGCGAAGCAAACCATGAGTACCACAATAGAGAATGGCAACCTGCTCGGGTGCGGACATCGGGCTATACTGTTTTTGGATAAGAAGCTCGTTGTTCTTACGTCCACGGTCAATGGTCATTGCCGTAACGGCATCCATGTCGCTGGAGAACTTTGCGAAAGCTTCCAATTCGCGATACTGTGCCTGGTCTATCTTCAGCGTACCCGCAACCTTCTTCATCGGTTTAATCTGCGCGGCACCACCCACGCGGCTCACGGAGATACCCACGTCGATGGCGGGGCGCTGGCCTCGGTTGAAGAGGTTGGTGTCGAGATATATCTGTCCATCCGTGATGGAGATGACGTTCGTGGGAATATATGCGCTGACGTCACCAGCCTGTGTCTCGATGATGGGGAGTGCCGTAAGCGAACCGCCACCCTTTACATGTCCCTTCATGCTGGCGGGGAGGTCGTTCATCTTCTCTGCCACTTCCTGCTGGTCGTTGATCTTTGCTGCTCGTTCAAGCAGGCGGCTGTGTAGGTAGAATACGTCGCCAGGATATGCCTCACGCCCAGAGGGACGACGGAGGATAAGCGACACCTCGCGGTATGCTACGGCTTGTTTCGACAAGTCGTCATACACGACGAGTGCATGCTTGCCGCGATCGCGGAAGAACTCGCCGATAGCAGCGCCCGCGAAGGGTGCAAAGTACTGCAAGGCTGCAGGTTCAGAGGCTGTTGCGCTAACAATGATTGTATAGGGCATAGCTCCGAACTTCTTCAGAGTGTTCACTGTAGCAGCCACCGTGGATGCCTTCTGTCCAATAGCGACATATATGCAATATACGGGGTCGCCCTGCTCGTAGCTCTCCTTTTGGTTGATGATGGTATCGATGGCGATGGCGGTCTTGCCAGTCTGACGGTCGCCGATAATGAGCTCACGCTGTCCGCGGCCAATGGGAATCATAGAGTCCACAGCTTTCAGGCCTGTCTGCAATGGTTGGTCCACAGGCTGGCGGTATATTACGCCTGGTGCCTTGCGATCGAGCGGCATAAGGAACTTTTCGCCTCCGATAGCAGCACCGCCATCAAGAGGTTGGCCTAGAGGATTAATGACGCGACCGAGCATTTCCTCGCTGACGTCGATGGACGCAACGCGCCCCGTGCGCTTTACGCTTTGGCCTTCCTTGATACCTTCAGAGGGTCCCATAAGCACGGCGCCGACATTGTCCTCCTCCAGGTTCATGGCTACTGCCATTACGCCATTCTCGAACTGTATCAGCTCATTTTCCGTTACATTGGTAAGGCCGTGGATACGTGCCACGCCGTCACCGATGGTAAGCACGACACCTACTTCCTCAAATTGTACATTGTTGCCGACCTCGCGGAGCTGCTGCAAAAGCACCTCTGACACCTCGCTCGGCTTGATATTGTTTGCCATAATTCTCTATATTTTCATTACGAGCTTTTAGTTGACGAGTAAACAAAGCTGTGGCGAAAGCTTGTCCGCTTATTTTCGCTTGTTCGCTTGTCCACTATTTTGCTTGTCTTCTCTTTTTTAGTTTAGCGACCTTCTCAGCTCTGCCAGTTGTGTGCGCAGACTTGCATCAAGGCGGTATGTGTCGTATTCAAGTACGAACCCGCCGCCGATAGCGGGGTCTATCTCTGTCGAGAACTCCACCTTGCTACGCGTGCGGCTCTCCACCATCTGGCGGAGCTTCTGCTGCGTAGCCTCGCTAACCTCTGCAGGTACCACAAGATGTCCCTTGATGAGGTTCTTGCTCTTATGGTATAGCTCCACATAAGCGTTGGCGATGAAGGTCATGAGGTCTGCACGCTTATTCTGTGCGACGAGGTGCAGGAAGCCGCGCGTAGATGCCGTAGCCTCGCCTTCGCCTACCGCCGCACTCAGGAGTAGCGACTCCTTCTGTGCGTCTGTAAGCACGGGGTTCAGCAAAGTCTGCTGCAACGCAGGCACCTTGCGGAAGCTCTCCGCAAGCGTCTGCATTTCCTTATACACCTTTTCCTCTTCCTTGTTCTCAGTAGCAAAGCGGAGTAGCGTCTTGGCGTAGCGTGATGAGATGATTCCGATGTCCATGTTTCCGACTATTTCACTTCATCCAGCATGCGCTCGATATATTTCTCCTGTTCGCCGTCGCCAGCAAGCTTGTTGCGCAGTACTTTCTCGGCGATTTGCATACTGAGGTCTGCCACCTGCGAGCGGATATCGCGCAGGGCGAGTTCCTTTTCAGCCTCTATCGCCTTTTTTGCCTCTTCAAGCTGCTGGCGTCCTTCCGCCTGTGCCTTGTCGCGCGCCTCACGGAGGAGGGTTTCGCTCTCGGCTTGTATGCCTGCCAGTTTCTCGTTTGCCTCGCGTGCGTTCTTCAAACTCTCGTCGATGAAGTTCTTACGCTCCTCAACGGCCTTGACGATGGCAGGGAAGCCATACTTGGCGAGAAGGAAGAATACGACGAGGAACGACAGCAGCATCCAGAAGAGCAGGCCGAAGTCGGGTGTCAGTATGGATGGCATGTTTTCCATATCTTTCTGTATGAGTTACGAATGACGAGTGACGAGTGGCGAGCCTTTTTGCGGCGCACAACAATCATCAATGGTAACTTAAAGCTTAGTGTACTTGTGACTTGGAAAATTATCCCAGTACTGTGAGCAAGCAGACTACTACGGAGAACAGTGCAACACCCTCGATAAGACCGGCGGCGATAATCATGTTTGTCATGATATCTCCCTTCACTTCCGGCTGGCGGGCGATAGCTTCCATAGCGTTGCCGCCGATGCGACCGATACCGATACCAGCACCGATAGTTGCGAGACCTGCGCCGATACCGGCACCCATTTTTGCGAGACCTGCTGCAGCTGCAGCTTCAAGAATTGCGAACATAGTTGTAATGTGTTTTTATTTAATTGTTTGATTATTTAGTCGTCTTGGATAACCACCGAAGGTCAATCACTTGTGATGCTCTGGATGCGCCAATCCGATATAGACGCTGGAAAGCATCGTGAAGACGTATGCCTGCAGGAATGCCACGAGCAGTTCGAGGCAGTTCATAAAGATAAGCATGAGGAAGCTGACTGCCGTCATCGACGCTCCCATGCCTGCACTTACCTTCCACGTGATGAAGATGAGGCACGTAAGCGAGATTATGACCGTATGGCCGCCAAACATATTGGCGAAAAGTCGCATCATCAGGGCGAAAGGCTTCGTGAAGATGCCTATAATCTCCACGACAGGCATCAGCGGTACGGGACACTTCATCATCATCGGCACCTCTGGCCAAAGTATCTCCTTCCAATACTCCTTGTTGCCGAAGATGTTCACGAGCAGGAACGTCAATACGGCCAGGAGCATCGTTATCGAGAGGTTACCCGTCACGTTCGAGCCGCCGGGGAATATGGGCAGAAGCCCTACGAGGTTCGTGATGAAGATAAAGAAGAACACCGTCAGCAAGTAGGGCGCATACGGGCGGTAGTGCTTCTCGCCTATGCATGCCTTGATGACATCGTCGTGGATATACATGACGAGCATCTCGACAGCACCGCGGAATCCCTGCGGCGCCGCATGGGCATCCTCCTCGCGCCTACGCTTGTACCAGCGTGCGCATGGTATAAAGATGAGCAACATCACGGCAATGTTAATCCATATCTGCACCACGTCCTTCGTTATCGAAATGTCCCAAGGGCGGTCGTCGTAGCCCTGCTCATAGACCTTGCCCTTGCGCTCCTTGTCGATGTAGAAGCCGTTGTACGTACCGTCTGCGCTGTCGTGGAAGCGCGCAGAGCTGAAAACCTCCCAGCCGCCTTCGTGATGCTTCACAATAACGGGCAGCGAGATATGCGTATGCCCCCACAGATGCCATTCGTAGGCATCGCCCATGTGGTCGAAGATGATTTCCTGCACGTTGATGGGCTCCTCCGTCCCCTCCGTGGAGGCATTGGCTCCGCAGGGGATGCACAGGAGCAGCAACAGTGCAACTGCTATATGTCTGAATATACTCATTTCCGGATATACTTCCTTGACGAAAACGTCCTTTTGCGAGCGCAAAAATACGGAAAAAATTCTTATCCGCAAACTCTTTCCACTTTTATTATAATAATGAGGTGGCTGCGACAACCAAGGCGAGCCACAGCTGACTTATACTGGTGTATGCTTGATGTTGACAAGGACGGGCGCCCTGACACCGACTATTCCGAGACGCGTCACTTCATCTGGCGCATAGAGGCATTGTGGTAACGTAGTTCGCCTTGCCTGTTGCCACTTCTGCGCAATGCCCTTCAGCCCAAAAACGTGAAGTAACTCCCGCAACGGGCGTGCCGCCGCGGGAGTTTGCGCGTCATATACATTTATACGAACTTTTCCCAAATGCTCTTTTTTGAAGACTTCTTTATCTCGTTTTCGGGGACTATTACCTTAAGTCGATGTATATGTAGGGTTTGTCTCCGGGCTTCATCGTATAGGTGATGTCGGCGTCGTATGTATAGTTGTAGGTTTTACCGTCGTTCTTCTGTGTTACGCGGTTTCTTGTGCGTTTCTCGCTCCTGGAGACTGACGTTTCGATGCCTTTCCCCCAGAGAGCCTCGAATCTGACGTGTACCTCGCGGTCCTGAGTGTAGGAGTCGTTGGTATTCTGCTTTGCGATGTGCCCGGTGAGGTCTAACGTCGAGGAGCAACTGCCCTTCAGCAGCCCAGAGCCTGTGCGCTCGGGGGAGACGTCGTATTCGAGGTGTAGCCGATAGTGGTATTGTCCGTCGTCGCCTTCGATTGTAGCGGCTTTCTCCGTGCGTTCTACATCGATGACGACTGTCTCTCCATGACGCACTATGCTGAATTCGGAATGGTTGCTGCCCTCGGCTCGGGAGAATACGATTTCCTCGGTACTCGGGAACTCCTCGTCGCTGTATGTTTCGCTGATGTCCAGGTCCCGCTCGGTGTCCCGCTCGTACAGGTGTCCGTTCTTCAGCGCCGTCCATTTGATGTATGCCCGAATCGACTGATACAGGTTTGCTACGTCGTCTGTCCCGTACTGGCGGACGATGAGCGTGTCGCGCATTGGACGCCCGTCGTTGTCGTATGCTTCGAAGAACAGCATGCCGCGCCGCGTATAGATGCTCTTATTCTCCTCAGGCGTTATAACTATGTGGCGCTGTCCGTTTTGGTCTTTTTCGAGTGAGGCTTGAAAGTAATCTCCGTCGGCACCGAGATAGCGTACGTCGTCCACGTTGCTTTCGAATGGTATGCGCTGCACATCGGCCTTGCTCTCCAGTACGATGCTGTCGGTCTCGATGGTCAGATAGGCGGGTATCTCCACCTCGGCGGCAGCGCTCTTTGCACTGTAGGGCGTAGAACCGCTCTCGATGATTGGGCGGAGGCTATACTTCCCTGGGCCGGGGAACTCATCGTATTTGAATGTTGCAGAGAATTCCTCGAAGGTGTTGGAGAAGGAGTACTTTTTCCCGTAGCGCGCAATGAGGAGTTTTCCGTCCTTGTCGTATGCACCGATACCAATATTGGAGGGGAGTAGCACCATCCTGCGGGGATAGACGGTGGCACGGAACTGTTTTGCGGCTTCGTTGTCGTCGGCCTTTGTCTCGAGGAAGTCGGGCAAGAAGTACCACGCCACTGTGCCAAACTTCTGCGTGTCGCTCCAGAGCGAGCGCTCCTGCCTCGGGCGACGTCCTACACGCCAGCTATACTTCAGCTCACGGTCGAAGCTGAGCTGAGAAAGTTCAACCTTTGAGTCCTTGAGTACTTCGTAGCTGCCGTCGCCCGAGAGGTTGAAGTTCGCCTCTGCCTCCATTTTCGGACCAGCATATATTTCCAGTCCTACACTACATTCGAGGAGAGAATTGAGCCATGAGTTGTTCTTGACGGCAAGGCTGACTTTTGAGCCGAACTGAACAAAACCATTCAGCACGAAGCCAAGTCCAAAGCCCGTCAACTCTCCGTCAAGAACTTCAGGATTGTCCTCGTTCTTATCCAGATTTCCCCAACTGAACGCGAAAGGCTCTTCCAGTTCGCTGTCGTAGATGAGAGTCTGGGAGAACCCGAAGTCGTACTTAGGCAACTGCACTCCGATATCTGCCGATCCATTTATGCGGACAAAGCCCTTTGGTTTCGGGTCGCATTCGAAAATGGGGAAGAAAGCAGGAAACTTCACAGCAGGGAGCAAATCCAAAGGCGTGGAAACTTTCCACTCGTGCCCGCCTGAGATTGAAGCATGCACGCTAAGCCCAGCAGAAAAGCCCTCGCAAAATACAACTTTGAAATATGCTCGTTTCGAGAATACGCCCGAAATGTTGTAAACAGCCTGCGCCGTAGCAGTAAGGCCGAGGTCAAGGCCGACATTCACACTTTGGTTGCCACTATGGTACAGTTCCTTTTGCAGGCGTCCGCTCCAGTTAAAAAGCGTCAGATCGTAATTGCCCGATACGCGGTTTGGTGCACGCACGCTGCCATCGGGTGCAAAACCAGCTACACGCCGCCGCACATTGCCTTCGGCATCAGTTCCTATCTGCTCTACGGTGATGACTTGATCGAAGATGTCACCCCAACTTTCTATGTCGCCCATTTGGCAGCACCATGCGCCAGCAACTTTGAACACCGACTGTACCTTGCCGCCATAGCCTCCATTTCCAAAAACGCCCTCATCGAAACCTACAAGGACATTGCCCACTTCGGGCTTGAGGCTTTCGGGCATCCCTGCTTTGAAGTAGAGCAGAGCCGTTTCGTCACCCTGAGGAGCAATGTGGTCTATCCAGTCCGTATGCCCCAACTCGTCCATCATACGTAGTTGCGGGCTGAAGCGTATCTCGGGTTGAACAAAGCCTATGCTGTCGATGGCGCAGAGGGGGATACGGTAGAGCGAGTCCACGGTCTCAACCTCCTGAATGACATACTCATCGTGTTCCATTCCCTCAAGATCCATCTTCGAATAGCCGATGCGCTGCACCTGATCGTAGAAGAAGCCGTCGAATTCGCCGTCGTTGCGATAGATATAAAAGGCGTCCTGGGCGAAAAGGGAGTTGAAAGCTGAAAATTGAAAACCGAAAAGCCCCAACAACATGAGAACCTTCAATTCAAAAGCCTTTTTTATAAGGCGTGCGGACATTTTCGTCCATCCTGATATCATTATTCTCATTGTTTCCTACTTTTTTAAGAATTTGTAACTGGCGTCTCCCGCCTTCACGATATACGTGCCCGTGGGTCTGCCTTTGAGGGATATGACGGCGGGCTGCCCCTCCGCAGCCGTCTGAACGGCGAGGAGGCGTCCGTCGGGGGAATAGAGCTCGAGCGGCGTGCCAGCAGGCAGGCCGTCGAATCTCATTTCGTCCGCGCCCTGCGAGAAGCGCACCTCGCCAGAACGTACGGGCTGGATGCCGACCTTCGGGAATTCACCCTCGTAGGTATAGCGCAGGACTTTATCCAAAGGATAGCTGACCGTCACCTTGTCGGTCTTCAAGAACAGGGCACCATCCTGGAATGTCGTCTCAGGCTCGTCCGTCAGGTCATGACTGACAGTCGTACCGTCTGCCAACCATACCACAAGTCGCTGCGTGGCGGTACTCTGCCCCCATGCCATGCCTGCCGCACCAAGCAGCAAGGCAAGCAAAAGGATGTTTCTTCTCATAATGTGATTTGCTGTATTTTAACGTTGATTTGCGGCTGCAAAAATATAGCAAACTTTCTTAAAAACACTCCTGATTATTGTAAAACGACTCCTGATTACGAAAATCAGGAGTCGTTTTATGGGAAAATGCGTGGTTTCTGTCAGCTGTTCTCTGCGAGCCACTGCTTCGGCGTGGTGCCGGTGCGACTGCTGAAGGCGCTGTAGAATGCACTCTCTGAGGAGAAGCCGGCAGCGGCACTGAGGGCGCGTATCTTGATCTCTGGCTGCTCACGCAGCAGCTCGCAGGCATAGTCCACACGCAAGGCATTAACGAAATCGGGGAAGGAACGATAGCCCTGACGCCGCAGGCAGGCGGAGAGTTCGCGGTCGGTAGTGCCTGTCGCAACAGCTACATCGGCAGTGCGCAGTCCGGAATTAAGGAAGGCGTTGCTTTCCTGCATATATTTTCGCAGACGCTCCATTGTCTCTGCATCTGCCGCGCTCTGCGTTTCAGTCATGGCTTCGGCCTCCGACGGGATAGCTGCATCGCGACGAATGCTCTTGACGCGCCTCCTAATATATATAATAAGGAGTGCGCCTACAACGAGAACCAGGCACAAGACTACCACGACCCAAGGCCATATCGCATTACCGTCGGCCTCATCCTCATGCACTCCCAGAGGCAGACGATAGACAACGGCAGTAGGGTTGAAGTTATCTTCAATGAAACCTCCCGCAATCACAAGGTAGCCATCGGGTGTCAGTACTGGCGAGCAGGCGGGGCAGAGTTCTGCCAATGGTTCAGTGACAAACAATGACAGCTTGACCTTGCCCCCTGCAGCAGCGAGCGCGTCAGCATAGTCCGCGCGGAGGATATAGAGGCGGCTCTCGTTGTCATTCCCCACGAGGTAGCCGCACTTCCTGTCCCTGTCGGCTATGAAGCGGCTGAACCATGAGATGCGACGCCCGTCGTATTCCCTCGGAATGTCGTAGTCGGTCTTGAGGGGCGTGAAGCGTCCGCCATCTACAAGTGCCAGCGCGAGGCGTCCTTCCCCGTTCTCTACGGGCAGGATGTAGGCATAGCGGCCTGATGCCTCGTTACCTACAAAGCTGACGTAGCTGCGCCAGTCTATCTGCTCGCACAGGGGTTGCCACTCTCGCAGGAACGGTTCCTCGTACGCCTTGTCCTTCAGTCTATCAACTGTGGCGCACTGCGCAAGGCTGTCGCCGTGCTCGTTCCTGTTGCCGAAGAGTATTGCGTCATCCGCAGCCGTACGCAACACATAAGGAAGGCAGCGCGCCATGGAGACGTCCTTCAACTTCAGGTTCTGGCTGCTGTCGTTCCACAGCTCCATGCCGTCCGCCTCGTACCAGTTTCCTGCTATGAGTACGCTCCCGTCGCCGAGCTCCGCAGCAGAGGCGAAGCAGCGCCTGCGGTCCATGCAGCCGAAGCTGCCGAAGGTGCGCGTCTTCGGGTCGTAAGTTTCTAGGGTGAACGTCTGCCCTATGCCCAGCGGCTGCTCATGTCCTCCAGCTAAGAGGATGCGTCCGTCGGAGAGCGGCAACACGATACCCTGGTCGTGGGCATAGGTCATGTGCAACGTGTGCCATGCCTTGCCGTCGAACCACTCCGCCGTCGGCGTGGGCACGAATCCCGTCGTATGTCCGCCGAAGACGATAAGTTCTCCACTGGGGAGGCACAGGGCAGCGTGCCCCGAGCGTGGCACGCCAAGGTCGGGCAACCGCTCCGCCGCTACCTTACGGACGGGCAGCAATGCCGCATTTTCCTGGGCTCGCAGAGGCAGCGCGAAGGCGAGCGCCAGGCAGAGGGCGGAGAGTATGTTCTTGATGAGCCTCATCGTCATTTCTTCTAATTCTCGAGCGTAAAAGTAGGGAAACTTTTCTTATTGGCAAACACTTCCGCATATATTTATATAATGTGCGGGCGGGGTATATGCGGAAAATTCTTGACACCTGTCACACATCCTCGGGAAGGATGCCTATTTCCCTCGCTTAGGAAGTCGCACTTCCTCGCCTAGGAAGCCGCACTTCCTCGCTTAGGAAGCCGCACTTATTAATCGCACGTCCAGAATGCCGATAAACGCTGAAAAGTCGAACGGCGCGCCGTTAAGGGTGAAAAATCTTTACATCTCCGACGCTCATCCCCTGCGCTCCTCACGCAGGTGAACGACGCTCGTCGCCACCAGTGCCAGCACGAAGAGCCCGAGCACGTTCGCGACGAAAGCCATCCTCAGCGGCGCCGACACGTATATGTACACGGCAACGGCCATAATCGTCAGCAGCAGCCGCACACCCTTGAACAGCATGTAGGCACCCACGAGCGTACCGCTACCCTCGCGACGCCTCCGCCCCACGACGCTGAGCTCAGCCCACGTCAGCAGGGCATACACCAAGGCCGGCACAAGCGTGATGCCCAGAAGCAGCCACGCACTCTCGCTGAACACGAAAAAGCCCTCCACGGCGAAAAGCAACACGCCGCAGAGGACAAGCAGGTATATAGGCCAGTACTTCATGACGTCTTATTCCTCCACGCAGAGTGAGACACGGTTGTGAGCAACCTCGATGAAGCCGCCACTGATCTTGAGCTCACACGACTCCTCGCCAGTGCACACGACGCTGCCCGCCGTGAGCGAGGAGATGATGGGGGCATGCCCCTTCAGCACCTCGAAGCGCCCCTTCTCGCCTGGAACGGTGAGGCTGTCCACCTGCCCCTCGAAAAGCGTCTGCTCAGGGCTGACGATGGTGACATGCAAGCCCTCGGGCGGGAACTACCGTCCACTCCACAGAATTGCCGTCGCGTCTCTTTACTTCCTTTGCCATGCTACTTCGCGCTTTCGAGGAGTTTGCGACCCTTTTCTATTGCGTCGTCAATCGTGCCGACGTTGAGGAATGCCTGCTCGGGCAGGTAATCGACTTCGCCGTCGAGAATCATGTTGAAACCGCGGATGACTTCCTCAATAGGTACCATCACGCCAGGAACGCCCGTGAACTTCTCTGCCACAGTGAACGGCTGCGACAGGAAACGCTGTACACGACGTGCGCGGTTCACGGTTAGCTTGTCCTCGTCGGAAAGTTCGTCCATACCGAGGATGGCGATGATGTCCTGGAGCTCGTTGTACTTCTGGAGAATCTGCTTCACACGCTGTGCGCAGTCGTAATGCTCTTGGCCAATGACGTTCGGGTCGAGGATACGGCTCGTGCTTGCCAGAGGATCAACGGCGGGATAAATACCGAGCTCCGTAATCTTACGCGAAAGCACCGTTGTTGCATCGAGGTGCGTGAACGTAGTAGCAGGAGCGGGGTCGGTCAAGTCGTCGGCAGGCACATATACGGCCTGAATGGACGTGATGGAACCATTCTTCGTCGAAGTGATGCGTTCCTGCATGGCACCCATCTCGCTGGCCAACGTGGGCTGATAACCCACAGCACTCGGCATACGTCCTAACAGGGCAGAAACCTCAGAACCAGCCTGGGTGAAACGGAATATGTTGTCGATGAAGAAAAGGATATCTGTCTGTCGGCCTTCGGCAGCCCCACTATCGCGGAAGCTCTCGGCGATGGAAAGTCCTGAAAGCGCCACACTGGAACGTGCACCCGGCGGCTCGTTCATCTGTCCATACACGAGCGTTGCCTGGCTCTTTGCGACTTCGTCGTAGTCAACCTTCGTAAGGTCCCACTCACCACGCTCCATAGCCTCCTCGAAGGCCTTACCATACTTTATGACACCACTCTCAATCATCTCGCGAAGAAGGTCGTTGCCCTCACGGGTGCGTTCTCCAACGCCAGCGAATACGGAGAATCCGTCATGTCCCTTGGCAATGTTGTTGATGAGCTCCATGATGAGCACCGTCTTGCCCACACCAGCACCGCCAAAGAGTCCCGTCTTACCACCCTTTGAGTAGGGCTCGAGCAAGTCGATAACTTTAATACCAGTATAGAGTACTTCCTGCGAGGTTTTCAGTTCTTGGAAGTCGGGAGCCTCACGATGGATAGGGTATGCAGAACCCTCTTTCGACACGGGGCGCAGTCCGTCGATGGTCTCGCCGATTACGTTCATCATACGTCCCTTAATCTGATCACCCGTAGGCATCGTGATTGGCGATCCGAGGCTTACCACCTCAAGACCGCGCTGCAGGCCGTCGGTATTGTCCATTGCGACAGTACGCACGGTGTCCTCGCCAAGGTGCTGCTGTACTTCGATGACGATTTTACGACCGTCGGGGTGTGTTACTTCAAGGGCTTCGTGAATCTTCGGGAGCACTTCGCTTGCTGGGCGGCCGTTAGTGTCGAACTGTACGTCCACAACGGGACCGATAATCTGCGCGATGCGTCCTTTCTCCTGGTTTTTGTCCATTATAATATGTAGTGTTTTTATTTCCGAATATTCTAAGACGGCGCGAAAATACTGATTATGGTAGATAAAAGCAAATAGCAGAGAGGTTTTTATTACTTACTCAACTATTAATCGAAGTTAAAGAAGCTGAAGAACGATAGCCTCAACTCCTTTAACTTCTTATACTTACCACAAACGTAGCACTGCGGCTAAGCTTAATTACCTGCGCTTACGGCTACGATCTACGGGAGGAGGCGGAACAACAACCTCTTCCGGTTCTGGCTCTGGCTCTTCTTCGGCAACAACCTCCGCGGCTTGTTCAGCAACGACGTCCTGCGCACGCTCTTCCTTTTTCTTTGCCAGATATTCGGGAAGCGACATGCCTGCTTGGTCAAACAACTCTCCAAGTGGAGGAACGCTCTTCATAAGCCCAGAGAGGAAGTTCGCGGTACTGGTCTGTCCATTTCCGCCACCGCCATTATCCCAAACAGTAACCTTCTCGATGTTGATACCCTTGATGGCCTCCACCTGCGTCTTTACCAGCTCGGGAAGCTTCTCCAAGAGTAGCAGCGTGTAAGCCTTGGTAGCATCGCCACCTGCGGCCTGTATCATCTTGTCATAACCTTGCGCCTGCTTGGTCAGAATCTCATAGAGTCCCTTTGCCTCGGCTTCCATCTTGGCGAAGATTGCATCTGCCTCACCTTTAGCATTCACGCGCTTCTGCTCGGCAGCAGCCTCAGCCTCGATTACAAGACGCTTCTTCTCGATCTCCTGCGCAACGATGACGTTGGCGTTTTGCGTAGAGCGTTCGCGCTCGGCACGGGCATTTTCGGCCTTCTGCTCAGCAGCATAGGATTCCTCCAGAGCCTGTGCCTTCGCCACATTCTCAGCAGCCGTAGCACGGCGCAGGGCCTCAGCCTCACGCTCGCGACGATCGGCATCGGAGTTTGCGATATTGATTTTCGCCTCGTTTTCACCCTTTACAGCTTCAGCATTAGCAGCCGCCGTGCGGATACGGGTTTCGCGGACAGCGTCGGCCTTACCTATTTCACCCATTTTCTCCTGCTCTGCAACACGCACTTTAGCCTCGTTGATGGCCTTGGCGGCAGCTTCCTGTCCGAGGGCTTCGATATAACCGCTCTCGTCATTGATATCGGTCACGTTCACGTTGATGAGGCGCAGGCCTATCTTCTTCAACTCTACCTCAACATTCGACGATATGGCCTCAAGGAACTTGTCGCGGTCGGAGTTCAGCTCCTCGATACTCATTGTAGCAATCACAAGACGGAGCTGTCCAAATAGAATATCGCGGGCAAGTTCCTGTATTTGCTGAGGAGTAAGTCCGAGCAGACGCTCCGCTGCAGCCAGCATACTATCGGGCTCTGTGGAGATTCCGACCGTAAAGCGGCAGGGAACATCGACGCGGATATTCTGACGCGACAGGGCATTGGTAAGGTTGGCATCTATGCTGATAGGAGTCAGCGAAAGATACGCATAGTCCTGGATGATGGGCCACACAAAGGTACCTCCGCCATGCACGCACTTGGCGCTCCTATTGGAGCCTTGCGTACCATAGACAACAAGGATTTTGTCAGAAGGGCAACGACGATAACGATTGATAATTGCCATGAAAAGCAGTACTGCAACGACTGCCAAGACAAGAATAAGATAAAGTTCCATAGAGATTATTGGTTTTGATTTATGTTTTTTAGTTATAGGGCTTCCTAGGGCTTCCTATAGTTTCCTAGGCATTCCTACGCTTTTTCCACCAGCAAGGTATTATTCCCGATGACTTCAAGGATGCGCACCTTTGTACCCGATGGCAATTGCTCTCCGTCTGTGACAGCGGCTATTTCCTGTACAGAGCCTGCAATGGGGGTCTGCACCTTCCCCACGCCTTCGCGCGCAGCAGGAATGCGTAGGTAAACGTCTGCAATCTGCCCCACCGCATCTTGCGGGTCGTAGGATGCGGTATGCTCTAAATGCCTAAGCTTGCTGAACATAAAGATAAATATTCCCACGAAAAGGACTCCAGTGATTAGTGCCACGAGAGCCAGCAACAGGGGATTGGATATCGTGTTCCAAAAGCAAACTCCACCCCAACCTACGCCAAGGAAGAAGTTTATAAAGTTACGTATGGTGAAGAGTTGTATCGCTCCTCCCGTATCCATAGTGTCGCCGTTTCCGTCGCCGTCGGCACCATATCCAGCATCCACATCTCCCCCGTCGGTATCACCAATACCAATAAAGGTGAGGATGGTTTGTATCACAAACACCAGAGAAGCAAAAATTGCGATGCCCCAATATATGCGCAACGCAGGCTCAAGTCCGTCGAACCAAGCAATAATGTTTTCCATGTTATTTCTATTAATATATGTCTATTCGGCTACAAAAATACGAATGATTTCTGAACTGAGCAAGAACCGCAGTCGCTTTTCAACTTTGTCGCATTGAAGCGACTGCCAACAGCCCCTACTCCTCCATTTGCGTTGACCATTCATCATCGGGCGTAGCCTCTGCACTCAGTATCATTTTTATGTTAAACTCCTCGATGGCAGAGAGCCTAATATCATCATTGCTCGCTGCGGGCTTGTACCAGTCCTGTTTTAAGAAATATGTGGATAGCTCCTCGTTACTGAACACGTAGCCGTGGCGCGCAAGAATTTCATTACGCATGAGTCGCAGTGCCGTCTTATTGTAAGACCTTAGCATCATCATATTAAGCACCCTCTTACTAGCAATGCAGAAGCGTCCTTTCGCATGGTCGCTCCAATAGACAGGAGTCGCCTCGCCTGTGCGACTATACAACTCCGCATCATCATCATAGGTAGCAGGGTAGATATTCAGGCCAAGAACTGTCGGCGCAATCATCCATAGCTTGTCTCCTACGCTGATAACGCCTATTGGAATATCATACTCCAATGCGTATTCATACTTGGCGAAGGGCTTGTCTGCTCCCATCTTGCACCTTCCGTGGTCTATGACGTATTCCTCGCCATGCCCAAGGAAACCAACCTGCATCGTAGAATATGTTCCGCTGAATACGTCGTGCATGTCAAGTTCCATATTCTCAGAAACTGACAGCTCCGTACGATTAAGCACCTCGCTAATCATTCCTGCCTCGTCAATCAGAACGATTGCATCCACGTTATCCTGCACGACGTGCTCCGCAGTCACGTCTGGGCGTTCAACAACGGTATAGCATTCCACCACATTTAACGTCAGTGCATCTTCACGCACAACCTTTTCCTTTATCGGCACAAGTGTCAGCTCGCAGCCTCCCTCGTGAGGGGTGCCACCGACAAGATATACTTTGTCGCCGCGTACTGTTGCCACATACTCTTCAAAGCCGTTATACCACATTGACTCTTGGGGAATTGTCTGTGCTTGTAGGCCTGCAATGCCTGCAAACAAGAGCATTGCGAACATAATGTACTTTTTCATGGTTTTGTAATTAATCTGTTTGTTTAATCATTCTTCATTTGATGAGCGTCCTAACTTGGCCCTCAGCCGTTGCACGATGCTCGTTTCACGGCGCAGCACATTCCATGACGTCCACATGCTCAGGCTTGCCACAATGGCGCCAAGCGGAATCTTCAAGGCGAGTTCGGACTGCATGGCGCATACAAGTCCCGAAACGAGTAGCAAGTACTGCATCAGACTGCGTTGCAACACCTTTGTCTCGAAGCGGAAACCATAGCGCCACCTATAAACCGTAGTTATTGCCACCAAGTCGAAAAGGTTAGCAACAGAGAGACCCAGACCTGCGCCCGGGAGTCCCCCATAATAGAAGCCCCCCGTCACGGCCGCGGTTAATACCAGCGCATAGGCAGTTTCCATAGTGAGATACACCAACGAGTCGCCACGCGCCAAAGCCATATATGAGACTGGAGTATATACCGCCTTGAAATACATATAACTCATCGCATAAATCGCCATAGGAACAATCATCATGTACTGCGCCGTCAATATCAGCGGCACGATGATAGGCAGGAACAACGAGAATAGTATTAGGAACGGAGCCATCAGCAGCACGAGCGTATCTATCTGCCTGTTCACGATGATGTTTCGGTGCTCCACATCCTCGCCTGCTGCTGAAAGGCGCGGATAGTAGTCGGCGTCCATCGCCACAAAGACTATACGGGCATAGGAAACAATGAGCGTGAAACATGCTCCATAAAGGCCGACGGCATGCGGAGACGCCGTTCGCGATATGAACGAGGCGATTACAAGGTCGGCGGCAGCACTTACAATACCAGCTAAAGTAAAGGCGGCACCGAGTTTCAGCAGATGGCCACCGCGCCGCAGCAGATGCAGGCTGCGAATGTTCACACGGTAAGGATAGTCGCGGGTTGTTGCACGCAAGTTGAGGGCGAGCGTACATGCTGTCATCGTAAGTAGTACGGGCAGCACACCATGAATTCCTAACCAAGCATAGATGGCTATCGAAGTACACATCGTCAGGAACGCACTCACGACTGACACAACCGCCATGCGCTGCAAGAGATGCAAGCCCTTTTGTATCGCCATCTCACCGCCAAGCAGCGTGAGCATGAATACTGTGGGAGACAGTAGCAGAAAACCTTTCGTAGAATGGTAGTCACCGAGCATGCGACGACTCAGAACCGGAGCAAGTACCACACAAGCCACAAAGCCGAGCAGGGCCGTGATGAGTGTCCACGAACGTATTATCTTTATATAATCGCCAACACGCTCCTTGTCGCCTTTCTCTGATAATTCCGCCAACCCTCGCACAGCACTTATGCCAAGGCCAAAGTTCGTCATACTGCACAGGAACTCCGCCGCCTTGCTATACACAAGCGCCATACCCATACCCCACGGGCCTATGAACACTGCCGTGAACTTGTTGCGCACGATGGACATGAGCACACTAAGCACCTGGACACCGCCAAGCAGCCCCGTGTACTTCAGTATCTGACCATATGAATCCTTTTCTTTACCCACTGCACCTATCGGCTATTGGTCAACATTTCTTATCTAAAGGTTATCTCGCTCTGCGTATCGCCTTCCAGCCTTCGGAAGAGCTCAATGAAATTATCGGTTAACGGTTATTGGTTATTGGTTATTGGTTAACGTTTATTGGTTATTGTCAATTATACCATCGGCAGACTCTGCCCTGATATCTTCCTATACAAGTCGAGAGCAAAGACATCCGTCATACCACTTAGGTAGTCCACGACCGCCATCAGCCTGTCCGACAGATTCTCAGCCCTAAGTTCATACTGCGAACTTGCTTGGCCAAGAAGAAGCTGGCTATAGGCTTTCTCAGGAGAGAGTACGGCTTCCGTCATGAGCTCCAGAAGAGTATATATAATGTGGTAACCCGACAGTTCTATATCGAGGACCTCTTTGCTGTTGTATATCTTCGCCACAGCCACCCGCTCGCAGGCGGCATAAGCCTCTCTGAGAGCTTCGGGAAGATGCGAAACGAGACTTCCTTTGAACTCTCCAGCAAGAATCTCGTCCTCTGCATCCACGAAAATGCGCACACAAGCCTGTTCCAAAGCATTGATGGCGCACGAGCGATAGTACACAATACGATCGTTGATGTCCGTGACGGATGGATATGCCGCACGTATGGACTCACGCACTTTGGGTTCAAAGAAACCGAGCAGGAGTTCCTCCGTCTTTTGGTCGGAGAGCAAGCGTAACTTGTGGGCATCTTCGATGTCCATAATCTGATAGCAGATGTCGTCGGCGGCCTCCACAAGATACACAAGCGGATGTCGCGCATAACGACGCCCCTCTGCCGTTTCTTCCAACACGCGAAGTCCAAGCTCCTCCGCGATGCGCTCAAAGTATTCGCGCTCTGCGGCAAAGAAACCGAACTTCTTCTTTTTTCCGCACATCGTAGCAGGATAAGGATACTTCACTATCGATGTCAGCGCAGAATATGTCATCACAAAGCCCCCAAGACGATGGCCGTTGAACTGGTGCGTGAGAAGGCGGAATGCATTCGCATTTCCATCGAAGCTTGTCAGGTCTGCCCACACCTCCTTCGGCAACTGCTCGCGCAGCACGCTACCCTGACCCTCAGAGAAGAAACTCTGAATGGCACGTTCTCCGCTGTGGCCGAAGGGGGGATTCCCCATGTCGTGAGCAAGGCATGCAGCACTCACAATGGCTCCGAAATTGTCAATGCCAGCGTCTGAAAGCCCTGGATGGCGGCGCAGAAGTTCCCTGCTGGCATCTGAGCCTAAACTACGGCCAACGCTCGACACTTCCAAACTGTGCGTCAAGCGGTTATGAACGAAGATGCTACCCGGAAGGGGGAACACTTGCGTCTTGTTCTGCATCCTCCTGAAAGCCGAGGAGAATATCAGTCGGTCGAAGTCACGCTGAAATTCGCTCCTGTATTCTGCAGTGGCGTGATATGCGTCTTCCTTGCCGAAGCGTTTATACGAAATAAGTCGTTTCCAATCCATATTCTTTGTTTACCGAACGCAAAAATACACCTTTTCTTGTATTTTCCGCACACTAATGACCGATATTTATTGTATTTTGCGTACTTTCGCAGGCGCAAAAGTAATATTTTCCATAATGAAAATCAAAATCGTCAATCTTTCACACCACAATCTCCCCCAATATGCTACGCCACTGAGCGCAGGTCTGGATCTGCGGGCAAACCTCAATGAACCCATCACTCTGCGTCCACTCGAAAGACGTCTTATCCCAACAGGGCTGCGCATCGCACTGCCTGCAGGCTACGAGGCACAGGTACGCCCCCGCTCGGGCCTCGCCCTGAAAAGTGGCATCGGCGTGCTTAACTCCCCTGGCACTATTGACGCCGACTATCGCGGCGAAATTGGAGTCATACTTGTAAACCTATCTTCCTCCGATTTCGTCGTTAACGATGGCGACCGCATAGCACAAATGGTAATAGCACGCCACGAACGTGCAGAATGGCTGGAAGTGGACGCCCTCGACGAGACGGAACGCGGCGAAGGTGGTTTCGGACATTCGGGAAAGAACTAAGCATAACGGTACCAAGATGTCGCAAAGAGGCATATTTATCATACTCATTGGCCTAATGGCAATACTCTGCAGCTGTGGAACATCGCATAATTCACAGCAGCGGAAGAATGTGCCCTATGCTCTGAGCTACGAAGACCACATCCGCTTTCAAGAGGTATATTCACAAGGTGTCATCGACCGTATTGCCAACGACACGCTGGGAGCACTCAAAATGTTTGAGCAAGCTGCAAAGCTGAATCCAAAGAGTGCAGCGGCAAACTACCAGCTGGGCTGCGTAATGAAGGTAATTGCCTTCGAACGTATCGACACTCTCATGTCTCTGCGGGCTGACTCCCTGATTTTCCTTGCTACACAACAAGCCCCCGACAACTACGAGTATCTTGAGACTTGGACAGACCGTGAACTCAACGAAGGGCATCTTGAAGAAGCACTTCCACTACTCGAACGGCTTACGAGGATGAAAAAGAACAACGACGAACGCCTCGCCATGCTCGCCAGCGTTGCCATGCGCACAAACCACCTCGACATCACGCGCAGCGCCCTCGACCACCTCGAGCCACTCGTTGACGACCCAAGGATTATAGCTTCTGGGCGTTTTCTCTCCTATATTATTGAGGAGGACACGACGAATGCGCGCAAGGTCTTAAGCGCTTATGCAACCTCTAATGCCAGCGACGCGAAAGAACTCACATGGGTGGGAACGCAATACTACGATGTGGGACTCAGCGATGATGCAAAAAAGGTGTGGAGCATGGCTGAAACTATCGACCCAGACCTTCCGGAGTTGCAGATGGCGCGCTTCATCTCTACAAACTCTGAAAACGACAAGGCGCTCTTTCGCGACATCGTGCGCCGCATGGTTCTTAACCCGAGGATGATGGAAGAAATGCGCTCACGCTATGTGCGAATATGCAGCCTCTACCTCCTCTACGAAGCTGACACCCCCGAAGCTGAGCAGGAAAAGGAATGGGCTATGAGCGTAATCGAAGAGGCATACAACAGCCCCGTATGTGATGCCGCTATCGCCAACGCGTATGCCAAAGCCTTGGAGGAACAGGGAGCCGACACTAAAGCGATTGCAGCAGCGTGGAAGAAGTACCTCGAATTCTCACCGCAAGACAATGCTGTGCGCTTGCGCCTTATCATGACATACCGCGATGCACAGGATTGGGACTCCCTCTACGAACAGTGCCGAAACGGACAGGAAGCATCGCCCGACGAACTCATCTTTTACTTCTTGGAAGGTGCAAGCTTATATCAACAATATCATTCTGTGGCAGCTGCCGAAGTACTGAAACGTGGCCTCGAGGCTTCTGGCGACGACGACCAGCCTGACCTGCGTTCTGATGCTTGTGCCATGCTGGGAGACATCCTCCACGAGCTCAACCGCGACGAGGAAGCTTTCTCATACTACGAGCAAGCTCTTTCCCACAATGCCGACAATGCCCTATGCCTGAACAACTACGCATATTTCCTAGCGCTGGCGGGACGCAACCTTGAGCACGCGGAGGAGCTCGCAAAGCGGGCTGTGGACATAGAGCCTAAGAACACAACATACCTCGACACTTATGCCTGGGTTCTCTTCGTTGCAGGCAAGCACCAACAGGCGAAGATATACATTGACCAGGCTATAAAATACATGGATCTTCGTGATGCCGACGCAACCATCTTTGACCACGCGGGTGACATCCACGCCGCACTGGGCGAACGTTCGAAAGCACGCGACTATTGGACGTCTGCACTTAAATACTCCGACGACGCGGAGGCAAAGAAGATAAGAAAAAAAATGAACGGAAAGTAACATGACACGCATATACTATTTCGCAACAGCTCTCGTGCTTGCGCTCACACTTTCATCCTGCAAGACGCAGGACAATCCCAACAACCCCTCGGGAGAAAAGCTCGAAACGGGCAGCATTGATGCTGCAGCAATGGCAAAGAGCATTTGGAATGCGCGCGTTGAGACCAAGAACCTAACGGCGAACCTCGGTGTAACGCTGAAATTCGGCAGCAAGGAAATCAGCTGCGACGGCAAGTTGCGCATGAAGCGCGACGACGTGGTACAACTCTCTCTCACCCTTCCCCTGTTGGGTACCGAGGTGGGACGCTTGGAGTGTACGCCCGATGAGGTCCTCCTCGTGGACCGCATCAACCGCCAATATTGTCGCGCAAAGTATTCCGACGTTGGCTTCCTCGCCAAAGCGGGCCTGGACTTCTATAGCCTGCAGGCTGTGCTCTGGAATGAAATCTTTGTTCCTGGCGAGACATCGCCAAAGAATTCGCTCGGCCGCTTCCGCGCATCTGCAAGTGGAGGGCATGTGCTCCTTTCACTTACAGACACCCCCACTCTCGAATACGACTTCCTCGCCTTGCGCGACAGCAAGAAGATAGACCGCCTCAGCGTGCGCCGACACGGACACGCCGACAGCGACGAGTTCGTATGCGTCTATGACAACTTCACGAAAGCTCCTGGCGGGCACCTCTTCCCTCAGTCGATGCGACTGAGTTTCTCAGGTTCTGGGCGCAACACCTCGCTTTCCCTTTCGCTCTCGCGCTTGGGCGACGACAGCAAATGGCAGACGCGAACGCAACTCTCAGAGAAATACTCACAGCGCAGTGCTGAAGACTTGCTGCGAATGCTTTCGAACCTTTGAACACACAATAACGATGAAAAAATATATTCCCTCTTTAGCTTCACTGCTTCTCACACTGTTCTTCATCGCCGTGCCGTCTCACGCTCAGCGCGGACAGATAGCACGTCTACGTCAGGAGAGTGCAACTCTGGAGCGACAGCTAAAGGAGACGGAGCGTCTCATCAACACTACACGCCGCGATGTTGCGACACAGATGAGCAACCTCAACATCCTCAATGAGCAGATAAGCAAACAGCAACGCCACATCCGCAACATCGAGGCGGAACGCGATACATTAGAAACTGCCGTGCAGAACCTATCCCTGCAACTCAGCGCACTTGAGACTGACCTTGCCAACTGCCGACGCCGCCACCAGCGCGCCGTGATGTATATGCACCGCAACCGCTCTCTGACATCATTCTGGAGCTTCATACTCACGGCAAAGGACTTCCGCCAGATGTACCGCCGCATGCGATACCTATCAGAATACGGAAAGTTCCAGCGCATGCAGGCTGCCGCCATACGCGAAAAGGAAGAAGCAGTCATGCAGAAGCGAACGGAACTATCCGCCGTTGCTGCCGAGAAAGCGGAAGTTCTCAGCGAGTCGCAACGCCAGCATGAGCAGCTTAGGGTACGCGAGAGCCAGCAACAGCAACTTGTAGCACAACTCGGAAAGCGACAAAAGGAACTGGAACGCACTGCCGCTGCCACACGCCAACGCCGCCAGCAACTTGATGGGCGCATAGCGCAGCTGGTACAGCAAGAGGCTGAGGCTGAACGCAAACGGCAACTCGAAGCCGAGCGCAAACGCAAGGCAGAAGCCGCAGCAGCAGAACGACGACGCCAAGAGGAGGCGCGCAAGAGGCGGCAACAGGAAGCGGCTGCACAACAGCAAGCCAACAACCGCAAGAAAGATAAAAAAGACAAGAAACAAACGCGACAGGAACGACGCGAAGAGCGACGCCAAGAACGCGCAGCGCAAACGACTACGACAACGACTCCCGTAGCACCAAGCAGAAGCTATGGCGGCGGGCTCCATGGCGGACTCCCCATGCCCATAACGGGCTCATACGCCATCACGACACACTTCGGCAACTACTCTTCCGGAGGCGTCACGCTCAACAACAAAGGTATCGACATTACCGGACACAGCGGAGCGCAAGCACGTGCTGTAGCCGATGGCGAAGTGTCATACATATTCTCCATGAACGGTTTCCAGAACGTCATCGTGCGCCACGGCAGCTACATGACTGTATATTGCAACCTCTCTTCCGTTAGCGTGCGTAAGGGCCAGAAAGTCTCCGTACGCCAGACGCTCGGCTCCGTAGGGCGTGATGCATCAGGAAATTGCACGCTACACTTCCAAATCTGGAAAGAACGCTCCATCCTCAACCCCGAGTCCTGGCTCGCAAGGTGACATGAGCAAATACGCCCATATTCATATTAAATAATGTACGCGCGCACCCGAAACAAATTACCAAGTCCTTAAAAGTTTCCATATTATGTGGTTTGTATGACATTGTCTTAAAGTCACACAGAATACAGAAAAATAAAACTTTGAGTTTTCTCGATTTTTTAGAGGTTTTAGGAATAAACAAAAGTTACGACCACGAACGCAGACATTAGAGGTCGGCCTATGGCCTCAAAATCTCTATAAAATCTGATTCGAAAATTTTAATATCTATTTTCGAAAGATTTTGAGCGCAGCGACCAATAATGTCACACAGATTTCACGGATGACACAGTTTTTTTTGCGAACACGAATTGAACGAATCGTGCTAATATGCTCCAAATTTTCGTTTGTTTCGTTGTTTTTGAAATTTTAGGAATAACAATTTTCGAGAAATTTTATCTCGCCTTGCCAATTGTGCCCCAGCCACTTCGGAACTTCGTCCCTCAGGGCTGACGTGCACTGCAAGGCTCAATGAAAAAGCGCGAGTCTCGCTTTTTTCGGAATAAGCAGAAGTAGCGACACAAAACAACAGCGCGGATTTTGCCAAATTCACATTATGGGATGCTTACAATGTGTATCTCCCGAATGACAATTTGGGACGTTTCCTGGAGTTTTTCTTCTATTTTATAAAAAAATCACGAGCAAAAATTGCATTTCTCCCACACATCTTTATATTTGCGCGCAAATTCAACTAATTAACAGTTTAATAACGTCAGCGAACGGAGCAGCGTCCGTCAGCCCGAAAGGTGCAAGTCTTTCGAAGGCTGGAAAGCGTTTGCGAAGTGAGCTAACTAATTAACAACACAATCTCAAAATGAAAAGAATTCTACTTTTCTTTTACGCTCTGCTTATGGGTATAAGTGGAGCGTGGGGGGCATACACTACAGTGAATGTGACATCCGCCCAAGACTCAAAAGGTAATCCATTGGTTCCCGGTGCCTTTTACCGCATACTATTGCCCTCACGGGGTAGCAGCGTTGCCTTGATGCAAAATGGCGATTATGTTAATGCCCATAATGGCTTAGGTATAATTGGTTATATGTGGAAAATCGAAGAGGACAACGAAGGCAAAGCGCTGATTTCTAACCCTTCTGGAGGTTATTGGAAATTTACCGATTATAAAGAAGGAAATTCAAAATTAAAGACCAATGGCACTATAAACGACTGTACACATTTCCGTATGGCATGGGCTAGCTCCGCTAGTAAGACGTTGAATCTATTCGACCCTAATGGTGGAACTTATTCTTATGGTGGGGTAACATGCGGAGCAGTACTGAGCAACCATGGCGGCGTTGGAAAAAATATGGGTATTTATAATAATATCCTTGATGATGGTTCGATTTTTAAGTTTGAACGTTTTTATCGTACTATATTTACTTTTGAGGACGAGAATGGTGTAGCTGTATATAATTATCCAGCAACAGTGACAATTAATGGTAATGTGTCAGCCTCTGAATACTACACAAATTCAGACAACCATATTACCAGTTTCTCTACCGCTTATAATGCGACCTATTATATAGATGGCGTAGAAAAGAGTGCAGAAGAGGTTGTGGCTGCAATTAATGCGAATACAGGTACTCTGACTGTAACGGTTAAGCCTTGTCCAATTATTAATCCATTTATTAAATCAACGAATGAAAATCCAGTCTATTATGCTTTGATGATTTCAGGCAATGCCAACAGTTGGTGGGAGAACACAAATGGGACTGTTGTGAATTGTACTAAAGATCGTCCTTTACCTGCAGTGACGGGACGTTCTAATTGGATATGGGAACTAAAACAAAATGGCACAAATGGTTACCAAATATACAATGTTAGTGCTGAAAAGTATTTGGGAGGGCGCACTGCAACAGGTGGTGCCTTCACTTTGGGAGATGCGACATCGGCAAATTCTTTCAAATGCTCTTACAATGATAATACTACCATTAAATTCAAAGACGACACCAATAATCTATGGATTGACAGAGCTACAGTAAACAACATCGGACAGCCCTATGCTCATACAAGTGGTCAGAAAATCACATTCCTTCGTATGTACAAGGTTACTTTCAGCGAGCCTATATCAGTGAACGGCGTTAGTGATCTCACGACTATCTATGTAAAGGGTGATGGGAGCGATGAGCTTACTCTTCAGAGTGATAAGCTTTATAGTATCAACGGTGCTGATCCTATAGGATGTGCAGATGCAGCGACTGCTATAGCGGCTTGTGCGTCAAACCTAACAGTTACTGTGTCAGATAATACAACCAAAGATGTTACTTATATACTTAAGTGGAGCGATGGAACAACGATTAATGAAGGTATTAGCGTTACAACGAACCTGCAGAGTCCATCTTCTGAGTATGTTCCCTCTTCCTTTGTCAACGACTTCGTGACCTTAAATTACTCGCCCGAAACTATTAGCAGCGAGACCACAGAGGTAATAGTAACCGCCACATGGAACGGCCCGTTCCAAATTTCGGATAGCTATAACAATGCAAAATGGCAAATTGTTCAGATGCACACTTATTACAATTATCCTGCCGAGAAGTGGTCGTGGTCCTACAAGAACTCTGACTCTGATAAGGTGAAGCCTGAGCAAGTCTTAGAGTATGATGGTGTTACGACAAATCGCCTCTTCTGCTTTGTTGGTAATCCCTACGACGGCTTCAAGATTTATAATGCTGCCGCAGACCCGAGCTACACCCTTACTCGTACTGGTGAAAGTGATGAACTCGCAATGGCGTCAGGAGACCACATATTCACTCTTCACAAGTCTGACACCAACACTGATGCCACCAGATACTTCTCTTTGAAGCCCAATGGTGCAACCAACTACGTAAATTTCGACTATGCCAATAAAAAAATCGCTGGTTGGCGTGACGCAGATAATGGAAGCACATGCTGGGTAGTAGCACCTGGCCAATACTATCTTGACTTTATTGATGGTCTCTATCTCGAGGCACCTGTAGGAGCAGTAGGTACACGTACTTATTTCCAAAGTGTTGCTAATGTGGCAACACTAAAGACTAATCTTCTTTTGTATCGTACAACAGTAGCTGATAATATGTATAGCAATAAACTTGGTAGCTTGAATGCACATCTGGATCCGATTAACGCTACAGATGTTATTTCGCTTTCCAATGGTTATTACCGCATCGTTAATGCATTTACAAGTTGGACTGGAAACGCTCCGGCAATTTACGCTAGTAGTGCAAACCAACTTCGATGGGCAAAATCAGAGAATAACATTACCAACTTTGGAAATGTTTTGAAGTTGGAGAATGCAGGAGAAGATAATAAATACTATTTATATTCTCCCAATGCTGAAAAATATCTGACAAATTTAGGTGGTGTACTGGGAGATACCCAAACAAGCATCACTATGACGAAATATGAAGGAACAGCCCAATATGCCTTGTATATGGCAGACGCATATAATAACGGTCACCACTATCTACACACGCTCGGACATGATAGTGGTAATGGGTCGGTTGGTGACCTTACGGCATGGGATCCTGGAGCTGAAGGGGCTTCTGCATGGTACATAATTAAGGCAGATCAGGTAGAGCTTCCTCTCGCCACAGTTGGTGCCGCATCATACTCAACGTTGTATGTTAACTTCCCCGTAGCAATACCTTCTGGAAATGATCATACGGCGATCTATACGCTTGAGGAGAATTCAGGCAGCTACAGATGTGTTAAGCAGACATCAGTTCCTGCAAAAACAGGTATGATACTCCGCGATATCAGTAAGGCAGGTAGCGTGATACTTGAAATACCGTCTTCCTATAGCAATGTAACCAGCGAACTTACTGGCTCTCTCCTCGCCACAACTGCTGGCGATAACTGCTATATCTTTGGAAATGGAGATGAGGGTCTTGGCTTCTACCCCTACGCAAACGGCTCAACCCTTGCAGCAAACAAGGCTTATTTGAGTGTAAGTAGTGGCGTACGTAGCTTTATACTCAACTTCGATGATGTTGAAACGGGCATCAACGGAGCTATTACTCTGCCACAATCCTCTGACATCTACGACCTGCAGGGCAGACGTGCAAATCAGCTGCAAAGAGGTTTGTATATCATGAATGGTAAGAAAGTTCTCTTCTAATAACACCCTAAGACATATATTTAATTATGAAAGCATATAAAACACCTAAACTGCAAATCGTTGATATCACGACAGCAAGTCTTCTCATGGGATCTATAAATACCTCATCCACAAACGAGAGCACATTTGACATAGGTATTAAAACTGGCTCTGGCTCGACTACCCCTAGTCAAATGACGCGTGAACAGAGTGGTGCTGGTGGAGGTCTATGGTCCGACATGAAGTGATTCAACACTTTGCTCTCTGAGCAGAGAACGCTATCCTAATAATATCCCCTGGGCATCATGGCTCAGGGGATATTTTTGTGTTTTTCTCGCGAGCATCAGTTTTGCAGAAGCGTGACATTACCCTTATTTCGTTAAAAGATAATATCGATGCCACTACAAACTCTGGTAAATTTATGATGAATGTTTTTGCTGCTCTTGCAGAGTTTGAACGAACGATTATTATTGAGAGATGCCAGTCTGGTCGTGCTGAAGCAAAACGCAAGGGAAAGAAGTTTGGTAGACCCAAGGGAATACCTAAAGATAAGATAGCTGCTTGTAGCTCTTTATATATGAGTGGCCTGACCATAGCAGCAATACAGCAGCAACTTTGTATTAGGTCCAAGTCAACGGTGTATAGGCTCTTGCGAATCAATGGAATTGAACCCAGTCGGAGATAATCACACACACTTTCTGTTACTCTAATATGAATACACTATTTTATACAAAGTATAAAATTATTTGCGCGCTCGCACGCGCGTAACTGCTTTACACACAGTTATTATAATAACTGTGTGTAAAGCAGTGCGCCCTGTAATCCCCCTTAGGGGGATTACAGAATGTGGAAATAAAATAACGATTAATGAGAGAAGACGCAATTTGGCCAAATAATCAAACGAGACACGGCCAACTGCCACATCAAGAATTAGCCAACTGTCACATTAAAAATCAGCCAACTGCCACATTTATTGTTAAAAAAGTGGCTGAATTTGAAATTTAATTTGTATCTTTGCACCAAAATAGTCAAGAATATGGAATATAGGAAAAGAATTGCAGACCAAATACTGGCAGATAAGTTGGAAGCTTCAGGTGCTGTTCTAATTGAGGGACCAAAGTTCTGTGGTAAGACAACATTAGCTAAGCAACAGGCAGGTAGTGTTCTGTCAATGGCAGATCCTGATAAGTTGAGTCAGAACTTAGCTCTTGCAAAAATGAATATTACGAAACTTTTGGTTGGTGATACGCCAAGGCTGATAGATGAATGGCAGATTGCTCCCCAGTTTTGGGATGCGGTGAGAAATGAGGTGGATAGACGAGAGGATGATGGACAGTTTATACTGACTGGTTCTGCTGTACCTCCTAAACCGAAGAAGGATAAAGAGGGAAATGTGATACAGGAGGAACAGATACATCATACTGGAACTGGAAGAATTTCACGTCTTAAGTTACGTACGATGACATTATGGGAGTCGGAAGACTCAACAGGAATGGTAAGTTTGGGTGAATTATTTAAGAATCCAGAGTCTGTTGATGGTGAAAGCCATATAGATTTGGATAGACTCGCATATCTTACTTGTCGAGGTGGATGGCCAAAGGCTGTGCTGAAAAAGAGCGATAAAGCTGCTCTTGCACAAGCATTCGACTATTTCGACTCTGTGGTTAATAGTGATATCAAGAGAGTGGATGATGTAGATAGGGATGAGGAACTAGCCAAACGCATCATGCGTTCTTATGCTCGTAACCAGGCTAGTCAAGCAACGGCTGGAACAATATTGGCAGACATCAAGAACAACGGTGATGAGCAAATGTCTGAGAATACTGTGTACAGTTACATTAAGGCGCTAAGGGAAATCTTTGTTATAGAAGATTCTATTGCGTGGAATCCAAATTTGAGGAGTAAGACAGCTATCAGGACTTCGGATACTCGATATTTTATAGATCCATCCATTGCTACAGCAGCTTTGGGTTTAGGTCCAAACGATTTGATTAATGACTTGAATACGTTTGGCCTTATTTTTGAAACACTTGCTGTGAGGGATTTACGTGTCTATGCAGAGTCGTTGGATGGAAAGGTCTACCACTACAGGGACAAGAATAATCTTGAGTGCGATGCGGTCGTTCATCTTCGAAATGGTTCTTACGGTCTGATAGAAGTAAAGCTCGGAGGGTATGAATTAATAAAAGAAGGGGCTGAGAGTCTAAAAGCACTATCAGATAAGATTGATACTACTAAGATGAAGAAGCCTTCCTTCTTAATGGTTTTGACAGGTGTTGGTGACTATGCATACAAGCGTCCAGAGGATGGGGTGTTAGTAGTTCCAATTGGATGTCTAAAAGAATGAATAACGATTATTGATAAGGAAGTATAATTTAATAATGGTTCGATACCGATAGAAAAGTGTCGAGCCATTGTTGTATTCAAAGATGCTGTACGGCTATAGTTTCTTGTTGTCCTTGAATGAATAGTACCGCGAGGATGATATGAGATGCCACGACCATCTTCTACTATGATGGTACAATACTCACGAACCTCAGTTCGGGTATGTGTAATGGCGTAACAACTTCGGCTTGGGCATGGGTAACAGGCGACGCAGCATCTACTGTTACATTTGAGGACGGCCAATCAAATGGTGGCTATCTCTTCCACTCAGCAGATGCTTATTTATTCGATGGTGGCACAAGTGCAGACCGCGGTAATGGTTATGATAGCAGACCGCAGTATCGCAACTGGTATCTCGAGGAAGTTACCACTCTCCCCATCGCGCTGAATCTTTTTGACGGATCGTACTACAGCACGTTCTACAGCCCCGTAAACGTAGAGGTTTCTGGAGCAACGGCATACACCCTTACTCTTAAGAGCAACTACCTCTCTGCAACGGAGATTTCGGACGGCGTCATCCCCGCCAACACGGGTGTTGTACTTGTAGGCAACAGCGCTGCTGCTACGGTATCCGTTACGGACGCGACTCCTTCTGCAGACAGCGGAGTACTGACAGGTACTGTGGCCGCAGCAACAAGCTCTGAAAGCGACTACATCTTCACCGTCGTAGATAATGAAATCGGCTTCTACAAGAACGGCTTCGGCACGGTGAAGGGCTTCAAGGCATTCTACCGTCCCTCAGACTCCAGCGTTCGTGGCTTCGCTATCAACTTCGGGTTGAATGATGCCATCACCGACATCCTCCACCAGGTGAGCCCGAAGAGTGTTTACGACCTCCAGGGCCGTCGTGTCAACGAGCCTGCAAAGGGTCTCTACATCATCAATGGTAAGAAAGTTATCAAATAAAATGAGTACCATCATGAAAAAGACATATCAAGCACCAAACACAGGAGTTATGACGATTCAGATCGACTCCCTGATTGCCGTAAGCTTTAAGCTCAACAACGGCACAAACGATAAAGTAGCGAACACTGAGACCAGCGCAGGACAGTTCAGCCGCGAGAACAGAGGCGGCGTGGGATCTGGCTTGTGGGAGGACATGAAGTGATTCAACACTTTGCTCTCTGAGCAGAGAGCACTATCCTAATAATATCCCCTGGGCATCATAGCTCAGGGGATATTTTTGTGTTTTTCTCGCGAATACAATATGTTTTTTAAAACACATACACTACCTACACTACTGCAATACCGATTGATTATTAGCTTATTAACAGTGTAGGTATAGTGTAGGTAGTGTAGGTTCTACGCCATTTTTAACATTTTTCGGAGGATTATTTCTATATTTTAGCCTCTCAGGAAAGTGTCCTTGAAGGAGGGAGCAAGGGCGCGTGCGCAGAAGGATACCTGGCTTGCATGCCTAACTTATCCATATTATTTTTGTTATCTCAGATTTAATACCTATTTTTGCCGTTGAATAAATATCTGAGCAACTATGACACAGATAGTATTAAATATTGAGGACGCAAGTCTCATTCCAAGTTTGAAGAAAATATTAGGTGCTCTTAAAGGAGTTTCTATCGCTAATCCTTCGAGGAAAAAGAAGGATGATCCAACCTTTTTTACTAAAGAGGAATTCTTTGCTCGTATTGATGAGGCAAAGAAAGGGCCTTCGTTTGAACTTAAAGAGGGTGAAACCATAGCAGATCTTATTGAAAGGATTGGATAATGGCATACACTATCAGATATCAGAAACAGGCTATTGAGGACGCAAAGAAGCTGAAACAGGAAGAGCCTAAAGCCTTTGAAAAGCTTTTGAAGTTGGAGGCAGAACTAAAAGAGCATCCTCGTACAGGAACAGGAAAGCCTGAGCCTCTATCTGGTAATCGTGCTGGAGAATGGAGTAGACGCATCACAAAGAAGCATCGGCTCGTATATGAGATTCACGACACTGAGGTTGTGGTGCTTGTGCTTACTGCCTATGGCCATTACGATGACAAATGAGTCTGTATTCATTGCACTAATTAATTTCAAAATCTATTAATGCCACTCATAGCGATTCCGTTTCTTTTTTCAGCACCTTGGCCATGTACAGCCGGCCGTAGGTAATCCGGGAAAAACGGGCCACCTTGACATGGAAGTCCTGGAAGGGTTCCATATCCAGTTCATACAGGGTGCACCGGCAGTGCCATTTCTCCGCCAGCTGCCGGATCTTTTCCGCATTGTCCCGGCTGTAGCCATCGGTAAACAGATGGAACACAAAAGGATGATCCGGATTGTTTTCCAGTACGGAGACCATGGACGCTCCCATGATCCGGAAAAAGGGGTCATTCACATTGTAGGCCACATGCCAGGGTTCCCCGGAATGGGGTTCCCGTGCATCAAAGGTTTCCTGTTTTACGATAAAATTTTCCAGGGCAAAAAAGCCCGGTTCAAATGTTTTCATGCTGTCTCCTGAAATAGTTTTTCAACGGCTGATTCCACCATGGGAACAGTCACCGCATCCACACAATCCGATTTGGGACACCGGCTGGGACCGATGCAGATGTGTTTGCCGGAACAGGGCAAATGCCCGCTGACACCGGTGCTGTATTTTCCCGGAGCCCGATAGATAACCGGGGAATTAAAGGTGAAGAGGGTTACCACCGGGCACCCGGCTGCGGCGGCAATATGAGCCGTCCCCGTATCCAGGGTCAGCAGCAGATCCATATGGCCCAGCAAAGCCGTCAGCTCCAGGAAGCTGGTTTTTCCGATCAGGTCCATCACTTTTTCCCGGTGTTTCATGCCCTGGAGGATGCCTTCTCCCCGTTCCTGGTGGGAAGGAATGCCCGTCAGATAAAGGGTGGCTCCATAGGTTTCCACCAGCCAGTCACAGACCTGGCTGAACTTTTCCACCGGCCAGTCCTTGGTCCGGGAAGTGGTCTGGATGCACAGGGCGATTTTCTTTTCTCCCGCCGGTGCCTTGGCCAGCAGCGATTGGGTCCACTGCTCCTGTTCCGCTGCCATGGGTTTCAGTCGGGGCGGGATGAATTCCACAGAAGGATCTCCAAAAAAGCCCCGCATCATCTGCTGAAAGCTGGCGGCCATGGAATGTTCCTGATAGGACCAGCCCTCCGGCAGTTCCAGGTCCCGGGTATAGAACCATTTTTCCCACCCCAGTTTCCATCCCAGGGCCTGTTCCATGCTGACCCTCTCCGGAATCCGGGCAAACCATTTCATCAGAGTCACCCGCTCCCGGGGGTCCAGGGAAATCCCCAGGTCAAAATGGCGTCGGGACAGGTTCCGCCCGATCCGCCACACATCCCCGTACCCGCCTCCGCTGGCATAGCTGTAGGGGATGACTTCATCCACCCCTTCCAGCAGTTCTGCCACAAAAGCCAGGTTGGCGCTGCAGAGATAGGTGATCCGTGCCTCTGGACAGTGTTTCCGGAGCACCGGGAACACTGAGGCGGTCATGATCATATCTCCCATATGCATAATACCATCGATAAATATATTTTTATAAGTCATTTTCACTGTTTTCATAGTACAGTTCTTTAATGTGCCGGCTGATCCGGCGCCCAAAGAATCGAATTTTTTCAATCATCGTCAGCTGTCTGTACCAATTATAGACATGCTTGTCTTTTATCCCTTTCACCCTTTTGCCATCGCGGCCCAGGCGGTCATCGATATTGTCAATCAATGAATCTTCATCCAATGCTTTATTCAGTTGCACCACATTTTTATTTAAACAATAGAGACGGATGAACCCCATTTTTTGATAGATGGCCCATGCGTCCAATTCTATTTTCACTGGCATTTGTGCCTTCAGCAGATTCAACGCAGCCGGCCTGTTCAATACATAGGCATAAGCCCGGGTCCCTCCCAGGCACTTCATGATGGAAACATCCTGACTGATGCGTCGGGCTCTTCTTTCGTAGCCGCAGATGTTAAAAAGCAGCAACACCGTTGGTGCGGTCTGTTCTTCCATAAACTGTTGTATTTGGGGTTGGAGATTGATAAATTCCTCCGTCAAAAGAGCGTCATCCTCAAAAACATAGACACATTTCTCCCGGCTTTCCAACAGCTTCTGATAAACTCCCAGATGGGACAGAGCACAGCCTATTTCTCCCAATGTCAAAAAGTTCTCTTTTGCAGCCACTTTTTCCAACTGTTCTGAAGAAAGCTGATTTCCCATAATGGCATCAAAAAACTGAGGCCGCATTCCCCATGCTCCAAAGGCATCGATCTGTGCCTTTCGTCGTTTCATTATATCGGGGGCACTGATCACATAATGGTAAAAATGATTCACTTCTTCAACCTTTCCTTTCGGGAATCCAAGCTGGCTGCCAGAAAAATACCCCACATGGCAAAATACAACCGGGTATTGAATTTTGCGTAAAGACTGTTGTCAACGATTCCATGGACAAAAATGGCAATCCAAACCCAAAACATCATCCGGGCATACTCATTGGCCGGATGCTTCCGAAGGGTGCAAAGCAGGACTCCCAAAGAACCAAAGGTAAAAAGCAGGTATCCTGTTCCTCCCAGCACGCCCGTTCCCGAGAAAAAATTGGCGATATTGTTGTGCGGCAGGGATAAGGTGGGTTCTTTGGCTCCGGGAAGGATATACCCGGACCGGTAGACCTGGTTCCAGCGCTGGAACCCCACACCGTAGAGTTTGTTGTCCTGCCACATGGCATAGGCCGACTGCAGAAGGAGAAGTCTCTCTGAATCATAGGAACGATGCTGGTACCGAAGAGTTGCGGCAAACAGAGCCCCTGCTGCCAGACAGCCGGTGAGCAGCAATACCCCCACTCTTTTTTTCAGGCCCCAGGTGGTTTTCTG
>ONWB01000138.1 GCA_900321445.1 uncultured Prevotellaceae bacterium | reverse complement strand
CAGGAAGCAGCGGAAGCGCGCACCCTCGTGTACGTTGATGCCGAGTACCATGTTCAGGCTCATCTCCTCCTCCGCTTGTGGTTCCTCGCCGTCCTCGATGGAGTCGTTGAAGGACACGAACTGCACGAGGTCGCCGAGTCTGTTGTCCACGGTCAGCGGCGAATCCTTCAAGATGTACGTCATGTCCGTTTTGTCGAGGATGTCGAGTTTCCCGCGCACCGTCATGTTCGAGAGCGTGCCTGTCACGCTTCCCATCATGTCTGCCATCACGGTGCCGAAGATTGTGCTTTGCCGCGTGCGCTTTGTGTCGATGAGTTCGAAGTTCTTGCCCTGCAGCGTCAGCGCGAGGCGTACGCTCGCGAGGTCGCTGGCGTCGATGTTGCCGTTCAGCGTGAGCGGGTTCTTGCCTGTCGTTGAGAGTTTGAACTTGTCGAAGCGAATGCGCGAGTTCTCAACGGCAATGGGCTTCTCGTCCATGAGGAAGCGGAAGCCGTAGGCGGGAGAATAGATGTGTGCAGAGTCCATTCGCAACTCTCCGTTTATTTTGGGGCTGCTGAGTGCTCCCTGTATGGCAAGGTCGCCGATGGCGTGGCCGTCGAGTGCCACGTCGGTGCCCTCGAGGAATGCGTTGAGCAGCGCCAATGGGAACTGTTGCAGGCTTGCCGTGCCGTCGAAGGTCTCCGTCTTGCCGTAATATGTGCCTGAGGCTTCGAGCACCTCCTCGTCGGCGGCGCGAATGTATGCCGATGCGAAGTGCTCGTCCTCGCCCTGCGGCAGATATACGACGTCTGCGCCCACGTTGCCCAGTTGCGTGCCTTCGTATGCGAAGTTCTGCATGTCGAGCGAGCCCATCGCGCTCAGTGTCTCGTGGTTGTCGAGGATGTGGAAGTCGCCGTTCAGCGTACCGCCGAGTTTTGGCAGGTACGGCACAACGTTCGACAGTTCGGCGAGGTTGATGTTATAGACAGACGCCGTGATGTCGTTCACGCTGTCTGTGGGCTCGCTCAGTATTCGCAGTCCTGTGCCGTCGTCAGCCACGAGGTCCACGTCGGCGCGTATCTGTCCGCCTTCGCCGAGGAAGATGAAGTTGTCCTTGTTCAGCGTGAAGGTTCGATACGCCAGTATTGGGTTCTGTGGGAACAGCGAGACGCTGACGCCGCCGTCGGCCAGTGCTGCGCGCACGCCGAGGTCTATGCTCTTCTCCTTCTGGTTGTCGTAGAATTTTGTCCTAATCTCCGCCTCGTTTGCGAAGATGTGGCCCTCGAGGCTTGCGTCGAACTTGGTGGGGTTTTTCTTCTTGTAGTTGCGCACGAATCCGTTCAGTGCGAGTCCCAGCGAATCCTGTTCCATGCTGAGGCCAATGGTGTCGAGCAACAGTCCTCCCTTCGACAGTGCTCCGATTTTCGCTTCTCCCGTGAGTCCCGTCTCGGGATGCGAGATGAGGTCGATGTATGCCGTGTTGAACTCTATGCCTTTCAGGGCGAGGTATCCGCTGAGCGGGTTCTCCTTGCGCGCCTTCACCTGCAGGGCGGGCATGTCCAGGGATTTCGCGTCAATCTGCCTCACCGCCTCGTCGGCCAGTGCCGTCATGCGCGGCAGATTCTTCTCCACGCTGCCCTCTGCGCCTATGTGCAGTTCGAGGTCGCCGCTGCTGGCGTTGGCGTATGTCGTGTCGGGGCTTGTTGCGAAACTGAACGTCGTGTTCTCCGATGAGAATCCCTGCTCGTTGGTTTGCAGGAAGATGTTCTCTATCGTGCCCTCCGCGCCGTATGCCGTGAAGTCGCCGTTTGAGTGGAAGTGCGCCGTCAGCATGCCTCCCGTTTCGAGGGTGTCGGCGGTGAAGCCCAGCGCCCTCAGGTCTGCCGTCGCGAGGTCGAGGCGTATGTCGCCGCTGATGTAGTCGGCATCGGTAGTGTTCTTGTCGCGCAGGAGGTCCTCGATGCGTGCCGTGAGAGTGGCAGTTCCGTCCAGCGTCGCCGTGTTGGAAACTACGCTGACCTCCACGTCGCCCTTGCTGACGTCGGCGTCGGCGTGTATTCCGCTGATATTGATGCCGCTGAAAGCCCCACGGTGTATGTCGGCTTTGGCGGTGATGCGTGCGCGGGGCGAGAGAAGGTCGAAGGTGTTGCCGCGCGCCGTAATGTGTGCCGACAAGGGCGCAATGTCCATTGTGGGCAGGAAACTCCTTATGGGCAGGTTGTGCGTCGTGGCCGCTACGTTCCAACTTTCGGAGCCGCTTGTCGTGCTAAGTGCGCTGAGACTGCTGACGTTAGCCTTGATGTCGGCATTTCCGCCTCCCACGCCGAGGTTGCAGGCAAGGCTTACGGCGTCGCTCTTCACGCTGCGCCCTCCTGGTGCGCCGTATCGCACGCTTCCCTTCATGCTCATCGCTCCTGGCAGGCTCACCGTCTGCGCCACGTCGGGCGCCGCCTTGCGGTATATCTGCGGCAGCATGCTGCCCGTTTGCAGGTTGAAGTTGAGGTCGGCCGCGGGATTCGTCTGCACGTGGTCTATTCTTCCGCTCAGCCGCCCCTTAACAACGTCGGGCATTGCGATGTCGAGCGGCAGCAACTGTATGTGTTCGAGGTTTCCGCGCACGTGCCCCTTCAGGCTCAGCGGGCGTCGCGGATAGAGGTCCAGAATCTGCTTCTGCTGGCTTCGCGAGAGGTCGAGGGTGCGGCTTCGCAGAATCTTCTCCACGTCCTGCGGTCCCAGCGTCAGGTCGAGGTCCATGTTCAGGCTTCCGAATCCCTCCGAGAGTGCGCTCCAGGGTATCTTTCCGCCTATGCGCAGTTTCGAGAACGGCGTTTGCAGCGTGAAGTCGGGGAGCGCGATGCCCTCGTCATCGACCTTCACCTCGCCGCGCAGTTCGTCGATGGACATTCCGCTGTTCAGTTCGTGCAGCGCGGCGTGTTCGATGTTCAGCGTAGTGCCCTCCGCGTCGCTGTATCGCAGTGGCGCGACGCGCAGGTCCGTGTTCGTAAGTATAATCTCGTCAGTATCGAGCGCTCCGCTGGGACGTTGCGTGAAGGGGCTCCACGCTTCGAGGCCAGAGATGTTGTCCTCGTAATCCCATTCTGCGCGAAGCGAGTCGGCGGAGGTGCGTTTACAGTCGTCGGGGAGCGTCGCTGGCGTGCTGCGCCGCTGCCATTTTCCATCGCTGCCGCGCGAAGTGTAGGCGATGTTTGCACCTGCGATGTCCACGCCCTGTACGGCGTATGTTCCGCATCGCGTGTCGAAGTGTCCGTTCTGCATCTTTCCGCGTGGGATGTCCACTGCTATCCACATCTGCCCGCGCCCTGCGACGATGCTGTCCGCACCCGCCTTGATGCTTGGGGGAGCGGTGGCGAGTGCCACGCGCGCCTTCACGTTGCGCAGCCTCAGGCCGCCAACGCTCACAAGCCAGGGCTTCGATGTCGTCGTGTCCGTAAATGCCGTGTCTGAGAGCCAAACGCTCAGGTCGGCGTCGCGAATCTCAGCAGCCGCGACGCGCACGTGCTGAGTCTCCCATCCGATGCGCGCAGCAGAGAGCCGCTTCGACGAGGGTAGGGGGGCGGCGATGCGTCCTACCTTGCCCCTGACGTGCGTGCCGCCTACCAATTCGCGAGTATCGAGGCTCACGCCGCCGAGTTCCACCTCCGCCACGTCGGCCTCGGCGCGCAACAGCGGCAGCACGCGCAGGTGTAGCCGCATACGCTCTGCCTGCAACAGCGTGTCGCCGCCTTCGCAGGCCACGATGCTGTCGGCGGAGAGGTGCAGCGGGAAACTCAGGCGGAGGTTCTTCAAATGGACGTCGTAGCCCGTCTGCTCCGAGAGGCTCGCGCACACTTTCTCGACGACGCGCTCCTGCACGCTCGGCACGTACAGCAGTATGCCAGCGAGGCACACGGCCGCCACCACCAGCGCAATCGTGCACCACAGCAGGCGCGCCGTCCACACGACAATGCGCCCCAGCACACTGCGCTTGGGCACCGCCGCAGGGGCAGCCTGCGTGCCCTCCGCACCCTGTGCTGCCTGCGTCGTCTGTACGTCTGTCGTTGTTGGCGTCTTCTCGTCCATTTTCGATAATTGAGCGCACAAAAGTAAAACTTTTTCGGCAATTCCTCCCGCCCGCGCGTACTTTTTTATCTTTTCGTCCCGTCTTTTGCACTTCGAGAGTGCACCTCGCGCCCTCGCTGAAGGTATCGCGTTCATAAACCACAAGCGTGGTTTCCATATCCCACGTCTGTGGTTTTTATATCCCACGCTTGTGGGATATTCATCCCACGTCTGTGGTTTATAAGCGAGAAGGCATTTCGAAGGGAGGATGGTACACTTAGGACGGCACCTTTGTGCGACAGCAAGGCAATATGGAAGCCCAAGGTGATGAGTTTTGCCGCTATCCTCATAAATGGGTATTGTGCGTTCGGAAGGAATGGTGTACTTTTGCAGCCGCAAACCAAAACAAAAACAATTAATCAACATGAAACTATTAAAACTGCTCCCCTTCGCCCTGTTCGCGCTGGTTCTGACAGCCTGCGGCGACGACGAAGACGACAAGGAAACAAACGTGACGGACAAGGAAACAAACGTGACGGACAAGGAAACAAACGTGACGGGTACGTTCAAGACTGTGGTCTATGGCGCGCCCTATGCCGAGGATGAGGTGCACGTGGATGCCATCCTCGACGCAAATGCCAACAAACTGACAATCATCGTGGATGAGGTGACGGCGTCTCCCGCCCACGACGACAAGCCCGCCAGCGTATTGACCGACTTCACGCTCTACGGCATAGACGTCGTCGCTGACGGCGGCAAGTACACCTTCGACGCCAACCTCGGCGCGAATGGCTTCGGAACCATGAACGGCGAGAAGAAGGCGTGCAAGCAGTGCCACGTGATGGGCACGCTCGAGGGCAAGAAACTCTTCTTCACGATGGAGTACAAGTTCACGGAAAGCCCGATGGCTCCGCTTCTGAGTTCGACGTACAACGGAACGTGCTCGCTGTCGAAATAAACGGCAGATAGCGACTGGATTACAACAAAAAGCGCGGAAAGCCCGCGCTTTTTGTGTTTTTTTGTATCTTTGCAGCCAAATCCTCCCCAATAGAGAGCATTATGAGAAAACTTTACGCAAGAATCTTCGTCGCTGCTCTCGCGTTCTCCCCTCTCGGAGCCGCAGCGCAAGAAACGGATATTGAGGCCCCCGAAGGCTACAAACTCGTTTTCCACGACGAGTTCGACCTGCCCGACGGCTCGCAGCCCAATCCTGAAATATGGAGCAGTTCGGCGAGGCGCCACTCAGCATGGAACCGCTTCATCAAGGACGACCCCTCCGTCGTGTACATCGAGGACGGCGCCCTGGTGTGCCGCGCCGTGAAGAACACCGACCCCTCCGACGACGTGGACATGATAACGGGAGCGAGAGAGACGAAGGATAAGTTCTACTTCACATACGGCATCGTCGAGGTAAGGCTCAAAACTATACGCCATAAGGGAAACTTCCCTGCGGCGTGGATGATGCCGCAGCCTCCTACGGAGACGTGGCCGAATGCAGGCGAGATTGACATCTTCGAAACCATCGATAACCAGCAGCGAGCGTGGCATACCGTCCACACGAACTGGACTTACAACATGGGGAACAAGGGAAACTCCTCGTACAACGAATGGATGGACGTCGATGACTGGCACGTGTATGGCCTCGACTGGTCGGAGGAGGAGATACAGTGGACTGTTGACGGCGAGGTTGTGGGACATTACGAAAAGAGCCCCAACGACTATCCCCTCGAATGTGGACAATGGCCCTTCACAAAGCCTTTCTACATCATCCTGAACCAAAGCGTCGGCATGGGGACGTGGGCGGCAAATCCCGACCTCGACTTTACCTACGAAACGCGCTTCGACTACGTCCGCGTGTACCAGCGCGACGAAACGGGAATCCGCGATGTCCGCAACTCGAAGGCTTCCTGTGGCGACGACGTCATCTACGACCTGCAGGGACGCAGCCTCATGGAGAGGCCGCAGCAGGGCGTTTGCATCGTAAACGGGAAGAAAGTTGTGGGCTAAAGTCCCTTCCACCCATCCCAAGGCACTATTTCTGCATCTATCTGCGGAGAGAAACGCGCTTTTTCGCTCGAAAAAGCCCCTCAAAGCGGCAAAAAGTCATCGAAAAACGTCAAAAACTGCCACAACCACCACATAACCACCACGCGTAACCGACTGAAAACTAAGAGCGTGTGGTAGAGTGGTAGTTGTGGCAGTATTTTTTTATTTCTGGGGTAGAAAGTCCTCCCGTCAACCCATTGTTGAACTCTATATACGCGCTCGCTGACATGTAGAGGCGCGAACGAGCGCAGAAAAAACGCGCGCGGGGAGAGAAAGATGTGCAGAACAAACGCAGAAACTCCAACGAAAAACACAGCACAGAAACGTCCAACTCTCGCGAATAATTAGTATTTTGCTGCACAGAAACATTAAAAATAATGTCGCAAACGACATAAATAGAGCATAAAACTCTGACAGCATAGACACAAAAGGTATGGAAAACAATATATCGCCCCTGCTCGCTGCACTCCGCGAGCAAAAGGAAACGAAGATGAAAGGCGGCATCTATCACAAAACGCAGATAGACCTGACCAACAACTCAAACCATATCGAGGGGAGCCGCCTGACTGATGCATGACAGATACCTACCTCGCGGCACAGGACCAGCATAAGTCCGCTCTCGACTATTTCAGGATAGATTACGAGTAATATCTGGCTGGCATCATGTTTGAGAGAATGCAAAGGCTACGACTATTCCTACTAGCAGAAGGATGGTCATGAGGCGAATTAAAATGTACGCTGCAAATATTCTTGATAATAATTTGTTTACTGAACTTTGGGGGATTTGTTGAATCTGTAAACCAGTTGAATCATGAAAAAGCGAGGTAGTGTATTTGTCCACGTTTCGACAATTCCCTGAGAGTTTAGCACACGGCGCACGCTATTTACTTGATTTAGAATGTCTGACATCTCGGCTTTTATGGACAAAGATTTTCCAATAGAGCGATCCAACGACACGTTCCATAGTAATATATTGTCGTTCATTGAATGGTCGTCATAACCATAGCGAGGATTCATCCTTAGTAATGTGTTGATGTGGAATTCGAGGGGTAGAATAGTGTTCAATGATAGCCC
>ONWB01000004.1:16615-48676 GCA_900321445.1 uncultured Prevotellaceae bacterium | reverse complement strand
TCCGCAAGGATGATATAAAGATAAGTGCAAGACGAGAAAGAGTGATTGCCCACAAGGCATCGGCAACTCGCCTTGCACTTTTTGTCTTCAAGAAAAAGCGCCATAGAATACAACTGAAAAAACAGTAATAACCTACTATGAGAAGTCTATTCACCACACTCGCTTTATTCGTGTCGCTGCTGCTACAAGCGCAGGCACCTAAGGCCATCATGCCCGTCCCTTCTCCCTCGCAGATGGAATGGCAGAAGATGGAGAAATACGCATTCATACACTTCGGCACTAACACGTTCACCGACAAGGAATGGGGCTTTGGCGATGCTCCGGCATCAAGCTATCCGGGAAAACTCACTCAGCTCCTCTATCGCCGCTTCCAGACTTTCAAGGGCGACAAGATGATGCACACATGGGCTGTTCAGCCAGAATACAAATATTGGTTTTGCGAGCGCTTCGAGGGACACTTTATTGGTGTGCATGCCCACGGAGCGCAATTCTTTGGCGGCTTCCACAGCAAGCGCTACGACGGCTACCTCGTCGGCGCAGGCGTAAGCTGGGGCTACGACTGGATACTCTCGCGCCATTGGAACATAGAAGCGCAAATAGGATTCGGCATCAACTATACATGGTACAAGGAGAGCGACCGACTGCCCTGCTACAAGTGCGGCATCGACAAGGACAAGACGTTCTTCTCGCCCACGAAGCTTGCCATATCGCTGGTTTATGTGCTATAACAACTCCCTGTCCCTCACAATGAAACACACAATATTATATTATATAGCTACAACGCTTGCGGCGCTTCTGCTTGCAGCATGTACGACACGCACGTCGGAACCCATCAGCGTGAGTCCGCACCCCTACGAGGTTGTTCCAACGGAGGAGGGAGTGGGTAGCATCGACCTCAGCATCGACATCCCGGCAGGCTACATGTCCAAGCGCAGTCGCATGTTCATTACGCCGATGGTTGTCGCCGACGACTCTACCGTTATCGCAGAACTGAAGCCCGTCATCCTCGACGGAGGAATCTTCAGTCGCAAAATGGACCGCCGCATCTTCCTCGAAGGATACATCGACCCATACGCGCTTACAGCCAAGCACGTCGATACGCACTTGCCTCAGCACATTGCGTACAAGGAGCACTTCAACCTGCCTGAAGGCTTCCAGGGAGGATACATCGAGGGCGTCGTCTCCAACGATGGTTGCGGCAGCTGCTCCGTTTCCGACAGTTTTCCAATGGCCACGCTCGCAGCAGTGCCCAAGAAAGTTGTCGAAGTGGTTGTGCCTGTAGATACCACGCCCATCATCATCGAAACAAAGCCCGAGCCGCTCGGCCTCGCATGGATGGAGCCCGCCTTCGTCGTACACGAGAAAGTAATGCAAGGACAGGGCACAGCACACCTGCAGTTCATCATCAACAAATACGACATCGTGCCCTCGCTCGGCAACAACCGCGCAGAACTTGAGCAAATGGTTGCAAAGCTGGAGCCCATCCTCTCCGACACGCTTGCCGAGATTACAAGCATCACCATTTATGGTATGGCATCAGCCGACGGTCCGCTGTCGCTCAACACGCCGCTGTCGGCAAACCGCGCAAAGTCCGCCAAGCAATGGCTTGCGCAACGCCTGAACCTGCCAACGTCTCTTGTTCAGAAAATAAAGACAGGAAGCCGTCCCGAGGGCTGGCAGCCCGTGCTTGATGCTATGACTGCCGCAGGAAACCCCGACAGCGTCAAGGTGAAGGAAATCCTACGCCGCTACGCTGGGCAGAACGACGACGTTGCAGAACGCTACATACGCCGCCTATCCTGCTGGCCGACAATCCGCGAAAACTACCTCCAAAAAGACCGCAAGGTTGACTATACCTACGCTTGGCGCATACGCAGCTTCTCGACAGATGCCGAACTTGTACAAATGTATCAGACGCGTCCCGATGCGTTCAACGAGGCAGAACTCCTGCGCGTAGCACAGCTCGCAGCCGACGAGGAAAGCCAGATGCTCGTATATCGCTACACGCTCTCGCGCTTCCCAACGTCCGAAGTTGCCGCCAACAACCTTGCAATCCTGCTTGAGCGCAGGGGAGAATACGAGGAAGCACGCCGCATCTACGAAGCTGCAAAAGTGCTCCGCAGCATCAACAAATAAACCGCACGCCTATGACACGCAAACACACATTGACACTATTGCTGCTCACGGCGTTGCTGACGCTAAGCACGGCCTGCATACGCGTAGAATATGACGACTGCCCACCCCTGAGGCTGCAAGTAGTCGTCAAGGACAAGAACTACTACAACGTCAACAAGGTGGACCTCGAGGATGCACGCCCCGAGGACCTACCCTTCCGCGACTATGTCCCCAACCTGACATATACCGTGCGCAACGCCAGCACAGGCGAGACGGTGGCAGAAAAGACACTCTTCGACGTGCCCGAGGACATAACAACATACGAGATCCTGCTACCAGAAGACCTACCCTTCGGCAATTACGTAGTGGACGTCTGGGGCGGCATCTCCGACGATGAGCCGCTGGCGGCTAACGGCCTGCCGCTACATCCCGACGGCATAGTGGGTGGCGACCCTTACCATGTGCACCAATCGCTCACCTACGACTATCGCCACGCCAGCTACACCCTCGAAATGGAGCGCGTGAAAGGAAAGCTCATAATCGAAACAGAGCACCTCCCGACTGTTGCCACGCAGTCGGACAACTCCATCACCCAGATACGCACCCTCTGCGCTCCCGACTTCGTCTATTCCGGTTCGCAAAAACTTACGCGCCATTCCGACTGGACGGAACAGAGCATTGTAGATGGAGCCGCACAGGGTACGGCGGAGTATCGCGTATGGAAAACCATCCTCGCACCCTCCACCGCCGACAAGGCGACAGTCCTCAAGCTGAACTTCAAGGACAATGCGGGCACCATACTCGAGCGTTTGCTCCCCAAAGATGTGAACATCACGATGCATCGCAATTCCCTTACCGTGCTGCGCTACGTATGGGCATGGATTCCCGACGAGCAACAATATGGGTGGATTATCTACATCCTCATCAACGACAACTGGGAAGTGTATCACGAGATGATTGTTGACTGAGAAAACGTTGGCCATTGACCATTGGCCATTGACTATTGACCATTGCCCATCACCCAAAGCAACTTGGCTAAAAGCTAAAATAACAAAGACTATCAATTAATTCACTTTATTCATTTTTAAAACAAAAGACTATGAAGAAAATCCAATTCTTTTGTCTGGCACTCGGCGCATTGCTGATGTCAGCATGTAGCAGCAACGAAGATGCTACTATGAACGACGAAGCCGGCGTACAGCGCATCGTTCTCTCCGTTGAGAATGCTGGCTCTGGACTTAAGGCACGTGCAGGCCGCGAACTTCTCAGTAGCGAAGCTAAGCAGAGCATTGAGAACGTGAAGGTCGTAATCGTCAACAGCTCTAACTCGATTGTTAAAGTTAAGGAAATCACTGACTGGAACACAAGCGCAACCAACTACACCACAGGTGGTCACGGCAAAATGCAGGAATGGGTTCTCGCTGGCGACGAGCGTCTCAGCGCAGGCTCATACACCGTTTATGCCTTTGGCTATCACACAGGTACTGCCTACAGCGACCTCGGCATGGCAGCTCTCACCGTTGGAAGCACATTCAATGGCAACAAGGTTATCAGCACAGCAAACGTATTTGCTGAGGAAATCTTTGCTGGTTCCATACAGTTCACGCTGACAAACGACAAGGAAGCCCTGAAGACCAACATCGTACTGCACCGTCAGGTTGCAGGCGTGTTCGCATATCTTAAGAGCATACCCTACGTCGCTGGCGCTAAATACCTGCGACTCTATGCTTCCGACAACAAGAAGCAGCTCTGCCTTGGCAACTTTGCTCCCGCTACTGGCGAACTCGCCAACAACGGAACTGGCAACACCAACAACAAGGTCATCAACTGCGCAGGTGCTTATACTGGCAAGACGAAGATTCTGGAAGCCGACCTCGCCAGCTGGTTCTCTGCAATCGCAGAAGACGCTAACCACTGCATCGACGCAACAAACTGGATCACAGCAGGTCACGACAACTTCACCAGCGGTTCTGTATTCATGGGCAACTTCATCGTTCCCTTCCAGACAGATGCTACGAACACAACGTTCGTGCTTGAGCTTCAGGACAACGCAGGTACAGTACTGCGTTCCTGGAACATCAAGCTTCCTGCTGCAGAGGCTCTCACAACAGCTACCACCATCACGGCATGGAACGGCACTGCATGGGCTGACAACGCTGCCTACACCGAGACGACGTCTGCATACAGCATTTTCCGTAACCACCTCTATGGTGTGGGTAAGAAGTTCACGGACTCCAAGAACGACGACCCGACGGATCCCGAAAAGGACGATCCCGTTGACCTGAACACTAAGGAGACGCTCATCCTGAAGGTTAACGACAACTGGGAGGTTCTCCACACGATGGAAGTCGAATAGGAATCCCCACGCCTTACAAAGAGTTCAAGAGGTTCGGGAGTTTAGAAGCTCGAATTACCTTTGAACGCCTTGACCCCCATGAACCTCTTGAACTCTTTAACCAAAAAAACCTTGATGAAACGTATTCCCGCACTGTTCGTAGCCCTCGCCGCTACCATATTCGGACTTTTCAGTTGCAGCCAAGCTGACGACTGGACGGACGACAGCCTCATCGCAAGGAATGAGGTGACGCTGACGTTTGCCCTCGACCTGAACTCGCAGGTACTGTCGCGTGCAGCCGGCAACCGTCAGCTGACGAGTTCCGACGACTGGCAGAAGGTGAGCAGCGTGCGCATTTATGTGTTCCGCAGCACGAGCGAGACGGGAACATACACATACTATCGCCCCACCGACGACGGCACACCGCTGGACTACATCTACATCTCCGACTTCAGCGGAAAGACGGACGTATGGGGCGACGACGAGCCCAACTGGGAGGAACACGAATACGTCTCGGGCACGCTGGAGTTCGCCGACGGATGGTACAAGTTCGTAGCCGTGGGACGCGACGACATTGATGGCGACGACGAGACGGGCGCCACATGGAACCTCGCCACACTAACGGAAGGAACGACGACTTTCGAGAACTGGACGGCGGCGACCCACAACACAGGCATCAGCTGCGGAGAGATGTTCGTAGGCTGCACGTCGGCAGTAGAAATCAACGACACACAGCGGTTGCACGAGACCATCATCCTGACGCGTACCGTGGCAGGCGTACTTATGTATGTCGAAAACATCGCATCGGAGATAAACTCCACCGCCGTCAGGAGCATAGGCATCGTGCGCCGCAAGCACACATGGGGGCTGAACCTCACGACATCGCTGCCCACAGGTAGCGAGAGCAGCTTTGCTGCCGACGGCGCAACACTCGTGGGAACCACGCCCGCTGCTGAGGACTTCGTCGTGAAGTACGACATTCCCACAACACAAGCCGTCAGCAACGGATACTATGTAAACCTCGGCGCAGGAGGTACGGACGCACATCCCAACGCCGTGCTACGGGGAAGTTTCGTGACCCCACAGGCTGCGCCCGCCGCCGATTGCACAATGAATTTTGTGTACCTCGACGCGAGCGGCAACGTGCTGAAGAGCATGGACGTGAAGCTTGCCGACGACATGGCAACCAAGACGCCCCTCTACCCCCTGCTGGCAAACCACATATACTGCATCGGCAGGCGCAATCTTGAGAACAATACCGACGAACCCATAGACCTCGGCGAGCTGCCAGACAACTACATCATGGTAGTAGGAAGCTGGCAGGTTGACGTGAATATAGAAATGTAACGATGAAGCGCTCTTTCATACACATAATATGCCTGGGCATGCTCGTGGCATCCTGCGCGACAGAGGACGTCGCAGACGAAGGCGTTTCACGCGCCGAGGCCGAGGACGTCGTCACCATCGTAGGCGGGCGCCCCGACGCTGCGCTCATGGCTGTACAGTCGCGCGCCGTCAGCGAACCGTCGCTATACGGCGTGGCAAAGGCTGACAAGATGCTGATATGGGTATATACGAAAAATCAATATGCCTGGGGCAATGTCGAAGACCTCGTATACAAGGAGACGCTGCCCGAGATGGACGTCGTAAACACGCAGCAGCAAGCTAACGGGAGCATCGACAGGTGGGTGAAGCGCGACTACACGTTTACGGCAAATGGCGCTACGGGTACGCACTTCGCCATGCCCGCGCTGGCATACTCCGAAGCCGACAAGTCGCTGTTTGCCCTAAATACTGGCAGCAACTATACGGCCGCCACGCTCTCGCTTACCACCACGCAAGCGCCAGAGATGTACTTCGGACGCACCCGCTTCACCTTCAACCCCGTGCCGACGCTCATCACCGTATATGACGAGAAGTGGGAGTCGGACGGATGGACATACTATTACAAGACAGGGCTCGCAAATGCGAACTATACGCAACCTATGTCTGGGAAGCTCTATCGCATCGTGAGCCAAGTGAACGTCAGCATCGCCGACGTGCCTACGGACATCGTCGAGCGGTTCGAGGTATTCGCGGCTGACGTGCCAACGAAGCTCTACCTCTACGGCAACCACGGCAAGTGGTATCCAGTGCGCGCCACCACATCGTCCGCCGACTGCGCGGCAGGCGCCACGCTCATGGCCGCGGCATCCACCTTCGCCGAAGGCGAGGCGCACATGAGTTGGTTCATGCTGCCGAGTGAGGTGGGGAGCACGATGACACTACGCATACATTACGTAGCAGGTGCCGTGAAGGACGGCTCCGGCAACGACGTCGCCTACCGCGACTTCCCCCTACGCCCAGTCAAAAGCGCTCTGATGACAGGCGACGACGCCGAATGCTACTACAATGGCGTACAAACCGCCACCCTCAAAAACGGCACCGACGTATATGTCTATAACTCCAGCAACAACCGCTTCTACAGCTACGCCAACGTGCGCGTGAACATCACGGGCAAATACGAAAACTTCGCCGCCGAGACGCAGGACGTCAGCGTAACGCTCGAAGTGGAGCCAAGCTACGAACGCGAGCACACCATCACGATAAACTAACTGCATGACACACCCGCACATTCTCACTTCCCGATTCATGCGCCTGGCTCTCGCCTTCGGCGCCATGCTCGGCATGACGGCATGCTCCGAAACCAGCAATGACCTCGACGACCTCGGCATCGATGACCCCGACGCAGGACGTCCCACGGTACAAGTGCCCATACGCATCGAAATGGAAACGGCATGGAACGTCGATGAGCAGACGCCACACCGCACACCGCCTCCAGGTGCTGGCAGCGGGAACATCGGCAGTGGCACGAGCACCGTTTCCGACGGATGGACAGACGGGTATAGCGACGTTACCGGCGTCGATGAGGTACGCATCGTCACATTCCGCCGCCGCGACACGTCCGACGCAGGTAGCACGGCGGAACCGTTCCTCTACGACGCGCGCAACTCCATGACGGTGCCAATACTCGGCGAACATAACGGCAAGACCGACGGCTACACCACCCCGCACTCACACCCCTATGCCGAAGCCACACTGACGAAAGTGTACGGATACGAATACCGCATCGTCGCCATCGCCTACAACACCACGCGCACAGTGCCCTACGCAGCCAGCGCGAGCTACAACGGCGCACTGGCGGCAGGCGAACACAACTGGTTTACACTGAACCTCGCCGATGGGTTGCGCATGGACGACTTCATGGCCACGCTTCGCACGCAGACCGTTGAGGACAACGCCTCGGGATGGCGCGAGTTCCTGACAGGCAACAGCGGAGCCACAGGAGCCACGGAGCACGTCAGCCAATTGTCGCACAAGCTCGCACTGACGCCGCAACTATTCTGGGGATACCTCCACCTCGAGGGCAACGACGACCCAATCATACGCTTCCAGACAACAAACGCCAGCGGCAACCTCGTCGCAGACGCACCACTCACAGGGCTACTCTACCGAGGCATGGCGAAAATCGAGCTACACATCACGCTCGAAAAGCGGTCGCGCGGAGGTACCAGCAACAACGTCGATTGGCTTGCGCTGATGGGCGACCACATAATGACGCAAACGCACCTCGCCGACTACGACGACTTCCTCACGCCCCTCACCCCCGTTCCCGACGACGGCAAATATACCGCCATCGACTTCATCGCCTCCACCACCGACGGCGCTAAGGTTATGGAGGCATGGGTGCTCCCCACTCGCACACGCCTCGCCATACGCGGGAAATATGTCTGGGCACTCGCCCACCACGTCAACAACGGTCAGCTCTGCGCCGACAACATATCATACGCCGACATGGGCACAGGCATCATCGCCGCCGATGTAGCAGACAACATATTCACGCTGCGCCGCAACCACAAGTACGTGCTCGTGTGCAACAGCTCCGAAGCCGTATTCAACAACCACGAAATAGACTAACGCCACACGACACCCTCGCCGTAGCAAAAAACGAGAATACAGTGAACATCAAGAGAATAGCCACGTCATATCTCCTGCCCATAGCCCTCGCCGCGATGTGGGCAATGTCCGCCGTCGCACAGGTCAGCGACACAGACAAGCGCAACGCCGTGAATAGCCTCTTCGACCGCACCGACGCCGTGAAAGCCTACGAACTGCGCGACAAAATAGCGGCGCAACGTGGCAGCAAGCCTATCTGGCACGAAAACAGGACTATACTCGGCGAAAGCATGATAGCAGACAATGCGCTGATGAACTATGGCGACGATGGCTACCTGCTCGACCTCCACTACCTGCCGAACCGCAGGGCACTTGTGGGTGAGAACTGCACCGTAAACAAGCTTATCACCGTTGTTGGCGTAGGGTCGTGGAATAAAGACCTTAACAACCTTACGAACGAAGACCTCAACGACTACGCACAGTTCAACCGCGTAGTTTCAGCAGGCGTCACCGCCGACCCCATCGTCGCAATACGCGACATGGAAAATTATTATGCCGCAGGCACACGTGCAGGATTTTGCATAACGGCGAGCAGCGGAAGCGCAGCTCTCACACTGAACGTCGTCAAGTTGTACTCCATAGGTTTCTATCGCGACGGAGAACTCGTGGGAAGCAAACTCGTGGCAGAAGGTCAGGATGTAGGAGGCGTGCAGCTTTCGCTCGTACAGGTGCCAGGATCCGAGGATGCCACAATTGTGCTTACTGCCACAAGCGACTGGCTGTTCGACGAAATCCAGCTCGATCGCTCTGGCGGTGTGCAAGCTGGCGTTGCAGACTTGCTGAAGATAAAATACGCCTTCGTGGGCAACGACAAAGAATTCCCCATCACGCGCCTCAACGACGCTTTGGGGAAGCCACGCGAAGGCGGTCTCTACGACTATAGCCAATATACTGGCGAAGATATACGCCTTGACTATGCAAAGGGATGGACTCCCGTGCTAGGCATCCCTGCGCCACTCGTGGATGCCTCTGTGGAGAAGATGGTAAACATCGACCTTGATGACGATGTGTCGCTGCCCACCGTGCTGGCTGTAGGCTATCAGGGCGGTGCGAAGTTTATGGTGAAAGATGCCGATGACGAGGCGAAGGAAGTGTTCACACCTGGCACGGAGGTGGGTTTCCACTACACCATGGTGTCAACACTGGCCCTTGATGCTGGTTCGTGGATACGCATGATCCTATATGACCGCAATGGCAACAAGGTACAAGAGGAAACGATAAACTCTGCGGGTGTAGGACTCAGCGTTGCCAACGGCAATAGCGGAAGCTCTGCCATAACGGCGAACGTGCCCTTCAGCGGTGCGGAAATACGTTTCCATACCGTCGTGAGCCTCGACGTGGGCGGCATAGGCATCAACTATGGATACGTACGCATGAAACCCGACACGCAACATCGTTGTGAGATAAACCCCACCATGGGAACGGACATTTGCAGTTCACAAACGACGTTGCAACTTAGGGCAAATCCCGAACTCAGCGTGTCGTGGTCGCTCGTGTCTGCACCCGCAGGAAGTGCCGTAACTGTGACGGAGTCGGGCTACGTGAGCCATATTGACACCGCTGGCGAATACATTTTCCGCGCGACCTGTGCCGATGGATGCTACGAGGACGTGGTCTTCCGTAGCGACGCTTTCGGTGATGGGCAGGGCGTTGACGACTGCTCAGAAAAGCTCGTGAACGTAACTCCCGACACCTACGAACTATCCACCAGCATATACGGCAGCAGCGGAGCACTGCTTTCTGCCAGCGACTTGGCAGGTTCCGAGAACGTACTCTCGACAAACTATAGCACATACGCCGAATACGTTGGCGGTGGCAACCTCGCCAGCAACCTCCGCATCGTGGGTGTCAAGCGCAAGGACGGCAACCTCATATTCGACGGCGAAGCGAACGAACTTGCAGGGAAAAGCGGCAAGCGCATAGGCTTCGTCGTTGAGACAAGTTCCACTGCTTTGGATCTTAGTCTGCTGCAGTTCCTGCAACTGCGCTGCTACAACGCCGGGGTAGAGACGTATCGCCACGTAATCACAGAAAACAACGGTGTCTCTGCAGGGCTCATCGAGTCGCAAAAGACCATGAAGATGCGCTACACCATCGTCGTCCCAAACAAGGATGCCGACGACAACTACATAAAGTTCGACGAATTCATGCTGTGGACGTCAGGCGTGCTGAACATCGGAGCCAGCAAATTGCGAATATACTACGCCTTCATTGAGGACGACGACGCCAAGTGTAGCTACCCTCTGAATTGTAGTGCAACACTTATCTCCGACAAGACGACACATGCCACCCTCAACGCCAACGAGACGCAGTTTGGTGCCGTGGCGGACGTCGCAAAGGTTGTCAACAACCTCAGCTATCTCATCGACGACGATGCAGAAAGCTACCTGACAATTCTCAACACCGTATCCGTAGGCGGCATCACCATTGCCGTCAACATGGGGCGCACCCTTGACTACCACCACCAGCTCGGACTCATCATCGACAACAAGACATACGTCGCAAGCATCGGCGTGGGCTCGTGGATGACAGTGAAGACATTCTACAACGGCGAGGCTACAGGCGACGAGTTCTCCGACTGGAGCGTGCTGGGAGCCGACGTTGCTGGATACGGCGACCAGAGCTTCCTCTACATGCAGCCCACAGCGCCCTACGACGAGGTGCGCATAACGGTAGCAAACGCCGTAGGAGCCGTCGATGCCACCAACATCTACGGGCTTTTCGTCCGCAGTGATATCGACAACGACGGCATTCCCGACTGTCAGGACGACGAATCTTGTGCAACGTCCATCGAGGACATCACCATCACAAGCGTCTGCGTGGGCGACGAGATTGTAGTGCGAGGACTCGGCACAATCGACACCGACTACAAGATAAAGTTCAGCGACGCCTCCGCATCATCATCCCCGGACTATGTGGCTGCCGACGGAATGGTACACACGCAGTCCGACTCCCACGGCGGCATCGAAGTGCGATACACCACCGCCGAGGCAGGCTTATTCCAGATGGTGTTTTACGATGGTAGCGACACTCCGCTGTCGTCGGCATACTACAACGTTCACCCCACACGCACCACATGGCTCACGACAGCCACCAACAATGACTGGAACAAGTGGGACAACTGGAGCGACGGTGCACCATACTGCTGCACCGACGTTATCATTCCCACGGGGGCTAAGTACTATCCCGAACTCTCGGGCTCCGTCGTCAAAGGCGACGAGTTCTGTTGTCAGAACATCCACTTCGAGCCCGGCGGCGCAGTCGGCGACATCGTGAACCTCGACTATGCCCAAGCATGGGTGGAGGCCGATATGGAACCCAACCGCTACCACCTGTTCAGTGCTCCCCTCAACTTCATGTACACAGGCGACACATTCATACCCCTCGATGCAAGCGGAAGTCCCTTAGATATTGACTACTTCCAAGAACTGAACGCCACAACAGCTCCCGAAAACCGATTCAACCCCACCATATACCAGCGCCGATGGTACACAACATCCATAGGGCGCAAGTGGGAGAGCGACGGAATGACGGATTCCGAAAAGTACGAAGTACTAACAGGGCTCGGCGAACTCAGCAACCTCACCCTCACACAGTGGTCGAGGCATTTCAACCTCCTCAACCACCCCTATGAACTCGGACAAGGCATGGGCATCTGGGTTGACAACGGCGACCTCCCCGACGCCACCACCTTCCGCTTCCGCTACCCAAAGTGGCAGACGAGCTACAACTACTTCAGCGACTTCGACCATTCACGCATCGACGGCGTCAGCGAGACACTCGCACGCCGCGACCGCAGCAGCTCGCAGCCTGCACGTTTCCAAAACCTCACGGGCGAGCGCTTTATCTACGAAACTGAGGATGCCGCAAACACCACCTTCCACTTCGACACGGAGAACCTCAACTACAAACGCTTTGAGGACCGCGTTGTCTATAACTCCAACGCCACCTTCCCCTCAAGCGTTACGCTTACGGCGGGAGCGTCCACGAACCACTTCGTATTCGGCAATCCCTTCATGAGCCGCATCAGCGTCGAGAAATTCCTGCGTGCCAACAAGAGCGTCATTACAGCGGTAAAGTTCTACGATGGCAACACACTAAAGACTGTAAGCATCTCCGGCGATGTCGTGACGGGAACCACCGACGTCAGTTTTATCGCTCCCATGCAGGCCGTACTACTCGAAACCCTCGGCAATGCTGTCGCCATAAGCATAAGCCTCGACCGCGACATGCTGTCTGGTAGCCACAGCGACGCACGGGGATGGCCAGCGCGTATGCCAGCACTGAAGATAAGCGCTAGCATGGGCAGCAAGATCGCCACGATGATGCTCGTCGAGGACGACGATATGCACTCATCGGCACTTCTCGACAACGAGGTGCTGCCAACGATAGCCATCTTCGGCATCGGCGACGACGGCCAAGCCTGCGACATCCTCCCCTCCGCCGACGAGATACCCTTAGGCATCTTCGCCGCCGAACCCGACACGATGCACCTAAGCTTCCACGCAACGGGCCTCTTCCCACGCGACGAATACGTGCTCCTCGACAAAAAAACAGGCGAGTCCTACTCCCTCGACGATGACATAGCCTTGTACCTCGACGTCTCCTCTGCAGCCCGCTTTGTACTGCGCCGCATGGCAACAACAGGAATCCTCAATACGGCAATGCCATCCAATGTACAGGTGTCTATATCAAAGGACGTAGCGCACGTTGAAGCATCATCCCCAATCGTTGCCATCGCTACCTACGACCTTCAGGGACATTCCCTCCAGCAGCTGCGACCCACTGACAGCAACTGCGCAGATATCGCCGCACCAAAGGGCATTTTCATCCTACGCGTAGCCCTCGCCGACGGCACAGAGCGCACATTCAAGCTACTGAACATATAAACATCGACCTCTCCTGAGAAATATAGAGGGGCACGAAAAACTTACTACCACACTACCATATAGCCGCCTGATATCTCGGCCGCGTGGTAGTGTGGTAGTTTTTTCTACTTACGATATATGCGAGGGTTTTAGCCCTGCGTCTTGCGCAATGGTGGTGGCGTCTTTCGCGGTGCTGCTGTAGGCGCTGGTGCCTGCGGCTGCGGTGCGGCTTTGCGCAGCAGTGGTGGTGGCGTCTTGTGTGCAGGGGCTGCGGCAGCTGCTGCGACAATCTTTTTCTCTTCTGCTTCCATGGCATCAAGTTTCTGCTTGAGTTCCTCGAGTAGGGCATCGCGCTCGGCTCCTGGCTCCATTGGCGTGAAAAGCCACTGCGTCAGGTATTCAGCACCGAGGCAGATGCCGATGGCGCCCTCCACCGTCGTGCGGTAGAACTGCCCTTCGGCAAGCTCGTGCTCTGCGTCGTAGGCTTTTGCGAAGTTGAAGATTTCAATAAGTGTGAACACGCTGTCGGTTCCTGCAAGGCGCCACACCTGGCAGCGCTGCATGGCGAGAGCAAGAGCTTGCATAAGATAATGGCAGTGGCCTGTCCAGAAGGCTTCCTCTGCCCACTCGCGGTTCTGCTGTTCCGGAGTCATTTGTTCTTTGTTGGTTTCCATATTGTTTTGCTTTTTCGTGATTTCAATATGTCGTTATAACGCTGTTGCAATGTTTGGCGCTTTTTCACGTTGATTGGTTCTTGCGGAATTTCTCTGCAGCATTTGAGAACTGCTTCACGGCTTTCGCATATTCCTCAACGGTCTTGTACTGGTCGGGCAGGTATGGATTCGTTTCGCCTGTGGCGGGGTTGTGGTTAACGGGGTCCATTGCGCCGTAGCCGTCGTATGTGGCACCCATTTCCTGCGTGAGCGAGGCAGTGCCCTCCACGAGGTTTATGCCGTTCGACGAAGCAAGGTTGCCCCAGTCAGCATGCATATTCCCCTTGCCGAAGAACTTCTCCGCAGCTTTTCCTATCGGACCGCTCGAAGCAGAGTCCAGCGCGTTGCCTGGGTCGCCAAGATATTGAGTGGCTCCAAACTGCATGACCTTGCCCGTTCCGAAATATGCGAGCTTCTTCGCGGATGCGCTCAGTATGGCATCGTTCACGTCCTCGCCCTTGGCGATGGCATCAAGTCCTGCGCGCACGCCTTCGCCACCCACGACGGCAATGCCTTCAACAAAGATATTGCTCGTCAGATCGCCTGCCTGATTCTGCAGTACACCAACGGCTCCACTGGCGGCTCCAAGTCCGATGTGCTTGACAGCATCGCCCATGCTCATGTCGTGAGTGGCGGCTTCAGCTGTAGCCACAAGCGTGGATTTCGCCAAGGTGTAGGCGTTCTTGACGACACGTCCGCCAGGTACAGCCTCGCCCATTACGTTGACGACGAGTTCTGCCGTCTTATCTACCTTTTCCACATATTCGAGGCTTTCGCCCCATGCTTCAGCATCGGATTTGGCGATATTCGCGTCCATCTGCGCAGACTGCTGTTCCCACTTGATAGCGTCCTTAACGGCCTTCTCCGTGGGTGCCACGCCATACTTATCGGCAAGCTTGTGTATCTTCTGCTGCTTTTCCCAGTCGGCCTGTTCCTTTTCCTTCCACTCCTTGTAGTCCTTGGCGTAATGCGAGAGTTCCTTGGAATCCTTCTCCCACTGTGCGTGCTGCTCGGCAACATTCTTGGCAGCCTGCTCGGCATCCTGCTTTAGGACGCCTGCATTTTCAGCGCGATAGCGGAGATTTTCGTTCAGGCCCTTCTTGTCATAAACCGTGCCCAGCTCGCTCTCCCACTTTCCGTCGGCAGTAGGATAGTATGTCAGCGGCTTGCCCGTGATGGGGTCTGTCGCGGAAAGCGTGCCGTCGGGGTTCTGCTTCGTCATCTTGTCGAAGTACGGCGTCTGGGGCTCAGGCTCAGGCTCAGGCGGGGTTTCTTCCTCTTCCTCCTTCTTAGGATTCGTAGCCTCTATCTGCGGCATATTTGGAGGAGTCGGGGATGGCGCGCCCCCAGCGGGAGGAGCCGTAACCGCACCAAGCACTCCACCTACGCCGCCGCCTGTGGCTGCGGACACTCCGTTTGCAAGCAGTATAGAGCCAAGAAGGCCGATAATCTCGATGACAGCCGACTCCGTAGGCCCCGTGTGCTCACCCAGCCCGAGCTTGTCGTCCTTGCCCATGAGCCAGTCCGTCAGCTCATCCATCTTGTCGATGAGCGACTGGCGCTCCGTCTCAGTCAGCGGCGTGTCAGTTCCGTCGAGCAGAACCTCATCAACCTTGAAGCGAAGGTAGTATTCCGTTTCGGCATACGTATATTCAGGCTCAGCATCGATGTCTTCCCTGTTTATCACCTGGTCCGGCGTCATGAAGGACACCATCAGATAGCCCAGCAGACCCTTCTTGTCCGTATAAAAGAGGCCCATGTCCGTATTCCCAACAGGTTCGTAGGGCGGTTTGCCTTCCTCTATGCCACTCATCGTGCCCGTGGGGGTATAGTCGAAGCTGTATGCATGGGAACGCTCGTCGAAGCTGTAGCGAATGTCCGTACCGCCTATTCTCCAGACTACTCCGTAACCCGTATCGCACGTTGTGCCTATGGCTCCGCCCTGGTCGATGTAGAGGTAAGCAGTCTCAGCGGTATAGGGACTCCTCTGGTCTGCGGGCACATCATCGCGTGCGGCTTCCACGTCGAAATCGCACACCGTGACCTTCATGCCGACGATGTGGCGTTCCTTCGTCTCCCACATCTTATTATATAGGGCGGCACCATCCAGTCTACCCGAGCCTTTCAGCTTGAAGTACTCCACAGGGTCCACCCAATGCCCATCTTTCTTCTGTGCCGACATGCCCAGAGGAAGAAGGAAGAGGATGATGAAGAGAGGAATCCCTCTTATTATCTTGTTTATTATTCTCATGTTGTCTGCATTTTACGCCCCTATCTGCGCATAGGTGCTGGCGGAATCGGCGTCGTTGGTGCTGCTGGCGGCATGGGCTGCTGATACTGCGGCATTGGTTGTCCAGGCGCTACAGGGGGAATCGCCGCCGCTGGCGCTGCGGGAGCAGCCTGTTCCTTCTTAGGACGAATAATCAGTCCAAAGAAGATGCCGAGAATGAGGAACAGTAGTCCGAGCCATAGGCACCAGTGGAAGCCTATTGCGCTCAGACCGACGGCGAGCGTGAAGCCCAGCGTCATGCCTGTAAGGAAGCGCGTGATGTTGATATACTTCGGCACGCGACCCTTCGAGAGGGAGTTGGCGAGGCTGAAGAGCAGTCCGAAGAGGAATCCGCCCTGGTTGCCGATGTTCTGCAACAGCAGTACGAGTGCCACGACACCCACGATGGAGTTCTGGCGTCCTTGATTGATGTTGAAGAACACATACACCAGCAACGCTACGCCCAAGCCTTTCAGCAGCGGGGCAATACCGCGCGCCGTGTCTTTAGACATGCTTGTGAACATTCCCTTAATGCCGCCTGCAACGCCCACAAAGGGCAGCTTCTTCTCGAAAAGCGGCAGGATGGCGCTGTTGATGAATACAGCCATCACAACCTTTCCCGCGATGCCGCCAACGGCTCCAAGCACACCGCCGAACAGACCTCCCTCAGCGTATGAGAGGAAGCTAGCAATTTTCAGCGGGAGGGGGAAGGGCTGCATCGTGGAGGACAGGATGCCGATGACAATCCATACGATACCGATGACAACTGTCGGCAACAGTTTCAACGGGTGCTTAAAAACCTGCAGGCCTTGGTTTAAGGCATTTTTCAGATATTGGCCTACGCCTATTTTTTCGTCTACCATAGTGTATGTTTTTATTTGTGATTCCAATATTTCGCTAAAACATGACTTCGAGCTTTATTATCTCCTTGGAGCTGGCGGAGGAGCCACGGGTGGAATGGGCACTTTTGGCGCAGCCGCTGCTGCGGCCTTGGCAGCTTTCTCTGCTGCGAGCCCGCGCTGCACGGCTTCCTCGATAGCCTTCTCCACTGCGGCTTCCGTCTGCAGTTCTTCCTGCATATTGCGGAATACAAAGTCCCACTCCTGACCTGGTTCCATAGGTATGAACATCCAGCGCGTGAGCCATTCCAGTCCCGGGCTGATGCCTATGGCGCCTTCGCGCGACACCATGTAGAACTGTTCAGGGCTCAGGGGGCTTTCCTCGTCCTGCTTGCGGGCGAAGTCGTAGAGCTCCTTTACGGAGATGGGCGTACCTTCGCCCGTCTCGCGCCAGATGATACACTTGGGCATTGCTACTGCCAGTGCTTGCGTCAGCGTGCGATAGTGACCCGCTACGGGTCCGCGCCCTGACGTGTTGATGGGTTGATTGTTTGTTGCCATAACTTTTGTGTTTATTGTTAGTTTTTGATTATTTCTTGTATGCTGCTGCGGCATCGCTGAACTTTCCTATGTTCTTGAAGAACTCTACCGTCTTGTCGGCACCGTACATCACGTTGGCAGCACCAGCGACGGCTTTGTCGTTAGCCCATTCCGCTACATCGCCACCCCAGTCGTAGCCAAGCGTGTTGCTTACTGTCTCACCAATAATGCCTTCCGTGAGAGCACCCGTGTTCAACTGTCCGCTGAAAAGCCCGGCTCCGACACCCTTCGCGATGCTGACGCCGCTATTTCCGACGTTGACGTTGAATGTAGAAACCTGAGGTCCGACATTAAACTCGTGAGTCTTATTGAGCCACTTGTCAAGAGTCCTTGCCGAGGATGTGTCAAAAATGACTTTATTGTGGTCCGACAATGTAGGAACCTTCGTGGCATCCAGAGAGTCGCTGGCTCTTTTGCCCAAAGCTCCCAAGCTTCCACTGATGAGTTTACCCACACCAAATTCGGCAGTCTTCGAACCCGTTGTGTTTATCAACGTCTTTCCGATTTCATCGATGCTCTTGCCCTCTGCAATGGCTTTCATTCCTGCTTTGAGATCTTCAGTAGCCACGTTGATACCCAGCTCCTTTGCCCAGGCATACTTTCCTTTGCCAGCAAGACCTTCTGCCTCGTTCTGGATAACTCCGAGCGCGCCGTCGCCCATGCCTACTGCAATGTGCGCCAAACCTTCTCCAAAGCTCTTGCCATCGGCTACGGCCTCGCTCGTAGCCACGAGGGTGGATTTAGCAAAGGTATATACGTTCTTCACCGTACTGCCGCCAGGTACAGCCCCCGACATTACGTTCACGGCTACTTCGCAGCCCTTGTCAACCTTCTCCAAATAATTGATGCTCTCGCCTATGGCCTCAGCCTCTGCGAGGTGCGTCTTGGCATCAATCTCGTTCATCACCTGCTCGAACTTGATGGCGTCCTTCACGGCCTTGTCCGTAGGAGGCACGTGGTATTTCGCTGCCATCTTCTCCAGGTATTCCTGGTGCTTCTGCTGGTTTTCCTGCTCCTGCTTCCAGTCGGCATACGCTTTCTGTTCGTCGCTGTAGCCGCGCTCGAGGTCGCGCTGGTTCTGGGCATCCCACTGTGCACGCTGCTCTGCTGCATTCCTCGCAGCCTGGTCGGCATCCTGCTTGAGGAGGGCTTGGTTTTCCGTCTCGTAGCGTAGGCGGTCGCCAATCTCTTCTCGAGTCCATGACTGCCCCGTGTTGAGATTCGTGAACGTTCCGTCACCGTTATTTATATATATTGTCTCCTTGCCCGTCACGGGGTCTGTGAACGTGAGGTCTCCATCGGCATCCGTTTTTACGTATTGTTTGAACAGGTCTGCATTGGGGTCGGGAGGCGGCGGAGGCGTATTGTCCTCGTCCTCATCTTCCTTGCGCTTTGGTTCCAAGCCGTCAATCTGCGAAGTATCTGGGGTAGGAGGCGGTGTTCCGCCTGCTCCCGTAATGCCACTTGTCAGCGTGCCGACAAGACCCGAGCCGCCGCCAGCAATACTTACAAGTCCGTTCGTCATGAGTATGGCTGCAATGGTAGAAAGCGAATTGATGACGGCGGACATTTTTGCGTCAGTATGCTCGCCCAGGCCGAGGGGGTCGCCCTCGCCACTGAGCCACGCGAGAAGTCCGTCCATCGTGTTTCTCAGCTCCCGGCGCGTCTCTTCGTCAATAACGGGTTCGCCGCCTTCGTAGCCCACTAGCATTTCGGTTACTTCGAAATAGACGCGTGGCCAGGGGCGCTTAATCATTTCCATTTGGTGGCCATCAGGAACTTTATACCTGTCTCCCAAAGATCCTTTGGCTTCATTATATACATCTACCAAGTCTGCACTTAGCATGACCAACAGATGCTGACTACCCTGATAATAGATGAAATGTCCAAGTACAGGACTCACCCCCGCAGCCTTACTGCAATTCCAAGAACTGGAGCCGAAATGATCATCAATTGGTCTGCCGTCATTCAAATTATATATTGTCCGCTCCCGCTCCTTTGCTGTCATCGCATACGAAAAGCCCAAGCCCTCTTCCGTTGGAACAATGCAAAGCCCAGAAATCTGGATTTCCAATTTCACTTCGTCCTTCCAATTATCATCAGTAAGAATATCACCATTGGTCGTATAATGTATATGCTTCGTTATATTGTATGTACTTGTGAAGTTCCTATTTACGCTTTCGTCTGCATAGACGCAGAATGCAGCATCGCTGATTGGTGCACCCTTTATCCCCATAATCTCCTTGTATTCGTAGGCCTGGGTCTCAATCCAATCCACATGCTCGCCTATAGGTTTCTCTCCATCAATATGCGCAGCGATAGCCACAGGCTTCAGCTTAAGTCCAAATACTTTGACGCCCTTCTTCTTCATTACCTTGTTGAAGTCGATATCGCCCTGGTCGTAGGCGCGCTGCAGGTCTGAGGTTGTAATATCCATCAAACTATAGAACGCAACGGGATCTACCCACTGTGTGCCAGGCTCAACCTTATCCTCGCCGTCGGCGCGGGCGTTAGTAGTGAGCATGAAGGCTCCTCCTAAAACAGCGAATATGTTGATTATTAATTTTTTCATTATTATTAATTTTTATTAGTTGTCCTGTTTTGCGTATTTCATGGCCGTCTCGCCGAGTCCATTTATGTAGTCAGCTGTCTTGTCGGAGCCGTACATGACGTAGGAGAGTCCTTCTACTCTCATGGCAACGTCCGCTTGTGCCAGCGAGCCGCCCCAGTTGTGGACTTCGGCCTTGCTGAAGATTTCGTTGACGGTTCCTTCAGCCATTCCGCCAAGGTCAACTTTTCCGCTGTAGAACGTGCTGAAACCTGGCGTCTTGCTGACTCCGATAATTTTAGTAAGTTTGCCGACGCCGTCGCCTGTGCTTATTCCGAGCTTGCTGATGTTGTCGTTGAGGCTGACATTGCCATCCACCCTAATCTTATAAACGTCCGCCCTCGTACCTATGCCCAGCGACTTCGGCTTGTTGAGCCATGAGTCGGCAGGGGACGAGCCCTTGAGCTTGTCGAAGCCGAGGTTGATGAGCTTGCCGAAGCCGAACTCTACGGACTTCGTGCCCGTGGCCTTAATCATAGCATCGCTTGTCTTGCTCCAGTCGCCCTCCTTGTAGTATTCGGACATTCCCGTCTTGAGGTTTTCCGTGAGTATGGTGATGCCGTATTCTCTCCAAGCTGCATTGGGCATGTCCTTGGTGAGGTTTCCTGCCTCGTTCTGGATGACGCCGAGAGCACCCTTTCCCATGCCCACGACGACGTTGCCTATGGCTCCGGATAGGCCCTTCTCCTCAGCATAAGCCTCGCTCAAGCCCACGAGGGGCTCCTTCACGAAGGTATAGACGTTCTTCACCACTGTGCCTCCAGGTACGCATGTGGCCATGATGTTTACGCCTGCGTCGCAGACTTTTTCCGTGATTTCCATTCCTTTTGCCCACTTGTCGAAGGAATCGCCAAGTTTTTTGTTTTCAGCAGAGAAATGACTTTCTATGCTCTGTTCAAGCTTGATGGCCCGCTTTATGGACTCTTCATTTGGCGGCACACCGTATTGCTCAGCGAGCTTCTCTATCCGCTCCTGCTTCTTTTCGGCTTCCTCCTGCTTGTGCTTCCAATCCAGGTAATCCTTGCCTTCCTGCGAAAGTTCCTGTGAGTCGTGGTTTACCCACTGCTCATGCTGCTCTGCGGCATTCCTTGCCGCCTGCTCTGCGTCCTGTTTGAGGAGGGCACTGTTTCTGTCGCGGAAGCCGAGCTGCTCGCCTATCTCTGCGGGCGTCCAGTCCTGGTCCGTTGTGAGGTTTCTGTATGTACCGTCGCCGTTATTTATATATATTGTCTCCTTGCCCGTCACGGGGTCCCTGACAGTCAGGTCGCCGTCGGCATCCTTGGTGACGTACTTGTCGAACGCTTCTCCTGCTGACGTATCTGGTACGGGCGGCTCCGCTGGAGGCGGTGGCGGCGCCTCGCCTTCCTTTTCCTCTTCAGGACGCTTTGGTTTCAAGCCGTCTATCTGTGGTGTGTTTGGCATATTTGGCGCTGGTGGCGGCGCGCCGCCTGCCGCTCCGCTGAGGATGGCGTTTGTCATGCCGCTGGCGATGCTCGCCCCCGTGCCTCCGATGAAGCCCGCAATGCCTGCTCCAATGAGTATTGAGGCTATGGTGGCGATGGAATTGATTACGGCGGACTCTGTGGCGTCAGTATGCTCGCCAAGTCCGAAGGGGTCGCCTTCGCCCTTGAGCCAGACCACGAGGTCGTTCACGAAGTTCGCGAGTTCCGTCCTGTCCTCAGCCGAAAGTCCCTGCTCGCCTTCCACTGGTTCCTGCGGCTTGCCCGTGATGGTCACTTCCTCAGCAGCGGCTGCGGAAGCATCAACGAGAATCTGCTCAACGATGAAGTACACACGCGGCCAGGGGTGGTTTATCATCTTCTCTCGCTCAGAAGGTATGAGGTCCATGCTGCCAGCCTTGTCTGCCGTTGCCTTTGCTGTAGCCGCCAACATAGCGAGGAGGTAGCGCCCGCCAGAGAAATATATGAAATGCCCCAAACGCTCGTCCACGCCGTCAGGTTTCGTAAGTACGTCGCTGGTGCTCATGCTGCCCTGCATAGACTCGCTCCCTGAGGTGTGCTCTTTTTCTGTGCCATTACATGTCAGCGCGTAGCTGAAAGCCACACCTCCTCCGCTGGCGACGAGCCGTAAACCTGAAATGCTGATAGAACTTGTTGCAGAGCCACGGTCGGTATAGGCCTCCCCGTCCATGTTGGCACTGATGCTGTATGTATAATCCACACTATACTTGCGACTTACGCTCTCATCAAAATATACGCAGAAACTTGCCTCGTGAATGGGTACGCCTTCGATGCCGTAGAGGTTCTGGTAGCTCAAATCGGCGGACCTGAACTCTTCGTCGTAGCCTATATTCATGAACTTCCTTACGCGCATGGCTCCCGCGATGGGTTTCAGGCGCAGGCCATAGACGCGGACACCCTTCTCCTTCATCACCTTATTAAAGTCGATGTCGCCCTGGTCGTAGTCGCGTGTGATGTCCGTGCGGCTGATGTCCTGCAAATGATAGAACTCTACGGGGTCAACCCATGTGGTTCCCTCTTCATTGCGCTCCTCACCATCGGCGCGGGCGGGCAGCACGCTCCACGCAAAGAGGAACGAGCAAATGCCTATGTAGAGAAGTTTCCGTTTCATGACTATTCCCTTTTTCATTGCTTCTTAAACGCTGCTGCCGCATCGCTGAAGTCGGCTATGTTCTTAAAGTACTCTATTGTCTTGTCGGCACCGTACATGACGTTTGCGGCTGCGCCCACGGCTTTGTCGTTAGCCCATTCCATCGCACCGCTGCCAAGATTACCTACAGATTCTGATGCTCCACTCCAAGAGAGACCTTCGTTGACGAGGTTCTCAGTAAGACTTCTCGTATTGACTGCTCCTGTATGGAATATGCTGAATCCCTCGCCGGGCGCCACAGAACCCACGCCGCGGAACGTCTCACCTACGTTACCTTTCAGGCCTACATCGTTCACCTTTACCTTGAACACGTCTGCCCTCTTGCCGATGCCGAAGCTGGCGGTGTTTTCCTTATTTAGCCATTTGTTAATATTCTTGGCCGTACCCTCGCCGAATTTGAATCTGCTGGTGTCAGCGGGGTTGAGGGATGCAGCTGCTTTATCTTTCAGCTTATCCATACCTCCGCTGACGAGCTTGCCAAGACCGAACTCCGCTGACTTTTTGCCCGTTGTGCTTATCAGTGTCTTTCCTATCTCGTCGATGCTCTTGCCCTCGGCTATGGCCTTCATGCCTTCCTTCAGGTCTTCAGTTGCCACGTTGACGCCCCACTCCTTCAGCATGGCGTAGCTCTTGCCTTCTGTCAGGTTGCCGGCCTCGTTCTGGATGACGCCAAGCGCACCACTACCCATGCCGACAAGTATGTGGGCCGTACCCTCGCCTATATCCTTGCCTTCTGCAATGGCCTCGCTCGTGGCAACAAGCGTGGACTTGGCAAAGGTGTATGCATTCTTAACGGTATTGCCGCCAGGCACAGCACCGGCCATTACGTTCACCGCTACCTCGCTGTATTTGTCGACCTTCGTCAGATACTCGATGCTATTCCCGTAGGCTTCGGCCTCAGCGAGGTGGGTCTGGCTGTCTATCTGGTTCATTACCTGCTCGAACTGGATGGCGTCCTTCACGGCTTTCTCTGTAGGAGCAACGCCGTATTTCCTGGCGAGGCGTTCCAACTCAAGCTGCTTTTCAAGCTTTGCTTCCTCTGCCTCTTTCCATTCCTGATATTTCTCCATTTCATCAGAATATCCGCGTTCCTGGTCGTGTTTATTCTGTGCGTCCCACTGTGCTTGCTGCTCTGCCACGTTCTTGGCGGCTTGGTCAGCGTCCGCCTTCAAGAGGTCGCGGTTTTCCGTCTCATAGCGCAGGCGTTCGCCTATCTCCTGAGTAGTCCAACTCTGGCCGGTCGTGAGGTTTGTATATGTGCCGTCACCATTGCGGACATAGATGGTTTCCTTGCCAGTGATGGGGTCTTTCATGGTGAGGTCGCCGTCGGCATCAGTCTTCACGTATTGCTTGAACAGCTTCTCGTTGGGGTCGGGGGTGGGTGGCGGCGTCTTGTCATCCTCGTCCTCATCCCTGCGCCTCACATTCAGGGCATCGAGGTTTGCATCTGGAACTGGTGGAGGCGTTCCACCTGCACCTGCACTACCCATCAGACTCCCTACTATACTCGAGCTGGAACCTCCTGCTATGCTGACAATTCCGTTGGCTAAAAGAATAGATGCTATGGTAGAAAGCGTGTTGATGACAGCAGATGTCTTTGCATCCGTGTGCTCTCCAAGCCCCAAGGGGTCGCCCTCGCCACTGAGCCAGGCAATCATGCCATCCATGGTCTCCCGAAGCTCCTGGCGCGTCTCCTCACTGAGCACGGGGCCTCCTCCTTCGTCAGCAATGAGAATCTCTTCAACAATGAAAAATACGCGCGCCCAAGGATGATTATTCATCATTGCTTTACGGTCGGAATCATCAGTATTTATCACATCTATTTGTCTGGCTGGTGCTGAGAGCATTACGATGAGGTCGCGAGCCCCTTGGAAATATATAAAACGTCCGAACCTACTATCAGTACCAGCAGATTTATCGCAATCGAAATGATGAGTATCAGCATGGTCTTTTGCCCCAGCCCTTACAACGTAAGTGTTATGTGTTCCACGTTCCGTAATAGCATACGAAAAACCTACGCCTCCGTCATTATTTACGAGTTGCAGGGCATCTATGTTTATAACATCCTTGCATGTAAGATTCCAAGAAAAATTGGTTTTATGATACAATACAGTATAGTCAATTGTATAGGTTCGCCGAACGCCCTCACCAAAATACACACAAAAACTAGCCTCGTTGATGGGAACGCCGCACACACCATAGAGGTCCTGATATGAGGTCTCAAGATTATATTGTTTAGAAAGCACCTCGCGCATATATTTTTCCACAAGTCCTGCCGCACAGAAAGGCTTTAGCCTGAGACCAAACACCTTCACGCCCTTCTCCTTCAACACGCGGTTAAAGTCGATGTCGCCCTGATCGTAGTCGCGTTGGAAGTCGGTGCGGCTAATGTCCTGCAAATGATAGAACTCTACGGGGTCAACCCATGTGGTACCTTTCTCGTTGCGTTCTTCGCCATCGGCACGTGCGGAAAGTGCCACAATAATAGCACACGCAACGAGGAAAAATCTCAGGTTATGCGTTGTCATCATGGTCTTCTACGGGTGTGTATTAAGGTAAATGCACGTATTTCGTCAGCAAACGTACACAATAATTTTCTGATTTGCAAGTTTTTCCCCTATAAATCAGAGAAAAACGCACTCTTGCGCGTGAAAGTCGGAAACAAAGTCGCACTCCATATCCTTCGGAATGCGACGAAAATCATAAACCACAGGCGTGGGATAATCATCTCACGTCTGTGGTTTATTCATCCCACAGGCGTGGTTTATTCATCTCACGCTTGTGGTTTATGAACGAGAAGCCTTTTAGAGCTTTTCGTAAGGTATGTCGAAGGTTGGAGCCTCGTCGAAGGTTCCGCGTTCGAGGCCTCGCTTGAACCATCTGGCGCGCTGTTCTGACGTGCCGTGGTTGAAGGACTCGGGAACGGCGTAGCCGCGTGCTTGCTTCTGAAGGTAGTCGTCGCCAATCTTCTGCGCGCAGTTGATGGCCTCAAGGATGTCCTGATTGTCGATGGATCCGTAGTTTTTCTGGTCGTGGTGCGCCCAGACTCCTGCGTAGTAGTCGGCGAGGAGCTCGATGCGCACGCTAATCTGGTTTGACTCCTTCTCCGACACCTTGCGCATCTGCTGGTGCGCCTTGTTGAGCAATCCTGTGGAGTACTCGATGTGGTGGCCTACCTCGTGGGCTATGACGTAGGCGTGGGCGAGGTCGCCGCCAGCCTTCATCTGCTTGTCCATCTGCTCAAAGAAGGAGAGATCGATGTAGAGTTTCTGGTCGCCAGAGCAGTAGAAGGGTCCAACCTGCGACGTGGCGTTTCCGCACGCCGACTGCACGGCACCCGTGAAGAACACGAGCGTGGGCGGCGCATACTGCCATCCTTTCTCCTTGAAGAGTTGCGCCCAGACATCCTCTGTGCCTGCAAGTATCTGCCGCGAGAATTTTTCGAGTTTCTGTTCTTCGGGCGTAGGCTGATAGTCAACCTGTTCCGTCTGCACGCCGCCCTGTGCGACCTGCTCCGAAACGGATGAGAGCACCTGCCCCATGTCGCCGCCAGAGGAAATGAAGGCAATGATGGCAGCGATGATGATTCCGCCAATGCCCATTCCTGCTACTGCGCCGCCCTTTCCACGGCGGTCTTCTACGTTGCTACTTTCGCGTCGTCCGTTGAGTTTCATGGCTATGTGGTTTTATTATTACTTTTTGCGTGTCATGACAACTTTTTCCTCCTTAGGTTCTGCCGTGACGCCAGGCATCTGCGGCATCCTTTGCGAGAAGATGAGCAGGTCGTCGGCTACGATGACGTTGTGCGAGGAAACTTTGTTCAATCATGTCGCCGAGTTGGCGATTTGAACCAATGTACTTCACGCCGACGTCCTCGGGCTTAACCCTTATGGTTATGCTGTCGCCAGCCGCAATCCATGTACCCGCGATGTTTGAGCGCACGCTGCCCCCCATTTCTGGCGAGGAAATGAGCATCGTCTGCTCTAGTTTGCCATCCTTCTTTAAGTTTAGGGTGAGTTCCACAGACTCTTTCTTCAGAGTCCATGCGCCGAGCAGCGTTTTCTGGTCGATTTCGACCTGCGCGGCAATCGGCATTGCAAGTGCGAAAATCGCAAGGATAAGAAATGTCTTAGTCGATTTCATAAGAAAAAGTTCGTATTTTAGATAAAGTTTTAGAGTCAATGTTATCTCGCCTTGCCTTTTAGCCTCCCAGCCTACGTGCAAACTTCGTCTGCACGGGCTGACAACGGCTGCAAGGCTCAATGACCGCTGGTTCAATGGTCAATGGTCAATGGTCAATGAATCACTCTCCAAAAAGGTCGAACTGTATGACGTTGCCCTCTATCGTAGTGCCACCGCCATCAGATGCGGGCTTGTCGTCGCCAGACGCACCTCCTTGCCCTTCGTCACTTGGCTGCTCAGGCGCCGAAGGCTCTGCGGCTACTGGCAACTCTTCCTCCTCAGGTGCCGCAAGGTCGGACAGGGCTTGTGACGTTACTTCCTGCACCTGGCATGTTGTCACGCGCTTGCCCTTCGCCTTGAAGCCCTTCACGGCCACAAACTCCGTAGCATCTATCTCCAGAGGGTCGCGGAAGGCGTCTGCGCCACCGAACGTTACCGTCAGTAGCGGATGCGCGGCATCGGTAAGGAGCAGAAGCTGCGAATCCTGCGACTCGCCCATGAAGCTCTGGTGGCGCGAAGACGCCGCAGGCTCCATCATGAAGCGCTTCAGATAGAGGAAATTCTGCTGCGCAGCGTCAAAGAGTGCGAGCGTCCACACCTTCTGGGGATTGAACTTCTCAATGCGCAGGATGTTCGACTCGTAGTGGTTGTTGGGGTCGAAGCTCGTCGTGTAGTACTCGCCGTTGTCAAGGACGACGAGCACGCTGTCGTCGCTGTGAAATTCGCCGAGGTATTCGCCGTGTTCGTCGAAGTTCAGGCGGCTGATGTCGTGGTCGTACCACACCTTGCGCCCGCCGAGAGTGCTGCGGCCATGCGCCTTGAGCAGTATGCGGTGGACGTCGTACTTCGTCAGTATGTTACCCATGCTGCCGCGTCCCTTCACGAGAATCTTGCTGAAGTCACCCTCCACGAATGCACGCTTTATCTTCGGGTTCGGCTTGAGCATAACCTTGATGGTCTCGGCCTCGCCGTTGGGGTTCGCCGTGAAGTAGGATATGCGACTGCCTGGCGTGCCCTGCGTGAGGTCGTACTCGCGGTCGTGGGTGATGCTCGTCACGTTGAAGCGCTTGATGAAGGTGGTGCCTGCACGTCCGTCGCGGTAGCACACATTATATATAGTACGCGTGTCGTTCTTCTTGAACACGGCGAGGTGGATTATCTCCGCCTTCTTCTTCTCGGCCTTCGACTTCTCAGTCTCGCCGATGAACACCTTCTCTGCCACGCGCGTCACCTTGTACGTGCCGTCGCGGTAGAAGATGATGACATCGTCGATGTCGGAACAGTTCTCTACGAACTCGTCCTTCTTGAGGCCAGTCCCCATGAATCCCTCAGCACGGTTGATGTAGAGTTTCTGGTTCGCCTCCACAACCTTCGTGGCTACGATGGTGTCGAAGGCGCGAATCTCCGTCATGCGTGGGTGCTGCGCAGCATACTTGTCGTAAATCTGCTGGAACCATCGTATTGTCACGTCCGTCATGTGGGCGAGGTCGCGGTCTATCTGCTCGATGTCGCCCTTCATGCGTGCAATCTGCTCGTCGGCTTTGTCCTTGTTGAACTTCAGGATGCGCGCCATCTTTATCTCCATAAGTCGCAAGATGTCTTCGCGCGTCACCTCGCGAACGAAGTTTTCGCAGAAAGGTTTCAGACGCCCATCGACGTGGGCAACGGCAGCGTCCATGTTCGGAGCGTTCTCGAAGCCCTTGTCCTTATATATGCGCTCCTCAATGAAAATCTTCTCAAGCGATGCGAAGTGCAGCGACTCCAGCAACTCGGCGCGACGAATCTCCAACTCGCGTTGAAGGAGGCGCTTCGTGTTCTCCACACTTCCGCGCAGCACGTCGCTGACGGTCATGAATACAGGCTTCTTGTCGTCGATGACGACGCAGTTGGGCGAAATGCTCACCTCGCAGTCGGTAAAGGCGTAGAGGGCGTCGATGGTCTTGTCGGAACTCGTACCAGGAGCCAGCTGTATCTGTATCTCCACATTCGCCGCCGTGTTGTCGTCCACCTTGCGAATCTTTATCTTTCCCTTCTCGTTAGCCTTCAGGATGCTGTCGATGACGGTGCTCGTTGTCTTGCCGTATGGAATCTCTGTGATGACGAGCGTCTTGGGGTCGAGCTTCGCAATCTTCGCCCTTACCTTCACGCTGCCGCCTCGCCCGCCGTCCTTGTAGTTGGAGACGTCGATGCTTCCTCCCGTCATGAAGTCGGGGTATAGTTGGAAGGGTTCACCGCGCAAGTAGCTGATGGCGGCTTGGCAGAGCTCGCCGAAGTTGTGGGGAAGTATCTTCGCACTCATGCCCACAGCGATGCCCTCAGCACCCTGCGCCAACAGCAGCGGGAACTTCACAGGCAACGACACGGGCTCCTTGTTGCGGCCGTCGTAGGAGAGTTTCCACTCCGTCGTCTTGGGGTTAAAGAGTATGTCGAGGGCAAGCTTCGAGAGCCTTGCCTCGATATATCGCGGCGCCGCTGCGCTGTCGCCAGTGAGAATGTTGCCCCAGTTTCCCTGCGTGTCGATGAGCAATTCCTTCTGCCCCATCTGCACAAGGGCATCGCCGATGCTGGCGTCGCCGTGGGGGTGGAACTGCATGGTATGTCCCACGATGTTCGCCACCTTGTTGTAGCGTCCGTCGTTGAGGCGGTTCATGGCGTGCAGTATGCGGCGCTGCACGGGCTTCAGTCCGTCGCCCATGTGCGGCACAGCACGCTCGAGTATCACGTAGCTTGCATAGTCGAGGAACCAGTTTTGGAACATTCCCGTCAGCTGCGGGCGCTGCGCCTCATCAGGCCTCATTTCGTTCTTTTCGTCTTCTTCCATTTTCGCGAATTGCGCATTTTGCGCAGCGAAATTACAAAAAAGTTACTTTTTTTTCGCACTTATCAGTAAAAAATCCATACCTTCGCAGCCGAAACGAGGCTTTCACGCCCATTTCTCTCGCGCTTGTGGCGAAATTGCTGCGCGTTTTCGCCTCGGCTCGGAAATGTTCTTTGAAATCCATTTGGGCTTTCACGCCCATTTCTCTCGCGCTTGTGGCGAAATTGGTAGACGCGCCAGACTTAGGATCTGGTGATTTCGGTCGTGTAGGTTCGAGTCCTATCAGGCGCACAGTGGAGGCTTCGGCCTCCAAATTTCTTTAATTAAACAACAAGTATTACTAACCAATCAAAAAATCGCATGAAAAAATCACTATTCCTCATTATGGCTCTGAGCCTGGGAATGTTCGTCGTTGCCTGTGGCGGCGACACTAAGAAAGGCGGCGACGTGAAAGACGCACCCGAAGCAGCCCAAACAGAAGAAGTAGATGCCGAAGCCGAAGAAGCCGTACAGGCTTACGAAGCATGGCTCGTGAAGTACGACTCCCTCTACACGCTGAGTGAGAAGGGCGAAGACGTTTCAGACCAGATTCTCGACCTCCAAACAAACACTGTGTTCGAAGTTTCCGAAAAGCTTATGAAGACGGAAAGCAAGCGCAACGCCGACCAGCAGGCACGCGTAAAGGCTGTCGAAGAAAAGGCAGAAGCCATCAAGCAGAAGATTCTGAACAACTAAGTTCGTGCATTACCCAAATACAATCATAGGGGAGCGGCGTTTGTCGCTCCCCTATGTTTTTTCAATTTCACACAAAACAAAAAGACCGACTATTGCTAATCGGCCTTTTTTCATCATAATAACAATATATTAAAATTCTAATCCTTCTTTATAGCCTCGTAGATATTCTTGTAGAGCACGATTGTATACTTCTTTTGCTTTTTCATTATTTGGTATTCCAAAAGCATTAGTCCAATCTTCTTTAAAATATTCCTCTGTTCCATGACCTGCAAAGTGAGGATCATTCCGTCTCTTACACATTCCTCCACCACGTACACCTTGGTCATATGCCCTATTAATTACTTTTTTAACTGAAAATACATACCCACTCTTTGATGTAGTAAACCCATCTTGCTCAATCCGTTCTTTTTCTTCTGCTTCCTGTTTCTCACGCTCTGCACGTTCGGCTGCTTCTTGTTTTTCACGCTCTGCACGCTCCTTAGCCTCTTTCTCAGCAAGTTCTTTCTTAACATTTTCGGCAACACGAATACTATCCTCTTGCCTTTGTTTTTCTAATTCTTTTTGTTTCGCTTGATTGTCACAGCTCAAGACAAATGCAAGTGAAAATAATCCCACAAAGAGAATCGTCACTTTCTTTACCAAATTTTCTACGTTTAACATAATATTGATTAATTATTTTGGCATCTGTGACCCTGCGATGCTGGTTAGTAAAGGTTTGAGGCTGGCATAAAAGAAAAGCGGAGCCACCATTTGCCTAAACTGCCGTGTGGGGCTTGGACTCCCTGATATTACAGAATAGGAATGTATCTCCGCTTGGCTGTATTTCGTAAACTGTACAAATACACACCAAGAGAGCGTTTTCCCACTTTCCGAAAATATCATTGGCAGTGCCAACAAAGTGAAGTGTCCAAGTTCACACGTTCAGAAAAGCGAAATGCGCTATCTAATATGTCTGCATGTGCCACACTAAGGGCACTATGCATGGCAAAAATAGTATTATCTCTAAAATAAACCAACATTTCAAAGAACTTTTTGCAAATTGAAAATTATTTCCAGATGCACACATTTACTATATATAAACAAAAAATCTTGCACTTCTTGCACCCAATACTCATTATCAGGGAGTTAGCCCTCATAATCTTGCACCCTATCTTGCACCCATCTTGCACCCAGTCGCGTGTCGGGCTTAGGCGTAAGACTCTGGCTTTTAGGTCACTACGCTTAAAAACATCGAAATACATTTCAATTTTTTTCATTGAGCCATGCAGTGCACGCCAGGTCCGCTGGGCGAAGGTCGGTGGTGGCTGGGGCACGATTAGCATGGCGAGATAAAATCTCAAAAAAATATCTGT
>ONWB01000004.1:0-16538 GCA_900321445.1 uncultured Prevotellaceae bacterium | reverse complement strand
CTCTAAAAATCGAAAAGGACGAAAAAGCGAGATTTCAAGCTTTTTCATTGAGCCATGCAGTGCGCGTCAGCCCTGAGGGACGAAGTTCCGAAGTGGCTGGGGCACGATTGGCAAGGCGAGATAAAATTTCAGAAAAATCGAAAGACTCGCAAACTCGCCTTATTCGTGTCATTCGTGCGATTCGTGTTCGAAAAAATATCTGTGAAATCCGTGATATCTGTGTGACATAAAAATATGCCCTATCCGTGTGACGGAGTCCGAGAATTTTCCAAAAAGATGCGAGTATTTTTCATCGAAGTCCGAGAAAAAATGTTTTTTGAGCACTCGTGATATTACGTTCGAGCGTCCGCGATTCTTTCTAGGTGCAGAATGATGTTTGGAGAATAGCCAAAAAAGTTGCCGGAGGCTAATACCCCCGGCTGTAACCTATCAGGCCTTCGGCCTTGCTGCTTTCTCGCCAAAAACGAGCCTTTTTCGCGAAAAGACTTACAGTTAAGTTATATGCTCAGTTCGTCGAGCACGGTGATGAGCCGCTTGTCGAAACGCTTGTCTGTGCGGATACATTCAGAGAAAGGCACATAGACGATGTCGTTGTTGCGATAGCCTACCATGACATTGCGCTGCCCCTGCATGATAGCCTGAATGGCACCAGCACCCGTGCAGCTGGCCAGGATGCGGTCGCGTGCAGAAGGGCTGCCGCCACGCTGCAGGTGTCCAAGTATGGATACGCGCACGTCGAATTCTGGGAATTCGTTCTTCACGCGGTCAGCGTAGTATAGTGCTCCGCACTTGGGACTCTCAGAAACTATGACGATGCACGACTTCTTCGACTTGCGGATGCCACGATTCATGAACTCCGCCAACTGGTCCTCGTTGGTAACCTCCTCAGGCACTATTGCAGCCTCAGCACCACAAGCAATAGCGCTGTTCTGCGCCAGGAAACCAGCATCGCGCCCCATCACCTCGACGAAGAAGATACGCTCGTGAGAGTTTGCAGTGTCGCGAATACGATCGACGCACTCCACTATGGTGTTCATCGTCGTGTCGTAGCCAATGGTGGCATCTGTGCCATAGAGGTCGTTGTCGATGGTGCCTGGAAGCCCTATGACGGGAAAGTCGAACTCAACGCCAAAGTTCCATGCGCCCGTCAGCGAACCATTGCCGCCTATAACCACGAGTGCGTCGATGCCCTCCTTCTGACATGTCTCGTAGGCTTTCTGCCTGCCCTCTGGAGTCATAAACTCCTTGCTGCGTGCGGTCTTAAGGATGGTGCCTCCTCGCATGATGATGCCACTTACGTCCTCAGTGGTGAACGACTTTACTTCGCCCTTGATGAGCCCATCGTAACCACGATATATTCCTTTTATGTTGAAGCCGTTGCAGATGCCGGCACGTGTCACGGCACGAATAGCGGCATTCATGCCAGGGGCATCGCCGCCAGATGTTAGTATTCCGATAGTCTTAATTTTGCTCATGGTCTTGAGATTTATCATTATAGCAATAGTTTACACATCTTTTTATCTGCTTGCCGTCGCTCAAATGACGCGCGTACTGACGACGGCGAGGGTTGCGAAGAGGGCGAAGAGCAGGATGTTGCGCGACGTGATGCCAAGTACGCGGTTCAGCTTGCGCCCACTGTGTATCTTCGTCATTGCGCGCCAAGTGGGAAGGTGGAGCATCACATAGCATAGCATTAGGACGCAGCCCGACAGCATGTTCTTTTCAGACCCTATGGCGACAAGCGCGCAAGCGGCACCGAGGATGCCGTGTAGCAGGTATGACACACTTCCGAAATGCTCGCCGAAGACAGCAACAAGGGTGTGCTTGCCCGTACGGCGGTCTGTATCGCGGTCGCGGTAGTTGTTGAGGAGCAAAAGGGTGTCAACAACCAAGCCCATCGCAGCCCCCATCCACCACACGCTGGCCGTAAGCTGCAGAGCCTGCACGTAGTATGTTCCCAAAACGGGTACAAAGCCAAAGAATATATACACCAGCAAGTCGCCGCCGCCAAGATAGCTGAGGAGCGAAGTGTAGAGAAAGGCAAACACGCCGCAGGCAAGCCCAAGCCCCACCAGCCAGCCTACGGCCGTCCAGTCGATGCCAAGCGCATCGTCAGACCAGTCGATCCAGGCGCCACTCGATATGAGCACGACAATTCCAAGCACGGCGGCAACGGACAAGGCTACAGCCACGCCCGACCAGCACTCGCGCTTCGTCAGCCACCCTTGTGCACAGGCGCGAGGAGGTCCTAAGCGATCGTCGCCATCTGTACCGCGGCTGAAGTCCATCACGTCGTTGATGAGATTTGCTGCAATCTGCATGGCAACGGCAAAGAATGCGCACAGCACCGCCACGCCCCAACGCATGCGGCCGTCTGCCCACGCCATCGATGTTGCAACGACAACGGGAGCGACAGCCGCACTCAGCGTTTTTGGCCTGCATGCGAGCACCCACTTCCGCGTCTTGCTCATGTCCTTATTCTCCATGTCTTCAATTTTTCCCTGCAAATATATGCAAGAATTGCGACTTAGAAGCCTCTTGGGAGAAAGAATTTCGTTTTTCTTTGGCGGAAGATGCAAAAAATGATTGTCGTTTTCAGGAAAAGTCCTATTTTTACGGCTGAAAAATAGGAAAAATCATATAAAAACACTTTTTCATCATGGCACAAAATCCAGATTTCAAGTATGCGCCGATGTTCCAGCTCGGCCCCGACACAACGGAGTATTACCTGCTTACGAAAGACCACGTGAGCACAGCGGAATTTGAAGGGCATCCAATCCTGAAGGTTGAGCGCGAGGGTCTGAAGAAGATGACGCGTCAGGCTTTCCGCGACGTCGCCTTCCTACTGCGCCGCGCCCACAACGAGCAGGTGGCAAAGATACTCTCCGACCCCGAAGCCTCGGAGAACGACAAGTATGTAGCACTTACCTTCCTGCGCAATGCCGAGGTTGCGGCAAAAGGGCAACTCCCCTTCTGCCAGGACACGGGAACGGCCATCATCCACGCAGAAAAAGGTCAGCAGGTATGGACGTCGCCAGACGACAAGGCATACCACTGCGATGAGGAAGCCATATCGCGCGGAGTATATGAAACATACACGCAGGAGAACCTGCGCTACTCGCAGAACGCACCCCTCGACATGTATAACGAGGTGAACACGCGCTGCAACCTGCCCGCACAAATCGACATCGAAGCCACAGAAGGCATGGAGTACAAGTTCCTCTGCGTCATCAAAGGTGGTGGCTCTGCAAACAAGACATACCTCTACCAGGAGACGAAGGCCATCCTCAACCCCCAGACGCTCGTGCCCTTCCTCGTAGGAAAGATGAAGAGCCTCGGCACGGCAGCATGCCCACCCTACCACATCGCATTCGTCATCGGCGGCACGAGTGCCGAGAAGAACCTGCTCACGGTGAAGCTCGCCTCGACGAAATACTACGACGCCCTGCCCACGACGGGCGACGAGACGGGACGCGCCTTCCGCGACGTGGAACTCGAAGAGCGCCTCTACGAAGAGGCTTGCAAGATTGGTCTCGGCGCACAGTTCGGCGGCAAGTATTTCGCCCACGACATCCGCGTCGTACGCCTGCCGCGCCACGGCGCCAGCTGCCCCGTAGGACTCGGCGTCAGCTGCTCCGCCGACCGCAACATCAAGTGCAAGATTAACAAGGACGGCATCTGGATTGAAAAACTCGACGACCAGCCCACGCAACTAATCCCCGAGAGCATGCGCGAGGCAGGCGAAGGCGGCGGCGTACGCGTTGACCTCAACCGCCCCATGAAGGAAGTGCTCGCACAGCTCACGCAGTATCCCGTCAGCACACGCCTATCGCTGAACGGCACTATCATCGTAGCACGCGACATCGCACACGCAAAGATAAAGGAACGCCTCGACCGCGGCGAGGACATCCCACAATACCTCAAGGACCACCCCGTGCTCTATGCTGGTCCCGCAAAGACGCCAGCAGGCATGCCCTGCGGCTCCATGGGCCCGACGACGGCAAACCGCATGGACCCCTACGTTGACCTCTTCCAGTCGAAGGGCGGCTCGCTGCTGATGATTGCCAAGGGCAACCGCACGCAACAGGTTACAGACGCTTGCAAGAAGTACGGCGGTTTCTACCTCGGCAGCATCGGCGGCCCTGCAGCAGTCCTCTCCTTCCAAAGCATCAAGAGCATCGAGTGCGTGGAATATCCCGAACTCGGCATGGAAGCCGTTTGGAAGATAGACGTCGAGGACTTCCCCGCCTTCATCCTCGTCGATGACAAGGGCAACGATTTCTTCAAAGGCCTTGGACTTTGAAGAAATCTCACGAGCCGAGCAGCGCACGTCAGCCCGAGAGGACACAGTTCTCTCGTTGGCTGGGGCGCGAATGGCGAGGCGAGTAACGATTACCCCTTGGCCTTTGAAAAAATCATGAAAACCATTTTATCATTCACACTTGCGCTTCTCCCCGTGCTCACCTGGGCACAGGGGATGAAGCCCGCAGGCACCTCTGCTGACGACATCGTTCCAGAAGGATGGCAAAAGCAGAAAGTGCGCGGCGACCTCAACAAGGACGGCTTTGAGGACCTCGTCATCATCGCCACGCCAGACAATGCGGAGAATATGCTGACGCGCGACGACGGCTACGTCTATAACTTCAACCAGCCCCTGCTCGCCGTGTACTTCGGCACTGGCGACGGCAGTTTCAAGCTGTGGAAACAGTACTCCGACGTCCTCGCCCATCAAGTGGACGAATACTTGTTCGTCAACAGCAGTCTCGACATCTCGCCTCGCGGCACGCTGAAGATAAGCCTTGAATACTTTGCCTCTGCGGGCAGCGCCGACACGTCGCAAAACACCTATACCTTCCGCTTTCAGGATGGCGACACCAACGAGAGCTACAACTATCTCACACGCAAACAGAAGACCACAACCTCCAACGCCTTCGACAAAAATGTCCGCCCCAAGGAAGTCTGGACAAAACTCCCAAAGACTCCCCTCCAACGCCTCGGCGATTTCAGGATAGAGTAGAATTGCTCAAGAAACCTACAACACGCCCTTTTCTGTCAGCGACTGAACCCTACGGGTTACGGTAGATGGCGACAGTTTAAGCAGTGTGCCTATTTCCGTCTTTCTCATCCCGATTCTTGCCAAGTAGCATATCTGCGTCTCTTCGGCAGTAAGGTTGCTGCTTCTTACACGTTCGGAGAAGTCGGGACATTCTATTTCCACACATTGTTCTATCTCCGACCAACTGACAACATCGTTGATGCCGCGCCCATTCTGGATTGTTTCCTGTAGCTTTTTAAACACGGAAACCATCGTGCCCGTGTCCTTTCCTAATACGTGGCGTTGTTGCAGCATATCCATCTCCATCTTCTTCATCCTCTTTTTGAACAGATGATACCCCACTATTAGCATAGTGCACGCTGTAGAACAAATGATAATGGTAAACCAAAGTAGGAGGTTTTGTAGGAAGTCCGCCTTTTCTTTTTCGGCTTCAGCCTTTGCGGCTACCGTATATTGAAAGAAATTATCAGCATTCAATGTAGCCTCCCGCCGATTTTCAATTTCCATCGAGTCACATGCAGCATCGTATGCCTCCGCATATTGCGTAGCGAGTTCCCATTGCCCTGCTTGCTTGTAGTGACGAAACAGGGCGCTCGCGCAGTTCTTCCTGTCCAGCCAGTTGCGCGGATGTTCGTATTGCAGTTTCAGGTAATATACGGCAGAGTCCCTATCCCCGAAAGCGTTGTGGTACACACCCATTGCGCCCCACGCATTTGCAGGCAAATCCGTCGTTCTAGCTGTGCGAAGTATTGCAGCACACGAGTCGGCAGCACTCTTTCTGCTGTATGTTGAATAGAAGTATAGTATCTCTGCCGTTTCTGAGAAGTGTTGCCTTGCGGAGTCCTTCGCTATGAGATTGAGTGCACGAGTATAGTATATGCTCGCGGAGTCCTTCTTTCCGCAATATCTGTATGTCTTGGCGATGTCCAGTTCTTTAACGATGTCATCTGGACAAATCGCCTGAAAAATCTCATGTTCCTTCTTTGCGTACTCCAGAGCCTTGTCCATCCGGCTGAGTTTCAGGTTCAAACCCGCAAGTTGCGCGTAGCAACATGCCACAGTGGTCGATTGCGACAACCTTTTGTCGGAGCCTGCACGCTCTACCGCCGCGCGGTAGTTTTCGATTGCTCTTGGATAGTCGTGGCCATCGCGATAGAATCCCCCCAGATAGTATAGAGCTTCTATCTGTTCCATACACAGGGGCTTCCCCATATAGTAGCGTGCGATTTCCTTGATTTGCTTTTCTCCGTCAATAGGGATGTATGCCTTCGCCTTGGCTTTTATGCATAGCAGCCGGTATTTGTAGAACTCCGCCTCGTCAGCATTATCATATTTTTCCGCCAGCGAATCCAGCAGCGACATTGCACGCGCCGGCTCCGCCTCCGCCAGCGAGTCCAGCTGCTGCAACTCGGCAGGCATTACCCTACCCCGATTGCAGGAGAAAAGAATCAATATCCCACAAATCCCGACACACAATCTAAGCTTCATACTTTTGGCATGTTTTGTTCTTTTGTGCCGCAAAAATAGAAAAAGTATATAAAACGAGCAAAATTCGCGCGAAAAGCCGAAAACACTTAAAAACATGGTTTATAAGCTTTTACACCATCCGTGAAATTTTTTGAAAAAATAAAATGTCCGATGAAAATTTTTGCAAAGAAAAAGTTTGGCGGGAACGCCACAAAATACGAATTTTGCCTTGCAAAACAACAGCATAAGTATTATTATCTAACATCCTAAACATTAAGCCTATGACTGATTTTTTTCTCGCGACAGCACTTTTCTGCTCATGCGCATTAGCCGCAAACGCGATGGACTCACGAAGCGATGATCCTATTAACTTGATTCCCATTTTTGGTGACACAATTGTTGGAATGGGAGATCATCCCTTCCACCCTGCCCCTGGCGCGCCCATCCCTCCTCCAGAGGTGGAAATAGCAGGAGGCTATCTCTACTTCTACCCGCAAGTAGAGTCTGACGTAGTTCTTCATATTGTGGATACTACCCAGACTGTCATTCTTGAAGATGAGATACATCTCTATAATAATTATGACAACGAGTACGACATCTCAGCCCTCCCCGCCGGCACCTACACCCTCATCCTCGGCACCACAGGACGCGAGCATGAGGTGGAATTTAATATTCCGCGAATGAAGTTCGAGAAATTTTGGGAAGTCATGGAAAGGAATTACATCTCCTATACTCCCAGCGACAAATGGGTGGTGGAATCAGACACATTGTCTTATGTGTTTGACAACGACGGATATCCTTTCGACCCGAAGTATGGACCGTTGACAGGACATGATGCTCCGATAAACCGGAAACTGGGCGGCATGCTGATGGGGCGCCTAGCGCATCAGGACGGGAAATGCCTTTTGGCAATGACCACGTATCCCAAGCGTATCGACGGGAAGAAGCTAACACTTCCCCTAAGCGAAAAAGCGGCCAAAGAACATGTCTTCACTCGTGTTGCCAATCACTTCGAGCTTGGGAAGCCTATCCATTCCCTGACAAGACAGGCGTTAAGGGATGCCGAGATGCTCGTTACCAACTATCCTGCCGAAACGGCTAAAAACATCTTCAACGGTACTTCGATGTTCGTCTATCCTCAGAATTTCCAAGCCGAAACCTATGAGGGAAAATACACTTGCGGCAGATGTGTTGTCGTTTTCAGCAAGAACAACATTCCCCTAGAACTGCATTTCTTGATGACGGATGAGAGCATTGCGGATTTCGACAAATATCTATCAGACTTGAAAGGGGTATTTACGTTTCAGGATACCCGGCCAGAAGTTGCAGATTGATTATCTCAAATAAGGGAGCATAAACTGGGAATGGATAATGAATAATTAAGGAATAAACAATTAAAGGCTCCGCCGCGGCAAACGTGTCGCGGCGGAGAGGCGGGAAGAAGGTGATGAAGTAAAAGCCCATCCCAAGCCATCGAGGGTTATATCATTAGACATCTTAGACAGTCCGCTCTTCGGAAGGGGCTGTCTTTTTTTACCTCTGTTGGATTCGTCTATGTTTGCTCCTCGTCATTTCTTTCTCTCTTCTCTCTCTTGAACACGCGCTACTATAGTTTTCAAAAATACCTACACTACCTACACTACTGCAAGACTGATTGATTTTCAACCTGTTAGAAGTGTAGGTATAGTGTAGGTAGTGTAGGTTTTTCGCCTTTTTTACTCTTTTCGGTGCGGTTTTTGCTCTCAAAACATGAAAAAAAGAGGACGAAACGCTGCAAAACTATCCTTCTCGCATCTCGACGGAAAATACTCGCATCTCGATGAAAGATTCTCGCATCTCGATGAAAGATTCTCGTATCTTGATGGAAAATACTCGCATCTCGATGGAAGATTCTCGGACTTCGTCACACGGACAGGGCATGTTTTTATTTCACACAGATAGCACGGATTTCACAGATATTTTTTCGAACACGAATCTCACGAATCTCACGAAAAAGGCGAGGTTGCGAGCCTTTTTCATTGAGTCTTGCAGCCGTTGTCAGCCCGATGCGCGAAGTGCATCGAAGGCTGGGAGGCGAAAAGCAAGGCGAGATAATCAAACAAATCTGTTTAAAGTTTTCGTCTTTTTCGTTTGTTTAGAGATTTTCGGAATTTAGCTTTCACACAGATATCACGGATGTCACAGATGTTTTTTGCGAACACGAATCACACGAATTCAACGAATAAATTAAAGTTTTCGTCCTTTTCGATTTTTTTAGAGATTCTATCTCGCCATGCTTATCGTGCCCCAGCCACCTATTACGTTAACCAATATCCAAGAACCGTTATCCACCGCCGCGCTTTGGTTATTGTTTATTGTTTAATGTTTATTGTAAAGGACGTGCACTGCAAGGCTCAATGAAAAAGCTCGAGTCTCGCTTTTGCGGAATTAAAAATTTTAGAACAGATTTTCGAGAAATTTTGAGCGAAGCGACCAATAATTTCACACAGATAGCACGGATGTCACAGATATTTTTTCGAATCACGAAAAAGGCGAGGTTACGAGCCTTTATGCATAATTAAAATTTCAAACGGAATTTAGAAGTACTACCACAACCACCACAAAACTACCACGCGCAACTGGTTGAATATCAGCGGCGCGTGGTAGTGTGGCGGTTGTGGTGGTATTTTTGAAATCTGAGGGAAGGCGTCGGACCTAAAGGCTCTTCTGGCTTCAATCGGTATTAAAAACAAATGGCGTATAGCACAGGAAGCGGCACGGGAGCGTCAGTAGTGTAGATAATGCTTCCAGAATATGTGCTACGACCTTTGAATACGTGCCTGCCGTCGTAGGTATATAGGACATTGCCGGAATACGTGCCGCGCCCCCTGTAAACATACTGACCATCAAAGGTAAGGATTGTACTTCCAGAGTATCTCGAGCGGCCTTTATACAGATACTGGCCGTCGTAGGTGTAGAGAACGCTTCCTGAATACGTGGTTCGTCCTTTGTACAGGTAGTGGCCGTCGTAGGTATATAGGACATTGCCGGAATACGTGCTGCGTCCCTTGTAAACATACCGACCGTCGAAGGTATAGATGGTATTACCAGAGTAAGTGGAGTTGCCCTTGTATATTCTTATTACGCCGTTCTGTGCCGACAACATGCCAGAACTGAACAGACAGACGAGTAAAATGACGATTTTCTTCAGTTTCATGGTGATTAGGTGTTAGAGTTTAGGATTCAGACTATACGCTTTGTCATCCGATGCTGCCTTCGAGCGATACGCTGAGGAGTTTCTGAGCCTCAACTGCGAACTCCATGGGTAGCTTGTTGAGGACGTCTCGGGCATAGCCGCCGACGATGAGGGCGACGGCGTCCTCGACGGAGATGCCGCGCTGCTGGCAGTATAGGAGTTGGTCTTCGGAAATCTTCGACGTGGTGGCTTCGTGCTCGACGACGGCATCGGTGTTCTGGACGTCGATGTAGGGGAATGTGTGGCCGCCGCACTTGCTGCCGAGCAGCAGGGAGTCGCAGGAGGAATAGTTGCGTGCTCCTGCCGCCTTCGCCCCCATGCGTACAAGTCCGCGATAGGAGTTCTGGCTGTGGCCTGCAGAGATGCCCTTCGAGATGATGGTGCTGCGCGTGTTGGGAGCAAGGTGTATCATCTTCGTCCCCGTGTCGGCCTCCTGATAGTTGTTGGTGACGGCGACGCTATAGAACTCTGCCTGCGAGTTTTCGCCAGAGAGTATGCAGGAGGGGTACTTCCACGTGATGGCGGAACCCGTCTCCACCTGCGTCCATGAGAGCCGCGAGTTGGCACCACGCAAATGTCCGCGCTTCGTCACGAGGTTATAGACGCCGCCACGCCCTTTCTCGTCGCCAGGATACCAGTTCTGCACCGTCGAATACTTCACCTCGGCATCGCGCTCGACAATAATCTCGACGATGGCCGCATGGAGTTGGTTCTCATCGCGCATGGGAGCCGTGCATCCTTCGAGGTACGATACGTAGGCGCCTTCGTCGCAGACGATGAGCGTGCGCTCGAACTGCCCCGTGCCGCGGGCGTTGATGCGGAAATACGTTGAAAGCTCCACAGGACAGCGCACTCCCTTGGGAATATATACAAAGGAACCATCGGAGAAGACGGCACTGTTGAGAGCCGCATAGAAATTGTCGGCATAGGGAACTACGCTGCCGAGGTATTTGCGTACGAGTTCAGGATTCTCGCGCACAGCCTCGCTAATGCTGCAGAAGATGATGCCTTTCTCTTGGAGCTTCTCCTTGAACGTGGTGCGCACGCTCACGGAGTCCACCACGGCATCGACTGCGACGCCCGCCAAGGCCTGACGCTCGTGGATGGGGACGCCAAGCTTGTCGAAAGTTTTCTCGAGCTCGGGGTCTATCTCCGTCTTGTCGGCCTGCTTCTTCGTGGGGTCGGCATAGTAGGATATTGCCTGATAGTCTATCTGCGGCAAGTTGACATGCGCCCATCGAGGCTGCTGCAATGTCTGCCAATGGCGAAAGGCCTTGAGGCGGAACTGCATTAGCCATTCGGGCTCGCCCTTCTTTTTGGATATGAGGCGCACGACATCCTCACTGAGTCCGGCGCCGATAACTTCCGTCTCGACGTCGGTTGTGAAGCCGTATTCGTACTTTTTGTTCGCGAAAGAAGCGATGAGGTCCTTATCTTCCATCTAACGTTCCACCCAAATTGTGTCTCCCACGGAGGCTCCCTCGGCAGGTTCGTCTGCCTGTATGAAACCTTGGCTGAAAATCATCGATAGCAAGCCCTTAGTTGGCTCGCATAGGCGGGAGTCGCGCGTCTTCTCCTCGTCGAGGATGTGCAACGCCGACATGACGTTCAGCACGCAGCTGATGAGTATGACGTACTTCACAACGCTCACCAAAGCTCCCAACAGGCTGTTTGGAAGGCCGAGCTTCAGTCCCTTCAGAGCCTTGGTGGCAATGTTGGCAGCAAAGCCCAGCACGATGGGCACGATGACCCACAGCAGCAGAAACGCTACGACATTGGTGAGCGCACCCAGCTGCGAACCCGCCTGTGTGAGGTAGTCGCCCAACTGGCTGTAGCACGTGGCGGCAATGAGCAAACCTACGAGGAATCCCACCGCCGACACGACTTCTTTCAAGAAGCCCTGCTTCCAACCGGAATATACCGACCAGAGAAGCAGGACTATGAGGAAAATGTCTATAAACATAATGCTTTAGAGCTTCTGCTTAATCTCTATCTCCTGGAAGGTTTCTATCATGTCGCCTTCCTTGATATCGTTGCAGTTAGTAAGGCTGATACCGCACTCGAAGTTGGTACCCACCTCCTTCACGTCGTCCTTGAAACGCTTCAGGGCGTTGATTTCGCCTGTGAATACTACGATGCCGTCGCGAATGAGGCGTGCCTTGTTCGTGCGCGACACCTTTCCGTCGATGACGTAGGCACCAGCCACGAGTCCCACCTTGGAGATGTGGTAAACCTGACGCACCTCGACGGTTGCCGTAACCTCCTCCTTGACGATAGGCTTGAGCATGCCCTCCATGGCCTGCTTGACATCGTCGATGGCGTCGTAGATGACGGAATACTGGCGAATCTCCACGCCTTCCTTGTCGGCGAGCTTGCGTGCTGCCTGACTTGGACGCACCTGGAAGCCAACGATGACGGCCTGCGATGCTGCGGCGAGGGTAACGTCGTTCTCGCTGATTTGTCCCACGCTCTTGTGGATGACATTTACGGCAATCTCGGCCGTGGAGAGCTTAATGAATGAGTCAGAGAGAGCTTCTACGGAGCCGTCCACGTCGCCCTTGACGATGATGTTCATCTCCTGGTAGTTGCCCTGCTTGATGCGGCGGCCAATCTCGTCGAGCGTTAACGTCTTCTGCGTGCGAAGGTTCTGTTCGCGCTGCAGCTGCTCGCGTTTTGTGCAAATCTCGCGCGCCTCCTGCTCGGAATCCATCACGTGGAACTGGTCGCCGGCCTGCGGAGCACCATTGAAGCCCAGCAGCGTAGCGGCCATCGAGGGACCTATCTCCTGAATGCGCTGTCCACGCTCGTTGAAGAGTGCGCGCACGCGGCCAAAGTTCGTGCCTGCCAGGATTACGTCGCCCTGATGGAGCGTACCATTGGAAACAAGCACTGTTGCCACATAGCCACGCCCCTTGTCGAGGGCTGACTCAATGACCGTACCCGTAGCCTTACGGTTGGGATTGGCCTTGAGTTCCATCAAGTCGGCTTCAAGGAGCACCTTCTCAAGAAGTTCGGGAACACCCATACCCTTCTTAGCAGAGATGTCCTGGCTCTGATACTTACCACCCCACTCCTCGACGAGGAGGTTCATGTTGGCAAGCGCTTCCTTAATCTTTTCGGGATTTGCTGCGGGCTTATCAATCTTGTTAATTGCAAAGACGATGGGCACGCCAGCAGCCTGTGCGTGGTTGATGGCCTCCTTCGTCTGCGGCATGATGTCGTCGTCGGCAGCAATGATGATGATGGCGATATCCGTAACCTGTGCGCCGCGTGCACGCATGGCTGTAAAGGCTTCGTGGCCAGGCGTGTCGAGGAAGGTGATGTGGCGTCCGTTCTCCAGCGTCACATTGTAGGCGCCAATGTGCTGCGTGATACCACCGGCTTCGCCTGCAATGACGTTAGACTTGCGGATGTAGTCGAGAAGAGACGTCTTACCATGATCGACGTGTCCCATTACGGTAACGATGGGAGCGCGAGGCTCGAGGTCTTCCTCCTTGTCTTCGGTCTCGGCAACAGCATCCTGCACTTCTGCGCTGACGTATTCCGTCTTGAAGCCGAACTCCTCAGCCACGATGTTGATGGTCTCAGCGTCGAGACGCTGGTTTATGCTGACCATGATGCCAATGCTCATGCACGTGGCAATGACCTTCGTCACGGGAACGTCCATCATCGTAGCAAGCTCGTTTGCCGTCACAAACTCCGTGAGTTTCAGCACTTGGCTTTCGGCATTCTGCTCGCGGCGCTGCTCTTCTTCTGCGGCACGAACCTGTTCGCGCTTTTCCTTACGGTACTTGGCACCCTTCGCCGTCTTCGACTTCGAGGTGAGGCGTGCCAAAGTCTCACGTACCTGCTTTGCAACGTCCTCTTCGCTGATTTCTACCTTGACGTCCTTAGCCTTCTTATTCTTTTTCTTACCGTTACCAGACTGTTGCTGCGCAGCCGCATTGCCACCTTTCTTCTTGTTAGCGTCGGCAGGACCGCCCTGCTGCTGTCTTACGGCATCATTGATGTCCACGCGTTGTCCGTCGCCGATGCGATTGCGCTTTTTCTTCTTCCCTTCACCAGCTGCAGCCTGCTGCTTTGCAGCTTCCTTGCGGCGCTCCTCCTTAGTCTTTTTCTTGGGGCGCATGTTGGTGTTGATGGTGGAGAGGTCTATCTTGCCCACCACCTTCGGAGCTTCGATTTCAGGCTTGTTCTTCAGCTCGAATACGCCGCCTTCGTTGACAGAGCCTATCTGCTTTGCACGTTCCTCCACCGTAGGCTTCGCCGACTTCGCTTTCTTCGCGGGCTTCTCCGCAGGTGCTTCCGTCTGAGCTTCTGTGGTTTCCCCTGTTTTCTGAGGCTCAGGCTTTTCGGTAGTTTCCACCATCTCAACGACCTCCTGAGACTCGTCTGCCTCAGCCTTCGGTTCCTCGGTCTTTACTTCAGGTTTTTCGTCAGCTTTTTCGGCCTCAGGCTTAGCCTCCTTCTTTGCAGGCTGCTCTGCAGGAGCCTCCACGGGCTTTTCCTCCTTCTTTGGAGCCTCGAGTTCAACCTTCCCGACTACCTCGAGCTTAGGTTTCATGTCCTCAGGCACCGTAGCACGGATGACCTCCTGGGGCTGCTTCTTATCCTTTTCCTGCTTTTGCTCCTGCTTCTGCTGGATGCGTTCCTGCAGGAAACGCGTGGCTTCGTTGCGAGCGCTTTCGTCAGAGCGAAACTCCTTCTGCACGAGCTCATACTGCTCGTCGGAGAGCTTCGAATTAGGCGCAGCCTCAACAGTGTGGCCCTTCTTTGCCAAAAAGTCCACGACCGTCTGAAGTCCTACGTTAAATTCCTTAATTACTTTATTTAATCTTACTGCCATGTTCTTGAGGTGTGTTCTACAATTTGTTTTCCTACTTTTAGCGGGTTAGAACCCACCTTTAATCTTCGTCGTTAGCGGTTGCTTCTGCGGTGTCCTTAGCTTCTGCCCATTGGCTGTCGTCCTCGAACTCTGAACGCAGCACGCTGAGAACGTAATCGACGGTCTCCTCTTCCAAGTCGGCCTTCTCGATGAGCATCTCGCGAGGTGCGCGGAGCACATCCTTTGCTGTCTCAAACCCAAGATTCTTGATAGCCTCGATTATCCAGGGCTCTATTTCGTCGGTGAACTCGTCGAGGTATATGTCCTCCTGATCGACGTTGTCCACCTCGCGGAATACGTCGATAGTGTAGCCCGTCAGCTGGCAGGCGAGTTTGATGTTCATTCCGCTCTTACCAATAGCGAGGCTCACCTCCTCGGGGCGCATATAAACTTCCGCCTTCTGTTCCTCCTCGTTAAGCTGGATGCTGTTGATGTGGGCAGGACTAAGGGCGCGTTGGATGAACAGGGATATATTCGACGTGAAGTTGATGACGTCGATGTTCTCGTTGTGAAGCTCGCGCACGATGCCGTGTATGCGGCTTCCGCGAACGCCCACGCATGCTCCTACCGGGTCGATGCGCTCGTCGTAGCTCTCTACGGCCACCTTTGCACGCTCACCGGGTATGCGGGCGATGCGGCGGATGCTTATAAGACCGTCTGCAATCTCAGGAATCTCTGCCTCCAGCAACTTTTGCAAGAACATGGGGCTCGTGCGGCTGAGGAAAATCTTCGGATTACCATTCTGGTTGTCAACGCGGTCAACAATAGCCCTCACAGAGTCGCCCTTGTGGAAGAAGTCGCGGGGAATCTGCTGATTCTTTGGCAGGAGGAGTTCATTTCCTTCGTCGTCGAGAAGCAGTGTCTCGCTTTTCCAAGTCTGATAGACATCGGCAACGATGATTTCGCCCTCCAAATCCTTATACTTATTATATAATGCGTCGTGCTCCAGCTCAAGAATCTTGCTGGCGAGGGTTTGGCGAAGCGTGAGAATGGCGCGGCGTCCGAACTTCATGAATTCTATGGGCTCGCTGACTTCCTCGCCCACTTCGTAGTCCTCTTCAATCTGACGCGCCTCGCTCAGTGCGATTTGCTTGTTAGGGTCTTCAACGGCACCATCCTCGACAACTTCGCGGTTGCGATAGATTTCGCAGTCGCCCTTGTCGGGGTTCACAATGATGTCGAAGTTTTCGTCGGAACCGTAGTGCTTTGCTATCACACTGCGGAAGCTCTCCTCGAGGACGCTGATAAGCGTAGTCCTGTCGATGTTCTTTGTCTCCTTGAATTCAGCAAAAGTGTCGATGAGACTGATGCTGTTTGCTTTTGTACGTGGCATGTATGTATGTTTTTTGTTTTTAGAATTCTAAATGGTACTGGCAACGCTTGATTTCGTCGAAGCGTAGCTCGTGGTCAACGTCCTCTAAATGCGGACGCTTAGCGCCTTCGGGCTTCACCTTCTCCTGTACAGTCACGGTGAAGGTCTCGTCTGTGAGGCACTTCAGCGTTCCGCGGAGCTTCTTCCCGTTGGAGCATACGACCTCTACGGGGTCGCCAACGTGGATTTCGTACTGGCGGCGAACCTTGAAAGGCTGCCCAATGCCAGCAGAGCCTACCTCCAACTCAAAGTCCTCTTCGTCACGATTAAGTCCTTCTTCGATGTAGCGGCTGAGAGCCACGCAGTCTTCAATCCACACTCCGTCCTTGTGGTCAATTTCCACAACGATGCGGTCGTCGGCACTAATGCTCAGGTCAGTTAGAAAATAGTCCTTTCCTTCGAGCCACTTTTCTACGAGACTCTTGATGGTGCTTTTTTCAATCATTACTCTTTCGTACGTATGTTTTATAAAGAGGAGTGAGGAACTTTTTACGGCCCCTCACTCGTTTTAAAAAAAAAAAAA
>ONWB01000030.1 GCA_900321445.1 uncultured Prevotellaceae bacterium | reverse complement strand
CGAAGATGCCGTCGAGGTCGTTGGTGATGTTGGGCTGCCCTGAAAGTCCAGAGCCAATGAAGGTCGGGATGTGGTAGCGTATGTACTCCCAGTCGCCGCCCGTCTGGTCGCCGCTCCAGATGCCTGCGTAGCGCTGCGTGCCTGCCCACCCGTCAACAGAGATGATGAAGGGGCGCGCGTTTCCGCCGTAGTAAGGCATGATTTCCCCCACGTCGGTGACGCCGTTCAGTCCGAAGCTATAGCCTGCGCCCACCCACGCAACGTCGGTCTTTAGGGCTCGCACGCCTGCATCGCGGACTTCGCGCACGATGTCGCGTTGTAGCAGAGCCTCGACGCCTTTCTTTGGGTGCAGGTCGCTTTGCGTCCATAGGCCTATCTCCACGCCCTTCGAGCGCGCGTAGTCGCCGAACGCCTTAAGATTCTGTATGTTGCCTTCGAGCGTGCCTGTCTGCCCGTATCCGGCTCCATAGCCGTCGTTGGGGAGGAACCATCCAAGCGGCATGTCGTTGTTCAGGTACCTGTCGATGGCGGCGCGTGCGGAGAACTGGTAGTCGCCGAGCTCGCCGTTCAGACTTTCGCGTTTGCCTCCGTTGTCGGTCTGGCTTTCGTTGTATCGCTTGCCGTCCTCGTAGGCCATGAACCCATTCTCGGCGGGTGTCCAGTAGTCGCGATTGTAGGCATTCAGGTGTCCTTCGTAGAATCCGAACTTTGGAAGCATGACGGGGCGTCCTGTGAGCTGGTAGAAGTCCATGAGGAGGTCTTCGGGCTGGTCGTCCACCATGATGAACACGTCGAGATAGTCCTCGTCGTGGCTGAGCAGGACGCTTTGCGTGTCGGCCTTGCCGAAGTCGTAGCGCCCAGGCTTGAACGTGTGCCAAAGCACGCCATATCCCTTTGTTGACCAGTAGAATGGGCACGGCGAGGCCACGCCTCCGTCAACCCATACGTTCGTGTTCTCGATGGCAACGCTTTGTCCGCGATGCGAGAAGCGCCCGTTCTGCACACCTCCGCCGTAGAAGTACTCGCCCGTATGGTTTGCCAGCGTCAGCGAGGTCTTTGCTTCGCCTATGCTGATGGGGGCGATTGTCTTCATAGCGTGTTCTCCGCTACGTTTGTCGAGGACGTCGAGCAGGCCTTCGTCGCTGACGCGCAATTCCAGGGCGGGAGTGGCAACGACGAAGTTGTGGGCTTCGCGGCTTATGGTCATTCGCCCAACGCTCGAGCGCGGATTGCTGACGAGAATCTGCGCAGGAGGGTCGGCCTTTGGCGCACGCAGGATGCCGCCTTTGTCGTCCTGGAAAAGGCGGAATATGTTGTCGCCGTAGAAGTCGATGGTCAGCATGCGCCCGTCGTCGTACAGAGCTTCGACGGTCGTGGGGTTCAGCTGCCGAACGTCCTTGATGTGGGGGCTCTGCGCTGCTGCCGAGAGTGCAGTCAGAAGGCACAGGAAAGCGGTCAGAATGTGTTTCATGGATTGTGTGTGTATGTTTGTTGAAAGCAAAAATAAAGAATTATTCTTGAAAACAACGCAGGATAAAGCAGAAAAGCTTAAATTTGCAGAGAAAAAACGCGATGTCGCCACCAGGCACGCGCATGAATCATACTGATAACCAATGAATAAAACCAACAGACTCGATACTCTTCGCCTGATGCTGCGGCGCTCGTCCTTCGCCAAGCAGTCGGACATAGTCCGCGAGCTTCGCGCGGCGGGTTTCGCCTGTTCGCAGGCCACGCTTTCTGGCGACCTTCGCCGCTTGCAGGCTACGCGTGTGCGCACGCGTGCGGGATATAAATATGTGTTGCCAGAGGACAAGGGCTACGAGCGTGTAGTACAGCCCAGGACGCTGCCCGACTATGTGCAGCAGACAGGCATCGAAAGCGTGAACTTTGCCGAGCCGCTCGTGGTGCTGCATACTCGCTTGGGCTATGCGCCAGGCATTGCCGCCGACCTGAAGGCGCAGAAGCTGGATTGCGTGGCTGGCATCGTCGCTGATGCCGACACCATTTTTGTAGCGCGTGCCGATGATGCCGACCGCCAGGAGTTCCTGGAACAACTTAGCGGCAGCATACCTGCGCTGAAGACGATAATGCTATGAAGATACACATACCTACACTCGATGCCCTGCCTTCTGCTGCCGAGGAATTCTTCGGCGCGCTTGGCGAGCGCCGCGTCGTGGCTTTCTACGGCGCAATGGGAGCTGGCAAGACGACGTTCATCAAGGCTCTTTGCGAGTTTCTGGAGGTTGACGACGTTGTAAACTCCCCAACTTTTGCCATCGTGAACGAGTACAGCAGCCAGCGTCTTGGCGAACCCGTTTTCCACTTCGACTTCTACCGCATACGACGCCAGTCGGAGGTCATCGACCTTGGCTTCGACGATTATCTGAACAGCGGCTGCCTTTGCCTTATGGAATGGCCCGAACTTGTCGAGGAGCTCTTGCCCGACGACGTGCTTCGCGTCACACTACGCGAACTGCCCGATGGCACGCGTGAGCTGAGTTTCGACGAAGCGTAGCAGGCGCAGCCGTGTTGTTCCCTGATTCGTATCGAAGAAGATGAAAAGGCGAGAAAAGGAGTTCTCGCCTTTTTTGTGGGAAAAGCGTGCCCTGTGTAGTGAAACGCCCAAATTTTCCAACGAAGTCCGAGAATCTTTCATCAAGATGCGAGAAACTTTCATCGAGATGCGAGAATCTTTTATCAAGATGCGAGAATCTTTCATCAAGATGCGGGAAACTTTCATCGAGATGCGAGAAGGATATTTTTTGCAGCGTCGAGAAATGTTTTAGCAACGTGGAAAATACACTTTCCTGCGTCCGCGATTCCTCGAGGACGCAGGAAGATGGCGTGCGAAACATCAAAGTCGGGACGTTTTCTGCACAAAAACGTGTCAATATATCCTCCAAGAATCGCCAAAATTGCGGAAAACCGCCACAACTACCACAGAACTACCACACGTAACCGATTGATTAACAGTGGCGCGTGGTAGTGTGGCGGTTGTGGCGGTTTTTTTGAAAACTGTGGACGCGCGCCTGCGTGTACGTGCGTGTGCGCAAGCGAGAGAACCGCGTTCGAGGACAATCAGGACAAAAAGAAAGGCCGCGTCCCTGAGGGCGCGACCTTTTGTTATAGGATAGTTTATCCGTCGGATTACTTCACGAGAACCTTCTTGCCATTGATGATGTAGAGGCCCTTCTTCGCGTTGACAACGCGGCGACCCTGCAGGTCATAGATGGCTCTGTTGTTCGTGCGCTCGTTGGCGATGAAGAGGATGCCCGTTGCGGGTACGCTCTCAAGCACAACCTGTGCGTCGCCTTCTTCTTCTGTGGGCACGATGTCGGTCAGGTAGCCGCTGTTAGCAGGACATACCGTTCCCTTCTCAGAGAGAAGAACGATGCCGTAGCTGAAGAAGCCGCAGTTAGGTGCGAGCTCAACGGGGTCGATTGTACCGTTGAAGCCGTTCTCGGACTTGGGCTCGAAGGTGTATGTTACGTCTTCAAGCTTGTCGGCGCCATCGATGAAGAAGAGTATGCCGGAGTTCTCGGCAGCCATCTTCACAACGAACGGAGTAGCTGCGGGGATAGTCGTGTTTGCTGCGTAAGCCTTGAGGATGAGCTTGTAGCCGTCCTCGTCGTTACCCTTGTAACCAACTACGGAGTATGCCGTTGCTTCGTCCTCGATTGGTGCGCTTACTGCGAACGGGAGGGTCAGCGGAGTCATAGCTGTCGTAGAGATCTGGTCGAAGTAGTAGGTGCCGTCCCACTCTGCGGGTACGAACTGGAATGCAGAGTTGTCGGTGCCGCTTGCGGAGTTCCACGTTACGAGAACGTGATTGCCGCCGGGCTGTGCGTTAGCAAATACGCCGTCTGCCTGAACGATGTTGAACAGACCGCCAGTCTTTGCGCTGCGGAGCGTCATGTCAACATTCTCGTCTGTCGTAGCCATCGTCATAACCTTGTTGTTGAGAGGCTGGTTGGCGATGTAGCGGCCAGTAGCGAGGTTGAGGAAGCGGTAGCTGCCGTCTGCGTTCTTCTCTGCCTTCCAGATGTAGTTGAGGCGTGAGCTGAGGTTTGCGTCAACACCTTCGCTCTTGCTGTAACCACCCCAGTGGATCTGGCTTGCGCCGTGACCTGTTGCATAGAGGTAGTTGTTGGCAGCAGAGCCGTCTGCTTCGGAAGAGGTAGCGCTGCGGATCATGAGGTATGAGCCGTCGGCGGGCATGTGGAGCTTGCTGTTGAATACTGCGTATGCAGCGTTCAGCGTTTCGAGGGCTGCGTTAACTTCCTGGATGCTCATAACGTCCTTCACGTTGCCTTCTACGGTTGTGATGGCTGTGTTGAGCTCGTCCTTAGCACCTTCTTCGAAGTAGCCGAGGCCAGCGCCTTCTACAGCAGCGTCGCGCTGTGCGCGGAGCTCTTCGAGCAGGTCAACAACGCGCTGCGGATCGGGATAAACGGATACGAATGCGTCGTAAGCCAGCTGGAGGCGGTCAATGGTAGCCTGAGTAGCTGCCTCGTCGAGAAGTTCGTTCTTGGCAACTTCCATAGCATCTACGAGCTCCTGACGCTTGTCGGCGGGAACGGCTTCGATGATGGAGATTGTGGGATCGTACTTAGCTTCGTAGAAGCGAATTTCGCTCATGTTGAACCAGCCAGTATTATCACCATTGCCACGTGACTCAACGTCCATGCGGACATAGCGGTAAGCACCGTCGAATGCGCAGCTGTTGATGCCTGTCTCGTTCTCGTACTCAGTCTCGTCGCCGTCGAGATATGCGCTGTAGGGATATGAGAATATTACGACACCCTGGTCGTGCCAGTCTTCGCTGGTCCAGATTTCGTTACCATCGTCGTCATAAGAAAGCTCGATTTCGTTCGTTGTGTAGAAGTGAACCTTGTAAGGAGCGTTGTTGAGGTAGTTGGAAGGTGCGCCATCACCCATGCGCTTTGTGATCTTCACGTCAACTGCGCTAACAGCCTCAGAGAGGTCGGCAACGAGGTTGTGGAACTTGCCGCCGTCAGTAGGTGTGAAGTTGGCAAGGTCGCTCCAACGTGAGTGGAAGTAAGTCGTGAAGTTAGAGTCGAGAAGATCCTCGATGGGGCCTTCTTTTGGTTCTGTGGCATTTGTCCAGAGCTGTTCAGGCTCTGTTACGAGACCCGGCTCGTCATAGTTGCTGTTCTGTTCAGCTACGCTCGTGTAGGAGAATCCCTTGTTGTAGGAGCCCTGAGCTTCGTCGAGCAATGCCTGGAGGTCGAGGTTGCGCTGATACTGAGCCATCAGCTCTTCCAGTGCGATGATGTCGCTCTCGGGAATCTCGCGGAACTTCCAACCAGATGCGTTAGCTTCGGGTGTCCAGTACACGATAGCGTTGTAGTCGCCAGAAGCGTGCATAGCGGGGTACGTAACGTCGTTACCCGTACCATTCTCGCGGCTTGTAGAGATTACTGAGAAGTATCCAGGAAGTTTGGGGTGGATAGTGATGCGAATCTTCTCCTCAGGATTCTCTGTCGTAGGAATGCGCTTGTTGTTGCCGCTTACGTAGCCGAGGTAGCGCTTTGTCTTGTAGTTCTGGAGGTAGAAGGTACCGTCGCCGTTGTCCTTGATGAGGTAGATGTACTTGGCATCTTCAGGACGTGGAGAGTCGGGCTTTACCCAGCCGCTCTTGAATGACCAGTAGGTGAGGTGTGACTCCTCGTCTTCGTAAACTGCGTTGTCAGGAATGTCTTCCTTCACGTCGCCCCATTCGCCAGAGCTTTCCGTACGCCAGTTTGTGAAGTAGAAGTAACCACCGCGCATGGGCTTGATGCCCTTCTGGCAAGCTTGGTAAGCATCGAGGAACTCGTTGTAGGCAGCCCAGTTAGCGTCGTCGTCCTCGCTGCCGTTGTTGACGAGGTCTTCAAGCGTGAGATATGCGGAGTGCACCCTTTCTACAAGGCTTTCGTCCACCTGTCCGGGGTCGGAACCTGCGATGAAGATGTCGAGAGCAGCTTCACCAGCGTCGCCGATGTACTCGTTCATCAGAGCAACGAGAGACTCAAGGCTGCTCTTCTCCTGAACTGTGTAGAATTCCCACGTGTTACGATTGTAGTACTGGTTCCACGTTGCGTTCGTCGAGAACATGCGGTTGCCAGCGGCTGTTACGGCCGTCAGCTTCCATGCGAAGTCCTCCATACCAGCAATCTGGTCTGTCGTAAACGTAAAGTAGCTGTACTCTTCTTCGCTGTACTTGCGGGCTGTATCAACAGCTGCAGCATTTTCGTAAACGTACGGGGTGCGAACAGCAAGCTGTGCTGCACGAACCTTGTTTGCCGTCAAGCGTACAACGTTGTTTGCCGTGACGGGGTCTTCAAGATACTTACCCGTAGCAACGCTCTTCAGGTAGAACGTCGTGTCGGAGGCTACTTCAAACTGGAAGAGTGAGTAGTCGTTGATAGCCTCTTGAATCCTCACAACGTCGCGGTCGGTGATGTTGAGGAATACAGCGTCAGTCTCGGCTGCACTCTTCATAACCACAGTCTGACCCGGCGTAATCTTGCTAAGCTGTCCGTCGTCGCCGAATCCGACGGCGTCGTAAAGCTTCTGAGCCGTTGCTCCCATTGCTACTACGAACATGAGAGCCAAGAGAGTGTAAAACTTTCTCATGAGTGTGGATAATTTGGTTAGTTAGACATTGATTTATTTAAGTATTGTTTGCGTGCGTTATGCGTGCGCGTACGAATATCGGGAGCAAAAGTAAGGAAGATTTTGCAATTTTGCAATACTTTGATAGCAAAAAACGCTATTTTGGCTATCTTTTCTTTGGTTTTAGCGTCACGAGGGGCACAATCATCTCCTCCATAGATATGCCTCCGTGCTGGAATGTGTCGCGATAGTACTGAACGTAGTAGTTGTAGTTGTTGGGGTATGCGAAGAACTTCGAGCCTGTAGCATAGATGTATGTCGTGCTGATGTTTGGCGAAGGCAGGGCGAAGTTCTTTGGCGCGCGCATTTCGAACACTTCCTTAGGATTGTAGCTCAGGCTTCGTCCGAGTTTGTAGCGCAGGTTTGTGTTCACGTTCCTGTCGCCCACAACCTTTATTGGTGCGTCGCAGCGTATGGAGCCGTGGTCTGTGGTGATGATGATTTCGTAGTCCGTCTGCGCAAGGGCGTGGAAGAGGTCGCGCACGGCAGTGTGGCGGAACCACGATAGCGTGATGGCGCGATACGCCGCCTCGTTGCTTGCAAGTTCGCGCACCATTCGGCTTTCTGTGCGTGCGTGGCTGAGTATGTCCACGAAGTTGATGACGAGGACGTTGAGCGGCGTCTGCACGAGTTGCTTCATCTGCGGCAGTAGCTTGTCGGCCTGTGCGGAGTCGTTCACCTTGTGGTAGGTGAAGGCTTCGTGGCGGCGGAAGCGTTCCAGCTGATGCCGTATGAGCGCCTCCTCGTTCAGGTTCTTTCCCTCGTCCTCCTCTTCATCCACCCATAGGTCGGGGTACATTTCCTTGATTTGCAGCGGCATCAGTCCTGCGAAGATTGCGTTGCGTGCGTACTGCGTCGCTGTTGGCAGGATGCTATAGTATAGGTCCTCCTCGATGTCGAAGTCGTCGGCGAGTTCGGAGGATAGCACGCGCCACTGGTCGAAGCGGAAATTGTCGAGCACGAGTAGGAACACCTTCTTCCCCGCAGACAGTCGCGGGAATACGTGTTTCTTGAAGAGGTCTGGCGAGAGCGTGAGGCCTTCGGGGCGTTCGTTGAGCCATTTTTCGTAGTTCTTCTTCACGAACTTTGCAAAGTTCAGGTTCGCCTCCTCTTTCTGGCTCTGCAGCATTTCGTTCATCGCGCCGTCTGTCTCTGCCAGCTGTAGTTCCCAATAGACGAGTCGCTTGTACAGTTCCTTCCATTGCTCTGGCGTTGACGAGTCGTCCATTTGCGCGGCAATCTGCATGAACTCCTGCCTGTAGTTTGTCTGCATGACTTCCGATACGATTTCGCGCTGATGAATGTTCTTTTTCAGCGTCAGGAGAATCTGCATCGGGTTTACGGGCTTGAGAAGATAGTCCGAAATCTTTGAGCCTATGGCTTGGTCCATGATGTCCTCGGCTTCGTTCTTCGTCACCATAACGACGGGGACGTTCGGCTGCACTTCTTTTATACCTGCCAGAGTCTCAAGCCCAGAGAGTCCTGGCATGTTTTCGTCCAGGAGTACGAGGTCAAAACTGCCCGAGCGGCACAGGTCAATAGCGTCTGTGCCGTTCGAGCATGTTGTCACTTCGTATCCCTTCTTTTGAAGGAAGATGATGTGGACGTTGAGAAGGTCTATCTCGTCGTCCACCCATAGGAGCCTTCCGCTCATGCGCGCTTTCCCTTGAGCTTCTCGAGCTGTCGCTTGAGGCTGTCGATGCAGAGGTCAACGCCCTCCTCGAATGTATCGCTTGTCTTCTCTGCGTGCATTTCTGCGCCAGGCAGGTTCAGGTGGATAGACGTTTCCTTGTTGTTGGCAGTTTCGGGTTTTACGACGCGGAGCGTAACCTCAGCGTTTGTGATGTTCTCGTTGTTCTTTTCCAGTTTCGCAAGCTTCTTCTCGATGAAGTCCTGAAGTTTTTCTGTTGCGCTGAAGTGGATAGATTGAATTTTAAGATCCATAGTGTTAAAACTTTTAGATATTAGTATTTCATCAGGCTCTCGGGTGAGCCTTCTTATATGCTTGTTTTAGCTCCTCGAAGGTTGTGTGCGTGTATATTTGCGTTGTTGCCACGCTTTCGTGTCCGAGTATCTCCTTCACAGCCTCGAGGTCGGCGCCGTTGTTCAGCATTACTGTTGCGAAGGTGTGCCTCAGCACGTGTGGGCTTCGCTTCTTCTGCGTTGTTACGAGGCTCAGGTGCTTGTGTACGTTTTGATAGACGGCCATTGTCGTCATTCGTCCGCCGCGCTTCCCTCTGAATAGCGGGGCTGTTGGCGGGTCGCTGTTGCGATAGTGCGTGATGAAGTCCCTGAGTGCGTCGCGCAACTCGTCGCCGAAGGGTACGGCACGCTGTTTGTTGCGCTTTCCCGTCACTCGAAGTTCACTTCTGCCAAAGTCGATGTCGCCAACATTCAGCCCTGTGAGCTCAGAGCGTCGCAGGCCTGTGGAGTAGAGTAGCAGTATGACGAGTCGTTCCTGTTCGCCGTCGTAGCCTTCGGCAAAGGCGTCTGGCGTATCGAGTAGGAAGTCCATTTCCGACTCTCTGACGAACGTGGGCAGAGGCTTGCCCGTCTTTGGGTTTACGACGCGCTGCGTGGGATCTACTTTCACGCGCTCCATGCGCAGTTCGTACCTGTAGAATGAGCGTAGGGCGCTGAGTCCACGCTTGACCGTTACAGGCGAAATCCCCTCTTCCATACGTTGCATTATCCAGCGGCGTATCACGTCGGCATCGAGGTTTTCCCAGCATAGTCCCTCGTCGAGACTGCTGAAGAACGCGGCAAAGGCTTCAAGGTCTGTGCGATACGTCGTCAGCGTCAGCTGCGAATAGTTCTTTGCTGCTTCGAGGTAGTTGAGGAAGTCCTCTATTTCGACGTTTTGTCCCATGTTGAGTAAGGCTCTACGCGTAGCGATGCGTTGTAGTAGCGTCTGTCGCCCGTCACCTCTTGCGCGAGGAAGGGTGGTCTCTCAAAATCTTCGTCGGCACTGCGGAGTTCAACTTCGCAGACAACCAAGCCTGCATTCTCGCCCAGGAACTCGTCAACTTCGAACACGTGGCCGCCGTAGGGGACGAGCCATCGCACCTTTTCGACCATTCCGGGCTCGCAGAGCATGAGCAGGGATAGGGCATCGTCGAGCGATAGTTCGTGTTCGTACTCATAGCGCGAAAGTCCTCCGTCGCGTGAGGGGCCTTTTATGGTAAGGAATCCCACCTTGTCACGAAGTCGTACGCGCACCGTCTTGCCGCGTCCGCTGCAGATGTAGCCTTGACGTATGACGCTGTGCGACGATGCCATACTTTTGTAGTCGCCTTCGACGAGGAATTTTCGTTCTATTTCCAATGCCATTCCCTTACGACATTACTGCATTACAGTGATGAGAGCCAGGCATAGTACACAGAGTACTACGAGTGCAATGATGATGCCTGCGATGACGCGGCGTGCCTGCTGTTCGTCGCGTTTGTCGCGTGCCTGCTGGCGGAGTTTGGATTTCTTACTCATATTGTTTTAGTTTCGTTATGACGTTATTTCGTGGTTTCGTTATATCGTTATATCGGGATGCCGTTATATCGGGGGAGGATTATGCTTCTTCCGTTTCTGCGAACTCCATGAGGTATGCTTTTATGAACTCGTCGATTTTGCCGTCCATAACGCCTCCCACGTCGCTCGTCTGGTATCCAGTGCGGTGGTCCTTGACGCGCCTGTCGTCGAATACGTAGCTGCGAATCTGGCTTCCCCATTCGATTTTCTTCTTTCCCGCTTCAATCTTCGCCTGCGCCTCGCGCTTCTTTTGTAGTGCGCGGTCGTAGAGTTGCGAACGCAGCAGTCGCATAGCGTTCTCGCGGTTTTCGAGCTGTTTGCGGCTTTCTGTGTTCTCGATGAGGATTTCTTCCGTCTCGCCCGTGTCGGGGTCGGTGTACATATATCGCAGTCGTACGCCCGTCTCCACTTTGTTGACGTTCTGTCCTCCTGCGCCGCTACTGCGGAACGTGTCCCAGCTTATCTTCGATGGGTCCACATATACTTCAATGTTGTCGTCAACGAGGGGTGTTGCGAATACGCTTGCGAAGCTTGTCATGCGTTTTCCCTGTGCGTTATAGGGGCTTACGCGCACAAGGCGGTGTACGCCATTCTCGCTCTTCAGGTATCCGTATGCGTAGTCGCCTTCAATCTCTATCGTGCATGTTTTTATGCCAGCCTCGTCGCCGTCTTGTAGGTTCGAGATGCGTGTCTTGTAGCCGTGAGCTTCGGCGTAGCGCAGGTACATGCGCATGAGCATCTGCGCCCAGTCCTGACTCTCTGTGCCTCCTGCCCCAGAGTTGATTTTCAGTACGCAGTCCATTGCGTCCTCCTCCTGTCGCAGCATGTTCTTCAGTTCGAGGGCTTCAAGTGCTTCGATAGCCTTTGCGTAAGCTTCGTCCACCTCCGCTTCCGTCACCATCTCGTCGCGGTAGAATTCCATAGCGAGTTCGAGCTCTTCGCAGAGGTTCTGGACTTCCTCATATCCAGTTATCCACTTTTCTATCCCCTTCACCTTCTTCATCTGCTCCTCGGCTCGCTTTGCATCGTCCCAGAAGTCTGGTGCCTGCGTGCGTAGCTGTTCTTCTTCGAGCTCGATGCGCCGTGCGTCGATGTTCAGGTATTTTTTCAGTGCGGCTGTGCGCTCTTTCAGGTTCTTCAGCTGATCGCTTGTGATCATGGCTTATACATTTTTTCTGCCTCGTCGTAAAGTTTGTCTATTTCTGCGGCGTAGCGTTTGCATACGACGTTGCGCTTTACCTTCAGCGTGTTGGTGAGTTCTCCGTTCTCCATGCTGAACGGCTCAGGCAGTAGTATGAAGTATTTCACCTTCTCGTAGCTTGCGAGGTCTTGCTGCAGGGTGTCGATGCGGTCCTTTACCATACTTATCACTTCAGGATGTCGGCATAGTTCAGCCCTGTCTGCTACGTTGAGTCCGCGCTCCTGTGCGAAGGCTTCGAGTAGTTTGTATTCAGGTACGATGAGTGCCGATACGAACTTGCGCTTGTCAGCAATCACGACGCATTGCTCGATGTAGCGGTCGATGGTAAGTTTCGACTCTATCATCTGCGGCGCGATGTACTTTCCGTTGGAGGTCTTGTAGAGGTCCTTGATGCGCTCCTTCATGTATAGTTCTCCGTCTTTGAAGTATCCTGCGTCGCCCGTGTGGAACCACCCCTCGCTGTCGATGGCGGCCTTCGTGGACGTCTCCTTCTTGTAGTATCCTGGCGTGATGGTCTTTCCGCGTAGGAGTATTTCGTCGTTTTCGCCTATGCGCACCTCCAGTCCTGGTATGGGGCGGCCGATGGAGCCCAGCGTGGCGGGCTCGTCCATGTGGTCGTTGGAGACTGTTGCCGTACTTTCTGTCAGGCCGTAGCCTACCATCATGTAGATGCCCACAGCATGCACAAACTTCTCGACCTCAGGACTTACTGCCGCTCCTGCCGTTGGGAAGAAGTTGGGGCGGTCGAGGCCGAGCGTGCGGCGCAGCAGGCTGTAGATGGTCTTGTCGTAGAGCTTGTACTTCATCGAGAGCCCGAGGGGTGCAGGCTTGTTCTTCGAACCATATTCCTCCCAGTATTTCATGCCCGTCTCCAGCGCTGACTGCATGAGGCGGCGCTGTACGAGCGACGATGATGCAATCTTTTCCTGTACGCCCTGATACACCTTTTCCCAGAATCTTGGCACTGATGCCATGCACGTTGGGCGCACCTCCTTGAGCGAACGCGACACGTCCTGCGGCTTTAGGTTCACGGCGAGTTGCGCACCCTCCGTCAGGCAGAGGTATGCCCATCCGCGCTCAAAGACGTGGGTGAAGGGCAGGAAGTTCAGCACGACGTCGTCCTCGCCGATTGGCAGCGTGGCGTTGTTGCCCTCGAAGGCGGCGTGGTACATCGTGTAGGTCATGATGACGCCCTTCGAATTGCCCGTTGTGCCGCTGGTGTAGAGTATGTCGGCAATGTCCTCGAAGCGCGCCTCCTCCTTGCGCTTTTTGATTTCAGGGTCGGCTGTGCCTGCGTTCAGGCGCCCCTGCTCGATGAAGTCGTCGAAATACTCGGATATGGTGTCGCCTGGGCGGCGTTTCACGCTCCTGTCGAAAATGACGATGCGCTCGAGCGAGCCCAGCAGCGTTGCCACACTCATGGCGATGTCGTACTGCTGCTGTTCGCCAACGAAAAGCAGGCGCACTTCCGCATCGTTCATCATGTACGATACCTGGGCACCGCTGCTCGTGGGGTAGAATGGCGTTATGACGCCGCGTATGCCGTATGCGCCGAAGGCGGCAAACATACATTCGGGCTTGTTCTGGGAGAAAATGGCGATGCGTTCGCCTCTTTCGACTCCGCAACTGACGAGAGCGCGGGAAACATCCCTCACTCTTGCGGCAAACACCTGCCAACTTATGTCGTGCCACGTGTTGTCCGCATAGTCGCGGTATGTCATAGCCGTTTTATCGCCGTATCTTTGGGCTTGTTGTTCGATTAGAACGGAAAGATGAGCGTTGTTAAACATGTCTCATGCGGTTTTGATAGAGCCAAAAGTACGAAAAAAATAGAAAAACGAAACCTTAAGCACGAAAAAAAGTGCATTTTCGCCTTTTTTCGTGCCATAAAGGTCTCGAATTCTGCTTGCGTCAGCCCTTTGCAGGCACTTGGATGTATATCCCCACGATGCCAGATCCTCCGCCGAAGCATTGCGAAGCCTTGCCCGCGAGCGTGCGAATGACGATGAAGTGGTCGTGGCTGCTTACTGTGAAGCTGTAGCCGCAGCTGCGGATGATGGCGTCGAAGTCGCCTACCTGGTTCGGCTTGATGCCTCCAACGCTTACGAGGGCGTCGCTGCCTGCGCCTCTGGCTTCAGCGTCGCGGCGAATGTTGAGGTTGAAGGATTCGCGGTCGGGGTCGAAGAATAGCGTCATCTCGCCCTCTACATGCCTGGCGTTTTCGTAGTAGTAGCTGCCGCCGCCGTCCCAGCCGTGCAGGGCGAAGGTCTTACCCTCGACATAGGGGCTGCTATATACTCCCGCCTCGCGGTTGAGTGGAAGTGCGTATGGGTCGGCGAATGTTTTCAGGGTGAACTTCTTGCCGCTTGTCTGGACGATGCCTTTTAGCTTGCCGCCCTGAATCTTTGCACGCAGAAAGAAGATGTGTTCGATGCCGAATTCGGTGTCGTCGACGTAGGCATATACCTTGATGTCGAACATGCCGTCGATGAGTGCGCCAGCAACGTTGTATGTGCGCTGCTCGCCATCGACGGTTTCAAACATCTCGCCTGTCAGCACGTCGCCGCTTACGGCGCACG
>ONWB01000059.1 GCA_900321445.1 uncultured Prevotellaceae bacterium | reverse complement strand
CTGCGGAAAGGCGGATGGTATGATGCCGACAACATGCCGCGAGTGCCGCGAAGATTGAGCATAGCGCGCCGACTCATCGAGGATTGGCTCACAAGGCAAGGGCGCGAGGACGTCATCAATGGACTCGACGACTTCTGAGGCGCGCAAAAGCCCAAAGCCGTCACACATCTTTTTATATATAGGACACTATTATATATAGGAACAGATAACTATGGAGAATGGAACACTTACACGCGCCGAGCGGCTCTGGATACTTTCAGAGTTGCATGCGCTTTGGCACGAACCAAATACAAAACTGACCACCTCGGAAGTGCGCAAGATGCACGAGTACATAAGTGGAAGAATATCCGATGGTGCCGCCCTGCGCGACGCCTTTGGACTCCCGCGAATAGCCACGGCCTTGCAGACGATACGCCTTGCAGCAGGCGAGATTGGTATGCGCGGCCACGTCCTTCGCGCCTTCATCCTACGCTCCATAGACGCCACACCCGAAGAAGCCCGAAGCGACTTTGGCGAGGACGTGGCAGCTACGCTTAGCGCCTTCACACGCGCAGAAGCCCTGCTTGCCACAGAGAGCAAGGCGCAGGAGAGCGACGACTTCCGCAACCTCTTTGTGTCGTCCTGCGGAGACATGCGCGCAATCTTGCTCCTCATTGCCGACTGCGTGGTGCGCATGCGCCTAATCAAGGATAATCCCAACGACGCCGAGCGCCGCCGTGTGGCTACGCAGGCTTCGAGGCTGTATGCTCCACTCGCCCACAAACTCGGTCTCTACACCCTGAAAAGCGAGCTCGAGGACATTTCCCTGAAATACCTCGACCCTGAAATATACTACCACATCAAGGAGAAACTCAACGAGACGAAGAAAAGCCGCGACGCATATATTGAGCGCTTCATCTCGCCGCTACGCAAGAAGCTCGACGCCGAAGGACTCAGCTATCACATCAAAGGCCGCACAAAGAGCATTCATTCCATCTGCCAGAAGATGCGGAAGCAGAAGTGCAGTTTCGAGGGCGTTTACGACTTGTTCGCCATTCGCGTAATCATCGACGCTCCTCCTGCCGACGAACTTGCAGCTTGTTGGAAGGTGTTCTCTATCGTAACGTACGAATATGAGTCGAACCTGAAGCGCCTTCGCGACTGGCTGACAGTTCCCAAGAGCAACGGCTACGAAAGCCTGCACATAACCGTTCGCGGACCTGAGGACAAATGGGTGGAAGTGCAGATACGCACAACGCGCATGGACGAAGTTGCCGAACATGGTCTTGCCGCACACTGGCGATACAAGGGAATCAAGGCGGCCGGAGGAGGTGTCGACGACTGGCTCGCAGGCATACGCGCGGCACTCGAGACTGGCGACGAAAAAAGCCTCTCGGAAAACCTTGCGGCAGGCCTCAAGGGTTCCGATTCCGTATATGTGTTCAGCCCCAAGGGAGACCTCTACAAACTTCCGGCAGGCGCTACCGTCCTCGACTTTGCATACCTCATCCACACAGGCGTGGGAAACAAGTGTGTCGGAGGGCGTATCGACGGACGCAACGTGCCCATTCGACAAAAGTTGGAGAGCGGACAACGGGTGGAGATTCTCACCTCGGCACAACAGACTCCGAAGGCCGACTGGCTCGGAATAGTCGTGTCGGCAAGGGCGAAGAGCAAGATTCGTGCTGCCGTAAACGACCTTGCAGCCACCGAAGGAAATCTTGCGCGCGAAATTCTCGAACGAAAGCTCAAGAACCGCAAGCTCGGTCCATGGAACGAAGGCGCCTGGAACCACCTTATAAAGCGACTCGGCTACAAGGAAACAAACGAATTTTATCGCGACATCGTGGAGGAGCGCATTGACGTCATGGAAGTGGTAGAACAGTATGCCGCAGAGCTAACGCACGACCCACATGACGCAGAGCGTGCGGGATTCCGCAAGGCCGAGGAGTTTAACTTTGAATCGATACAGGCGCGCTCGCTCCCAACGTCTGAAGACGTCCTCGTCATCGACCGCAACCTGAAGGGAATAGACTTCCAGATGGCACGCTGTTGCACGCCCGTCTATGGCGACGACGTTTTCGGATTCGTGACATCTGGAGGCGGCATCAAGATTCACCGTTCAAGCTGCCCGAACGCCGCCGCGCTACGTTCCCGCTTCCCCTACCGCATTGTGAAAGCAAAGTGGGCGGGAAAAGGAACCGGAAAGTACGCCATCACGCTCCGCATCGTCGGGAACGACGACCTGGGAATCGTGAACAATATCACTTCTATCATCACGAAGGAAGAAAATATCATGCTCCGCAGCATCAGCATCGACTCCAACGACGGACTATTTAGCGGAATACTGACAGTCCTCGTGGACGATACAGCACGCCTTGCGCAACTCATCAAGAAGCTGCGTACCGTAAGGGGGGTAAAGGCCGTGTCGCGAAGCTGAACCAAATTATGAAACTACGCCTTCTGCTCATACTCGCCATCTTGTCAATTCCAGCTCTCACGAGGGCGCAGGAAGATGAGCCTACGGCCGTGGCACGCACGACCATGAAGAAGGTGTTCACGTATGCCAAGCGCCTCGGGTTGAAGTCGGAAGGACTATCGGCGGAGATTTATTCGCAATTTGGATTCCGCACGACACGACGCTCGCGATATGCAAGATACCTGCCGCAGTTTTTCCGCTTTGAACAAGGCACGAACGAATACTATGGCGAGACGCATTTGAATTTGTCAATAGACCCGCATGCAGGAAGCGACATCCACGAATACGGCTCATACAGCACACATCCCAATGCTGACAAACTGCGACTGCGTACAGCCCAGAACTTCGCGCCAAGCCTCTACGAGGGCAAACTATTCTTCGACCGTCTGCTATCGCCCCTGAACAGCCGAAACCGCCGCTACTATCGCTACTATTGTCAAGATGGCGTAAAGGTTGATTCAACAGGAGAAGCACGCCAGCGCATCAAGATTGTGCCACGCTTCTACAACACGCAACTCGTGACGGGCTATGTGGACGTAGATACGCTCTCGGGTGCCGTCAGGTTCTATAGTTTCTCGTTCTACTACGAGATGACGCGCTTCCGAATCTCCGGCTATCCCGGGCGGGAAGGCTTGGCGAGCCTCTATCCTGAGCGATTCAACATAGCGACACGTTCTTCCGTCCTTGGCAACAGCTTTAACGCCAGTTTCATAGGACACGCCGACTACTCTTTTGCCGTTCCGAAGGACAGCATCCCTCCCCTGCCGCGAAGAAAGCGCTTCGACCTAACGGAACAATACCTCCAACGTATCGACACGACAAAAGCCGTCCATACGCAGGAATACTTTGATAGCGTGCGCCACTACCCCCTCCCCAGAGATGCGCAGGAGGCCTACAAGATTGCTCGCCAACGTGAGGATTCACTTGCAAAAGCCGAACCCGTAGAGCGCGAAAAATCGGGAATGGAGGAAGCCTTCGACTTCTTGTTCGGCAGACATCGTTGGGACGTGGGAAATAGCGGGCGCCTCAAGCTCCCGGCAATTATCACGCCCGAAATGTTTTCGTGGTCGAAGCGCAAGGGGTTTGTCATCCAAACTCGAATGCGCCTTGACCTCGACCTTTCCAAGTCCTCTCGCCTGAGTATAGTGCCAAAGGCGAGCTATAGCTTCGGACAGCATGAGTTCTACTGGCGACTGCCCGTAAGGTTCTCCTTCGCCCCTCGCAGGGAGATGATGCTGAGTTTCGAAACGGGAAACGGCAATCACATATATAGCGGCATTCAGGCGGAGGAAGTAAGACGCCAGATGCAGGGTTCCGACAACTTTAGCGAACTCGACAGGCTCCTGAACAGCTACGACTTCAACTTCTACCGCGACTTCTACATGCGCCTGGATTATTCGGTAAAGCCGCTTACGGGCTTGAAGTTCGAAGCAGGCTTGCGCTACCATCGCCGCTCGCTTATCGGATGGGGCGAAGAGGCTGCCAGCCACGGAATGAAACGTCATGCAGAAACCCTTGCTCCGCGCCTGCATGCTGAATGGACGCCCTGCCTATACTATTACCGCGACACGTCGGGACGCCGCGTTCCGCTCTATTCCCACTGGCCTACGCTACGCCTCGACTACGAGCGCGGATTCTCCACAGGCAGTCTTGAAACCAGCTACGAGCGCATTGAGTTTGACGCCGCATACGTTATTCAGCTTTATGCCTTGCGTTCGATATACCTTAGGGGCGGCGGCGGTTTCTATACGCGTCGTGGCGCAGGCTACTTCCTGGATTTCGACTACTTCTGCGACGAGAACCTGCCCGAAGGATGGCAGGATGCTATGAGCGGGCGCTTCTACGCTTTGGGAAACAGATGGTATAACGAGTCGCGCTACTATGCTCGCTTCTCCGCGACATACGAAAGTCCCATGCTCCTGTTCTCTCGCTTGAAATGGCTCGCGCGAGTGGTACAACGGGAGCGCATCTACGCCAACATCGTCAGCCTAAACTCGCTAAATCCGTATGCTGAACTGGGATATGGCATCAGTACGCACGTGCTCGACGTCAGCGGCTTCCTCGGCATTGCCCCCGGCAAGGACTTAACGCTTGGAGCGCACATCATCATGCACTTCTAAGTGGCCGAATTCAAGATTTTAGCACCATGAACCCACTTTTTCTCTCGGATATTTGGCGCGTATTTTCGGAAACGCTACTTTTGCACACGATATAGTTCCAAAACTTACTAATTACTATACTACAATACTATGGAAAAAATCAAAATGACAACTCCCCTCGTGGAGATGGACGGCGACGAAATGACGCGCATCCTTTGGAAGATGATTAAAGACGAACTCATCCTGCCCTTTGTGGACCTGAAGACGGAGTATTTCGACCTGGGTCTCGTGAAGCGCGATGAGACGCGCGACCAGATTACCATAGATGCGGCAGATGCTACAAAGCGTCTTGGCGTGGCCGTTAAGTGCGCAACGATAACCCCCAACAAAGCCCGCATGTCGGAGTACAACCTCCACGAGATGTGGAAGTCGCCGAACGGCACAATCCGCTCGCGCTTGGATGGTACCGTGTTCCGCACGCCAATCACGATTCCCACCATACATCCCGTCGTGAAAAACTGGGAAAAGCCCATTACGATAGCCCGTCACGCCTATGGCGACGTATATAAGAGCGTAGAAATACGCGTGCCTGCCGAGGGTGTTGCAAAACTTGTATATGAAGGTGCCGACGGACAGAAGGAAGAAGTCGTAGTCCACGAGTTCAAGGGCGCTGGCGTCCTTCAGGGCATGCACAATACGGACAAGTCCATCCGCTCCTTTGCCCACAGTTGCTTTAAGTTCGCTATCGACACGAAGCAAGACCTTTGGTTCTCGACAAAGGACACCATCTCCAAGAAATACGACGCTCAGTTCCGCGTTATCTTCGAGGAAGTGTTTGAAGAATACAAGCAGAAGTTCGAGGAGCTCGGCCTTACATACTTCTACACGCTCATCGACGATGCCGTAGCACGCGTTATCCGTTCCAAGGGCGGCTACATCTGGGCATGCAAGAATTACGACGGCGACGTCATGAGCGACATGGTCAGCACAGCCTTCGGCTCTCTTGCTATGATGACATCCGTGCTCGTAAGTCCCGACGGAAAGTATGAATACGAGGCTGCACACGGTACCGTGACGCGCCACTACTACAAGTACCTGAAGGGCGAGGAGACATCCACGAACCCAATGGCCACAATCTTTGCATGGAGCGGGGCTCTTCGCAAGCGTGGCGAGATGGACGGACTTGCCGACCTGCAACACTATGCCGACGCCCTCGAACAGGCTTGCTTCGACACGCTTGACGAAGGCATCTGCACGAAGGACCTCGCAGGACTGATGGAGGGCATCACGCCAAAACCCGTCAACTCCGCAGGCTTCATAGCCGCCATACGCGAGCGCCTCGAGAAACGCCTTGCATAACGGCATTACACACAAAAACATTATTACGCGCGAAGCCGACTCCATAGCAAGCCGGCTTCGTTTGCTCTCAAAAAACCATTCACAACAAGCGTCATGAAGAACAACCTCCCCCTCGGCATACTCATAGGGCTGCTTATGGCCCTAATGATTGCCTTAGTCGCTGGTGGAGCCTACTACTTTATCTCGAAGCGCCAGGCTGCCAAGCAAGAACAAGTGAACAAAGATACGGTTTACGTTGAAACGCAGACGGAAGCTACTGCCGAGGCTCAAAGTGCGGACATTCCGCAGGGACTCGAACAGGCCGACATCCCGCAAGGACTTGAGACTCCCGCCGCGCAACAGGTTTCAACAGGACGCCGCTTCGGACTCATCAAGGACGAGGGCGGCATCACGAACATACGCCGCGGCCCAGGCATGAACTATGCCGTTGCAGACCGCATCAACGACGGTATGTTCATACTTTTTGAAAACGTTGAGGGAGGATGGTGCAAGGTATATAATACCTATACGGATGGAACTGAGCCCGACCTCATCGGCTATGTGCGCGCGGACAAAATCGTCGTGCCGCCAAAGCAGTCAGAACCCACAGCCGTCGCATACGTAAGCGACCAAGACGGATTTACGAACATACGCAAAGGTCCTGGCACGTCGTACGATGTCGTAGGAAAAGTAAAGGACGGAAGCTTTGTGCTCGTCAGCGCACGCTACAGCGATTGGCTGAAAGTCTATTCCCAAGGCGGCACTTTCAGGGGCTACATAAGCTCAAAGAAGGTGCAACTCTTGGAAGGGCCAACGTTTTGAACAATAACCGTTAAACATTAAACAATAAACAATAACCGTTAACCAATAACCATTAACCATTGACCATTAACCATTGACCGTTAACCATTGACCGTTAACCGTTGACTATCGATCAGCTTCGGTTATTGTTTAACGGTTATTGTTTATTGTTTAACGGTTATTGGTTAACGGTTATTGGTTAACGTAAAAAACTGAAGCAGAAGGACTATAAGCCGGGTTCTGTAGCGGGTGTATCCCGCCGTTCGTCATTTATCTGCACCAAATGTCACCATTTGGTTGAGCAAGCCTGCCTCACGAGGTGGGCTTACTTGTGTATCGTTCTACCCTCTGGCTCGAGCGGGTCGCCCTCAAGCGCCAGTTTACGCGAACTTTCAGCTTCCGAGGCGCACGCCACGACTGTCGCCAGCCGCGCGGTGGGCTCTTACCCCACCTTCTCACCCTTACCCGCTTATCCGGCAGGTGCTCCACGGAGCCCTGCTGGGCGGGCGGTTGTTTTCTTCTGCGCTACTTAATCCTCGCGGACTACTTCTCGTTAGGAAGCGGACTACCCTGTGCTGCCCGGACTTTCCTCTTACGCCCCTGCCCTTGTGGGAGTCGGCATAAGCGACGAACCGTCCTTCTGCTTCAGCTATTGTTGGTATTATTGCGGGGCAAAAATACGTAGATTTATTAGAATCTGAAAATAATATGCGCTTTTGCTTGCCCTGAGGCTATGGAGGCTTCAGGCGAAGACGCTTGTTACGAGGTTCTTAGCCATAGCGTATCGGCGTAGCATGTCGGCGGCATAGGCTGCTGCGTCGTCGAGGCTTTCGCGTCGTCCGTCGTAGCCGTTGATGATGACGAGCACGCGCTTCGTGCCCATATCGCACTGTGTGCGTACGTTGTCGCTCGTGGGAGTGGCTATGCCGCCTTCAGTATCGCGGAATACGGGCATACAGGCGATGTTCAGGGGGCCGCGCCCGATAGCTTCGTAGGGTTCGCCTTCGCGTCCGATGCCGAGGGTGAGCGTGTCGCCCTGTATCTTGTCGCGGTCGAGGACGGCAACGGTGTATCCGCACATCATCGATACCGCATTCCCCAAGTCCACAAGGGCGTCAATAGTGTAGAGTTCCTTGCCTTGTAGCACGCGGCGGCATAACTGTTCGCACGATGGGCGATAGCGGCTGGGGTCTTTCCCCGCGGCCTTGTATGCTGCGCGTGTGGCCTTCACGCCTGCGCGTTCCTTAATGGATGTTGTGTCGAAGCTGGCTCGCAGTTCCTGCGTCAGGCGCGTAATCTCCGCCCAAAGTTCGGGCTGCGTGGGCGCATTCGTAACGTCGGCCTCTATTGCCGCACCTACGTACTGCGGGGCTATGGTGCGAAGCTCGTCGGAAACAACGATGTTCATATTTTCTTCTTCTCCGTCGTTTATGCGTGGACGTATGTTCCGATGTTCTCGCCTTCCATCACGCGGCGCAGGTTGCCGAGCTGGTCCATGTTGAAGACGTAGATGGGAAGTCCGTTGTCCTTAGCCATCGTTATAGCGCTGAGGTCCATGACGCGGAGCCCGCGCTGCAGCACTTCGTCGTAGGATATGCTGTCGAACTTCGTGGCTGTGGGGTCTTTTTCGGGGTCGGCGGTATATACTCCATCTACGCGCGTCCCCTTCAGCATCACGTCGGCCTCGACCTCAATTCCGCGCAGGGTGCTGCCCGTGTCGGTCGTGAAGTATGGGTTTCCCGTGCCTGCCGAGCAGATGACGACCTCGCCGCGCTCGAGAGCCTCGATGGCTTTCCACTTGGAGTAGAACTCGCCGATGGGTTCCATGCGTATGGCAGTCAGCACGCGGCTCTTCACGCCCAGAGCGCCGAGCGCCGAGGAGAGCGCGAGGGAGTTGATGACCGTTGCGCACATGCCCATCTGGTCGCCCTTTACGCGGTCGAAGCCACGTCCTGCGCCCTGTAGGCCGCGGAAGATGTTTCCTCCGCCAATGACGATGGCAATCTGCACGCCCATGTCGAGTATTTCTTTAATTTGTGCGGCATATTCCGCGAGGCGCTGGGTGTCGATGCCGTGCCCCTGTGCTCCGGCGAGGCTTTCGCCGCTGAGCTTTAGCAGTATGCGTTTGAATTTTGACATTTTGAGTATAGTTGTTTTCGTGGGTTTGTTTTACGCATACAAAGGTACAGAATAAATTCTAAACACGCGCTATAATTCCACGTTTTTTTGATGCGCGGAGTATTTTTTCAGACGACGCAAGCCTACCTCATGCGTCGAGTCCGCAGGATGCGTATGCGTGTTTTTCAAGACTGCGAATAAAAGCATCACGAGATGCGAGTATCTTTCAAAAAGATGCGAGAATTTTCCAAAAAGATGCGAGTATTTTCCAAAAAGATGCGAGTATTTTTCATCAAGATACAACAGTTTCTCGCACGAAACGCGGCATTTAGGCTCACTTTTCGGAGCACGTGTTTGCAATTAAGTGAGGGAAAAAATATCGAAACGGAAGGTTTCTGTCCGATTTTGGGGCTTTTTAAGGGGGAAAAATGCATCTTTTTGCACCTTACGGAAGTTTTTACCGTGTAGGAGCAAAATGCACAAGCGACTCAACCTTCTGTATTATAGCCTTTTAGAAAGAACCTTAGTCGCTGAGTGTTACAGTTACAGTTGTTACAGTTGTTTTTCGGAGGGTATCAATTTCCTTCTTATTATATATATATTACTAATTATTAATTAGTTATATAGTATATATAGAGGATTTGAAAACAAACACACCTTCAAAAATAACTGTAACAACTGTAACTGTAACGCCGTTAATCTATAATTTAGGCTTTTACTTCTTTCTCCTTTGCTCCTGCAGTTTCTTCATTTGCTCCTGTTGCTCCTGAAGGGCTTGCAGGCGTGCAGCCAATCCGCTGGGACGGCGGTTGGGGTTGTCCTTGTTTGCACGGAAGTTCTCCTCGAGCTTGGCAAGCAGCTTGGCGTCGTCGGTAGTGCGGCGCAGGTACCACATCGTGAGTGCTGAGGCAAGCAGGGATATGAAGTAGTAGTAGTTCAGACCGCTTGAATACTTGTTGAAGATGAAGAAGAAGAACACGGGCATGAGGAACATCATCCATTGCATGAGCTTCATCTGCTGCGCCTGTTCGCCGGACATGGTCTCGCGCTGCTGACGCATGGTCATCCAGCTATAGAGGATGTTCGTGCCGCAGAAGAGCAGGCAGAACAGCGAGAGGTGGTCGCCGAGCCAAGGTATGTCGCGCCCGAAGTCGATAAGCGTGTCGTAGGTAGAGAGGTCGTCAGCCCACAGGAACGACTGCTGGCGAAGTTCGAAGGCGTTAGGCACGAAGTTGAACATGGCAATCCAGATGGGCATCTGTATGAGCATAGGCAGGCAACCGCCCATGGGGCTCACGCCGTACTGCTGGTATAGCTGCATCATCTCCTGCTGCTTCTTCATGGCGTCCTCCTTGTTAGGATATTTCTCGTTCAGGGCGTCCACCTTCGGCTTCAGCACGCGCATCTTCGCACTCGACAGGAAGCTCTTGCGCGTGGTGGGATATACGATTACGCGGAGCAAGAGCGTGATGATGAGCAGGACGAGTCCCATGTTCATGCCGAAGCCCGTGAGGAAGTCGAAGACGTAGATTGTGAAGAAGCGGTTTATCCAACGTACGATAGGCCATCCGAGGTACACAAGCTTCTCGAGCGCAAGGTCGCGGTCGCCTATTCGGTACTGCTCCATACTCTGGAGATAGCGGTACTGGTTGGGACCAAAGTACAGCTGCATCTGCGCCTCGTTCTTTGCAAAGGGCATCTCGAGGTCGGCGGCGTATTCCTTTACGTAGCCACTGCCTTCGGCGCATAATGCACTCTTGAGCGTGTGAGCCTGCATGAGGTCGGGATTGATGAGTACGGCACTAAAGTATTGGTTCTTGAATGCCACCCAGTCAATAGGTTCTTCGGTAGTCTCTTTCTTTTCTGATGTCTCGCTCAGGTAGTCGGTACCACCCTCGCTGAACTTATAGGTCAGGGCCGAACGATAGTTCTCAAACGTAAAGCCCTTCTCCTGCTGGCGGCA
>ONWB01000010.1 GCA_900321445.1 uncultured Prevotellaceae bacterium | reverse complement strand
CAACAGCTCCGCGAAGTCTGGCTCTCAAAAAAGAAACGGTGCGTTAGTTCAGTTGGTTAGAATACATGCCTGTCACGCATGGGGTCACGGGTCCGAGTCCCGTACGCACCGCGAAAGATTACCAAAATCAATCAAGAGTGTTATACTTACCACAAGTATGACACTCTATTTTTTTCCCTTACATGAAAGACATCGCGCCCGCCACGTTAAATGCAATCATACACATTAAATATATTGTATCTTTTTGCAATAATGACAAATAAAACCCTATCTTTGCACTCGAAATTCGTGGTTTCCCACAGAAAACGCACATAGCATGATATTCAAAAGGCAAAAATACGTAGATAGGCTGGTTGCTGGTCAAGGTAACGGCTTGGTAAAGATCGTGACGGGTGGAAGAAGGTGTGGTAAATCGTTCCTGCTCTTCACACTATTTCATCAGCACCTTAAGGAACATGGCGTAAGTGACGACCACATGATCGAGTTATCATTTGACGACCGCAGGAGTAGGCCCCTACGCAATCCCGACGCCCTGCTTGATTACATAGAAGAGCGAGTAAAGAAGGACAGCGGCACCTATTACGTTATTTTAGATGAAGTCCAGCTTGTCGACGAGTTCGTAGAAGTGTTGTTAAGCCTAATGCATCATTCCCAGCTGGAAGTATATGTGTCGGGCTCCAATTCCAGATTTCTTTCCAAAGATATAGTTACAGAGTTCCGTGGGCGTGGCGATATCATTCATTTGTGGCCGTTATCATTTGCCGAATATTATGAGGAAATAGGCGGAGACCGCACGCTTTCCTGGCGAGATTACTATACCTTTGGCGGCTTGCCACAGGTGGTGCAGATACAGGAAAGAGAGAAAAAAATAGAATACCTCCAAAACCTGTATGAGCTGACATATCTCAAGGATATCATAGACCGTAATCAGCTGCGCAATGTAGAGGGCATGAGGCAACTGGTACAGATACTATCTTCGTGTATAGGATCGTCGACGAATGCCCAGCGTATATGTAACACGTTCCAGTCCGTGGAGAACGTTACCATTTCACGCCAAACGATAAAGGAATATATCTCGTATCTTCAGGATGCTTTTTTAGTTGAAGAAGCCGCGCGTTATGATGTAAGAGGCAGGAAGTACATAGGGACTGAATCAAAATACTATTTCATGGATATGGGACTTCGTGGTGCCATCCTAAATTTCCGGCAGCAGGAAGAGAATCACATTATGGAGAATGTTATATATAACGAACTCCGCATGCGTGGGTTTTTAGTTGATGTGGGCATGATAGAAGCATGGAAAAAGGGCAAGAACAATCAGAATGTGCGACGTAATCTTGAAATAGACTTTGTGGCAAACAAGGGGAACCAACGTTATTACATCCAGTCAGCCTTTTCCATACCTGACCAGGAAAAGAAGGAACAGGAAGAAGCCTCACTAAAGGCTATCAAGGACGCCTTCAAGAGAGTTGTTATCTTGCGCGACGATATAATGCCATATCACGATGACAATGGATTCCTTATTATCGGACTTATAGATTTTCTGCTAAATCCGAATAGTCTTGATATGTAAGACGACTTTGAGAATTATTTAGGACACAATTGCAGCAATAGCCCAAAATTTGTCTTATCTTTGCCAGCAAATTCGAAACGAGACAACAACAAGCCCCCAGGAAAGACATGAAACGAGCAAAATACTTATCAATCCTGGCAGCTATCGCCTGCCTTATATCATGCAAAACAAGCACTATGACCACGATTTACGACTACACAGCCCTCTCGAACAAGGGCAAGGAGGTCAGCATGGCCGACTACAGGGGCAAGGTGCTCCTCATTGTGAACACGGCATCGAAGTGCGGCTTCACTCCGCAGTACGACGGGCTGGAGGCCCTCTACAAGAAGTATCGCGAGCGCGGACTTGTCGTCATCGGCTTCCCATGCGACCAGTTCGGGCATCAGGAGCCTGGCACGGATGAACAAATAGAGGAGTTCTGCCGCATGAATCATGGCGTCACCTTCCCGCTAATGTCAAAGATTGAAGTAAACGGCGAAAGTGCGCACCCCATATACAAGTGGCTAAAGAGCAAGGCAGGCTTCGCTGGCTTTGCCGCCGAGCATCCACTTTCTAAATTGCTCGACGAAATGCTGCTGAAGGCTGATGCTGACTATGCCTCAAAACCCGACATAAAGTGGAACTTCACGAAATTCCTCATCAACAGGAAAGGCGAAGTGGTAGGGCGCTTTGAGCCTACAGCAGAGCCTGAGGGTATGGAAAAGGCAATAGAGGAGCAGCTATAAGACTGAATGTGGAGCCCCCTATTGGCCCCCCTCATTAACCACGAAAGCCGTATAGAAACAGAATATAAACCTTAGAACCATAAAAAACATGACTACTCAACTGACAAACCAGGGCGGCAAGGCCACATTGACACTCGCTGGCAGGCTTGACACCATGGCTGCACAGAGTCTGAACGCCGAAATTCAGAAGCTGCTGGCAGAGGCTGGCGCCATTGACAGTCTCGTTGTCGATGCCGACGGCCTGGAGTACATCTCCAGTTCTGGACTACGCATCCTCCTAACACTGACGAAGCAGTACAAGGACTTTCGCATTACGAGCGTACAGCCTGCGGTCTATGACGTGCTCAGCATGACGGGTTTTACAAAGATTATGAACGTTGAGCGGGCGCTGCGACGCCTCAGCGTCGAGGGCTGCGAGGTCATCGGCGTAGGCGGCGTGGGCACCGTTTACCGCCTGGACGACGACACCATCATCAAGGTGTTCCGCGAAGGAACGACCATGGACGAGGTGCGTAGCGAGATTACGATGTCCAAAGAGGCTTTCGTCATGGGCATGCCCACAGCCATTTCGTTCGACGTTGTGAGAGTGGGCAGCAGATATGGACTGGTATATGAATTGCTACACGCCGACACACTGAGCGCGTGCATCAAGCGCGAGCCTGAGCGTATCGACACGTTCGCGCGCCTATATGCCTCACTCTTCCGACAGCTTCATCAGATAGAGGTGCCTGTGGACAGCAGCGTGCCCAGCGCCATGGAGCACGAACGGCAGCAAGTGTTGCACATACGCCGCTACTTCCCCCAGGAGAGCATCGACCTACTGATGCAGGTCTTGGACGCTATCCCTGATGGCCGAAGGCTGCTGCACCTCGACCTGCAGACAAAGAACGCCATGGTTCAGAATGGCGAACTGATGCTCATCGACATGGGAGAAGTGGGATATGGACATCCGCTCCTCGACCTCGGACACGCCTATTCGGCTATGGTGACGCTGGTCGGCGACTACGAGAAGATTATCGGCATGCCAAAGGAGTTGGGCGTCGAGCTGTGGAACCGTGCCATAGAGTATTATTTCGAAGGCCTCCCTGCTGATGTCGTCGAATTGCGCAAGCGGCAGATAGAAGTGGTGGCATGCGTCAGGAACTTCAGCTGGCTTGCCCTGAGCGACTCGTTCCCCGAAGAGGTTGTGAATGAGTGCAAGGCTGTCTTCGAGAAGCGCGTAGCCTCCCGTCGCGACTATATCCTCGATGTCTGCAAGACTTTGGGAGAGTGGACGCTGTAGGAAGTTTTTTAGCGATTAAGTATTAAGAAATTAAGAGTTTGACGACCAATGCAGAAAGCGCAGAAGAGAATAGTTCCGAAAAACCGCGCAGGCATGTGGATACTTATCGTGGCAGCCATAGTCCTGGAGACCACCGCCTGCGTACAGTATTTCTACAGCCGCTCTGCCATACGTGCTGAAGCCGAGCGCCGTGCCAAGACAGAGCTGTGCCGTGCAGAGCTGGAGATTGAAAAGCACACGATAGAAATGGAGACCGTTGCCAAGGCGCTGGCTATGCTGGCAGAGAAACACGTCGATACGCCCGACTCCATATTTGCCGCCACGCGCTCCATCGTGGCAGCAGTGGGGAGCACCAGCAGCCTGGCGGTAGCCTATGTGCCAGCCTACTTTCCTAGCCAGGGACGCTATTTCGAAGCCTGCAGCAGCCGCATATCCGAAGATAGCATTTACACCAGGCAGATAGGCAGCGCCGCTCACGACTATACGCAGATGGAGTGGTACCAGAACGGGCTTGAGAAGGACACCTGCTGGTGGAGCGAGCCGTACCTCGACGACTCTGGCTCGCAGACGTGGGTTGTCAGCTGCTCCTACCCTGTGCGCAAGAACGGCGTAGTAGTAGCTGTCGTGTGCGTGGACTTGTCCCTCGACTATCTGCAGAAGCTGTCAGAATACTTGCAGATTTACAAGGGGAGCTTTTACTCCATACGCTCCTCAAGGGGTGTGGACATCGTTTCGCGTCCTGACACCATTGCCGGACTCGACTACAAAATCTTCGACGAGGAGATTGACGCCACAGGCTGGCACATATCAATCATCATCCCTGACGATGTTATCTACTCCGAGCTGGAGCGTATCGGCCTGATAATAACTCTCATGATGCTGATTGGCTTGGCGCTGCTGATATTCATAATCTACCACTCCACCCAGAACATCATCCGCATGTTCGACCTTAGCAATCAGCAGGAGCGCATAGAGAGCGAGCTCAACATCGCACGCAACATCCAGATGGCAATGCTGCCGACGCACTTCCCACCATTCGAGGACTATCCGAACCTGAGCGCCCATGGTGTTGTCATTCCTGCAAAGGAGGTCGGAGGCGACCTGTTCGATTTCTCCATACGCGAAAACCAGCTGTTTTTCTGCATTGGCGACGTCAGCGGGAAGGGGGTTCCTGCTGCCCTGGTAATGGCTGTCACACGCTCGCTCTTCCGCAGCTTCACATCCTACATCAACAGCCCTGCGCAAATCGTATCGAAGATGAACAGCAGCCTCGCTGGCGAAGGCAACGACCAGAACATGTTCGTCACGATGTTCGTAGGCGTCCTCGACCTCAACTCTGGCAACATGCGCTATTGCAACGCTGGACACAACGCACCAGTTTTATTGACCGACGGCCAATGCTCAATGGTCAACTGCAAGGCGAACCTCCCACTGGGCATCATGGATGATTTTGAATACGAGGAGCAGACGGCACAGCTGGCAGTCGGCAACGCCTTGTTCCTCTATACCGACGGCCTGACAGAAGCCGAGAACGAGCAACACGACTTATTCGGCGAGCAAAGGATGTTGCAGGCATTCAAACAGTTAGACACTCAGGCGCCAGCTGCGGACGTCATATCCACCATGCAGGAGGCTGTGGAGGACTTCGTCGGCGACGCTATGCAAAGCGACGACCTTACAATGTTCATCTTCCGCTTCCTGAACACATCGGACATTGCTCCCAACTGCCAATGTCCTCCAACTCACCACTCGCTCGTCATGCGCAACGACATACAGCAGATTCCCACTCTGGCGGAATGGATTGACTCGCTCCATTTGCCCGAGGAGCTGAACATGTCAGTCAATCTCGCGCTGGAGGAAGCCGTGAGCAACGTCATGCTCTACGCCTATTCCGAGGGCGGAAGCGGACAGGTTCTCGTCGAGGCAGACAAATCGCCCGACAAGGTGGTATTCACAATTTCCGACTCTGGCAAGCCCTTCGACCCAACGGCACAAGCTGAGCCAGACATCACACTGTCAGCAGAAGAGCGTCCTATCGGAGGACTCGGCATCCACCTCGTGCGACAAATCATGGACGAAGTGAAATATGAACGAACTAACGACAAGAACGTTCTAAGGCTCGTTAAAGAATTAAAAAGTAACACGTAAAATGGTTTTTCATTGAAAAAAGAATAACCTTATGAAAGTAGAGATTATAAACGACAACCCCGTCTGCGTCAAGCTGCAAGGCCGCTTGGACACAACGGCAGCAATAGAAGTCGCCCCCGACTTCCAGAATCTTGGCACCTATGCCAGTGGCCACATGGTCATCGACTGCTCCGAGCTGGAGTACATATCCTCGTCAGGCCTGCGACTCCTACTCGCCCTACGCAAGGAGGCAGCCGCCAAGGGTGGCAAACTGCAGATTCGCAACATGAGCGACGACATCCAGCATATATTCAAAATCACCGGATTCACAAGCTTATTTGAAATACTTCCAGAATAGTCAGCGCAGAATAGCTACGCGCTTGGCTCGCCAAAGAAATTGTCAGATAGAATACGCTACGCGCTTGACTTGTTCAAGAAATCGTCAAATCGTCAGATAACAAGGATTGTCAAATCGTAAATCGTCAGATAGTCAGATAAAGTGAACCTGGACTTCGAAAACATAGTCAATGCCCGCGACCTTGGAGGCCTACCCGCCGCTGGCGGTCGCGAAGTGCGTAGCGGCATGTTGCTGCGCACCTCCCACCTGCATGATGCCAGCGACGAGGACGTTAGGCGTCTGCGCGACGAGTTTCACCTGCGACGCATCTTCGACTTCCGTTCGCTGGACGAAGCCCGCTTCCTGCCCGACTGCGAGGTGCCTGGTGCCACATACCATCTCCTGCCCACCATCGACATGAGCGAGGAGAAGCGCACGGGGCGGGCAATACCCGAAGAAGCCTTCCTCGACCTCGAACGCCACATCGTAAACTACTCCTTCTACCCCGAAGTGCAGCTGATGGCGGCAGACATGTACCCCTCGCTCATACGCAGCGAGTATTCCCAGCTCCAATACGCCGCCTTCCTCCGCCTCATCGTAGAGACCCCCGACGGGGCCGTATTGTGGCACTGTTTTCAGGGCAAGGACCGCACAGGCTGGGGCGCAGCTTTCCTCCTCTCTGCGCTTGGTGTCAGCCGCGAGCACATCGTCGCCGACTTCGACCTCTCCAATGCCGCCTATACACCCCTCGTAGAACGCTTGTGCGCAGAAGTCGAAAGGCGTGGCGGAGCCGACAACGAAAAGGAAGTCATACGCGCCTTCATGGGCGTCAGCACCAACAACTTCCAGCGCACGCTCGACCTCATCGACCGCGAATATGGTTCCATGAGCCTCTATCTGCGCAACCAGCTTATGATGTCCCCAGCAGACATACGCCTGCTACGCAAACGCTACCTGACAAGCAAAAAAGCACGCTGAACAACTCTTCCCCCTACAAGCTCACGCTATCGATGCGGAGCTTTAGTATGCCGACGGGGACTGCGACCTCCACGATGTCGCCAGCCTTCTTGTTGAGCAGAGCCTGCCCGATGGGCGACTTTATTGAAATCTTACCCTCGCGAAGGTCGGCTTCGTGAGGGCTTACTATTGTATAGTTCATCTGCGCTCCCGTGGTGAGATTCGTCATCACTACCTTGCTGAGCAGGGCTATAGTGTCCGCCTTCAAGCGCGACGTGTCGATGACGCGGGCAAACTTCAGGACTTTCTGCTTGAAGCGTATTCTGCTCAGCAGCCTTCCCTGCTCGCGCTTTGCGGCATGATATTCGAAATTCTCGCTCAGGTCGCCCTTATCCCTGGCTTCGGCGATGGCGTCCTTTACTCGAGGTAGCTCCTCCTGTATCATCTGGCGCAGTTCCTCTACGAGCTTGTCGTAGCCCTCTTGCGACATGTATTCCATTTCCTTATAGTCTATATACACAACCGCGCACCCTGAGGTACGCGGCTGTTGTTTTTTGCGTATGCGAGAGGCACAGATAATTTCCTCGTCGCGTTTTTAGGATTAATAGGAGCCCAAGCTATGTGCCAACTGCAGGAACGTGGAGCCGAAGAAATAGTCGAATTCCTTGTCGCCATTAGAGTCGTACTTCCAGATGCCATATTCACGTGGGCTACTAAGCGACGTTGATGTGAGCCAGAGCTGTACGTAATCGGGATCAACAGTATAGCTATAGGTGGTAAGTTCCATCGTCATCACCCAAGGCTTCTTCTCAGGCGTGTAGTTGTTGTAGTAGCTTGTACCTTCGAAATACGAACGTACCTTGTCGAAGTTCTTGTACTGATTCAGCTGGCTCCATTCCGATTTGTAAACCTGAGTAGCTCCTTCGCCAGGGTAGTGAACCATAACGGCATCGCGGTTTTCGCTCTGCACGCTCTTGGCGATGTAGTCTATCATATTCCTTGCCTCAGCCTTGTCGTAATTCATCTGATTGAGGGCAGCCACCATGAGTGCAGGTGTCAGGTAGGGAGTCTGGTGAATGTCTGTCATACCTTTAGGCAGCTTCAGCTTCTTCAGCTCAGCCACGCTTGTGGGGAGGTCTTCGAGGCTTACCTTCACCTTGCCGAAGGGAACTTTACTGTACTTAACAACGGGCTTGCCGCTTGCCGTAATTTCGTAGTCCTCGTAGGTCAGTGCGCTCTCGTCGATGGTTACGGCAAGTGCGCGGGCATCCTTGTCCTTGTCCTTGTCCTTGTCGGTATCGGTGTTTCCACCGTTGCCGCCGCCCTGTTCCGTCTTGTCCTTGTCATCTTCTTCGTCGTCGTCGCCACCACAAGCAGCGAAAGTCATGGGCAGAGCCAGAGCTGCAAAGAAGAGAACCAATGCCTTCAGTTTGATGCTTTCCAGTTTCATAGTTGATAAATCTTTAGTGTTAATACTGAGTTGTTTGTTACGTTTTACGCCGCAAAAATAGCAAAAAAAACTTATGCGGCAAGAGAAAAACCACAAAAACACACGATTTCCTCATCAGTATCCGCCAAAGACTGCTACCTCGCCGCACTACAAACGACTTGCGATTCCAGATTCAAGGAACCTGGACAAGCGCCTCGCGGATTTGCAAGCATGCCGCTCTGCACTTCTCAACTTTTGTGGCTGCCAACATAATAGGCTACAAATCGCGAGTGCTTGAAAATTCATCGTGCTCCCAGAAAAATCCATCGTAATGCCTTCTCGATTCATCGTAATGCGAGAATTTTTGTTCACACATATATATTGTATTATTTTAGTATTGGACTCGGCTTTTTTTCGTTTTCTACGGCGCAGCTCTTGTCCGTTCAGCGAAAAGCGCGTATTTTTGCCGTCGAAACTATGCACAAGAACTTATACTATAATCAGCCTTTTACGCTTGACTGCGGCGAAACGCTGCCTGCTTTGGAAATAGCCTACGACACTTGGGGCACGCTCAACGAAGAGCGCGACAACGTCGTGTGGGTGTGTCATGGCCTGACGGCATCTGCCGACGTTTCCGACTGGTGGCCGCACACGGTCGAGGCGGGCCGCTTCCTCGACCCAGAGCGCCAGTTTGTGGTGTGCGTCAATATGCTGGGCTCCTGCTACGGCACGACGGGTCCGCTGAGCGTGAACCCTACGACAGGGCAGCCCTGGTACGGCGACTTCCCCTGCGTGACGGTTCGCGACCAAATGCGCCTGTTCCAAATCGTCGCCCGCCACTTAGGCATCCGCAAGGTGCGAAAGCTTGTGGGCAGCAGCATCGGCGGATTTGTGGCTATCGAGTGGCTCGTAGTGGAGCCCGAGTTCTTCAGCGAGGCTGTGCTCGTTGCTACGGCGGCAAAAGTGTCCCCCTGGACTTCCGCCTTCAACGAATCGCAGCGCATGGCCATAGAGGCCGACCCTACATGGGGAGAACCCTCGCCCGAAGCCGCCCAGCGCGGACTCTCCGCAGCTCGCAGCATTGCCCTGCTGAGCTATCGCGGACGCGCAGCCTACAACCTCACGCAGCAGGACGACAGCGAGGAACTCGTACGCCGCCGCGTGAACAGCTATCAGCGGCACCAGGGCGAGAAACTCGTGCGACGCTTCAACGCCTACAGCTACTACCGCCTCTCGCAGACGCTGGACACCCACGACGTTGGGCGCGGACGCGGAGGTATCGAGGCAGCCCTCAGCTGCGTGAAGCTCCCCGTGCTCGTGGTATCCGTCAGCAGCGACCTCCTCTTCCCACCCATCGAGATGAAGGCATGGGCGCAGTACCTGCCACAGCACAAGTATATTGAGATAACCTCCGACTTCGGCCACGATGGTTTCCTCGTGGAGACGGAGAAGCTGAACGACATCATCTTGGACAATAACCGTTAACCATTGGTCAACAAACAAACATATATGAATAGCTTCAGAATAGGCCTCTTTGGCTTCGGCACAGTAGGGCGCGGCCTCTACGACGTATTGAAACGCCTCGGCACGGACAACGTGGAGATTTGCCATGTGTGCGTAAAGCATAAGGAGAAGCACCAGGATGCCGACGTCCTGCTCACAGACCAGCCCGACGACGTCTTCCAAGACCCGCGCGTGAACTTCATCGTTGAGCTCATCGACGATGCCCAAGCCGCCTACGACATCGTGTGCCGCTCACTGCGCCAGGGGCTGCCCGTCGTCAGCGGAAACAAGAAGATGCTTGCACGCCACCTTCCCGAGCTCATACGCCTGCAGGAGGAAACGGGAACCGCCCTGCTCTACGACGCCTCGGCATGCGGCAGCATACCCGTAATCCGCAACCTCGAAGAATACTACGACAACGACCTCCTGCAGAGTGTGAAAGGTATCCTCAATGGTTCGTCGAACTTCATACTCTCGAAGATTTTCAACGAGGGGATGTCGTACCCCGACGCCCTGAAGCTGGCACAGGACTTGGGCTTCGCGGAGAGCAACCCCACCCTCGACATCGATGGTTGGGACTCGCTCTACAAACTTATCATCATCACCGTCCACGCTTTTGGCATCTACGTGCCGCCTGAGGACATCTTCACCTTTGGCATCAGCCACATGAACTCCCACGACATACAGTTTGCGATGGAGAAGAGCCGCCGCATAAAGCTCGTGGGCACAGCCGAGAAGATTGGCGACACGAAACTCTCGCTCTCCGTACTCCCGCACCTCATTTCGCGCCAGAAGTACATCTACAGCGTCGAGGACGAATTCAACGGCGTCGTCATCAAGGGACTGTTCTACTACAAGCAGTTCATGTTCGGACAAGGCGCTGGCGGCCACCCCACGGGCTCGGCCGTGCTCTCCGACATCACGGCGCGCCTCTACGACTACCGCTACGAATACAAGAAGCTGCACAGCCAGCGACGCCCAGAATACACCACGGACTTCGCCTTCCGCATCTATTTCCGCTTCGACGAGCCGTCGCTGCGCACACTCTTGGACTTCGAGACCATCGACGAGTCCTACACTTCCGCCGACTACAACTACGTCGTTGGCAACGTGCGCATGAGCGAGCTTATCAAGAAGGCTCCGCAGCTGCGCAACGCACCCGTATTCCTCGCCGCATATCCAAAGGACTAAGCGTTGAAACCCAACTTCCCTAAAGCTTAAAGTCCCCTAAAGCCCCTAACGTCCCTAAAAACTCAAAACCTAATGAAACAGAACTACAAGCCCGGCACACTTTGCGTTCGCGCAGGCTACGTGCCCAAGAACGGGGAACCTGTGGAGCCCCCCATCGTACAGAGTACAACCTTCAAGTACGACACGACAGACGATATGGCGCGTCTCTTCGACCTCGAAGCGGCAGGATATTTCTACACGCGCCTCGCAAACCCCACCTGCGATGCCGTAGCGGCGAAGATTGCCGAGCTCGAAGGCGGCGTGGGAGCCGTGCTGACAAGTTCTGGCCAGGCTGCGAACCTCTTCGCCATCTTCAACGTGTGCGAAGCGGGCAGCCACTTTGTGGCCTCTTCCGAAATCTACGGCGGCACGTTCAACCTCTTCGCCGTGACGATGAAGAAGATGGGCATAGAATGTACATTCGTGAACCCCGAAACCTCAGAAGAGGAGATTGCGGCAGCCTTCCGCCCAAACACACGCGCCCTTTTCGGCGAGACCATCGCGAACCCTGGCTGCACAGTCCTCGACATCGAGAAGTTCGCCCGCATTGCGCATGCCCACAACGTGCCCCTCATCATCGACAACACATTCGCAACGCCAGTACTCTGCCGCCCCTTCGAATGGGGATGCGACATCGTCACGCACAGCACGACGAAATACATGGACGGCCTCGCCACGCAGGTGGGAGGATGCGTTGTCGATAGTGGAAACTTCGACTGGGACGCCCATTCCGACATGTTCCCAGGACTCACGACGCCCGACGAGTCGTATCATGGGCTGACATACACGAAAGCCTTTGGAAAACTTGGATATACGACAAAACTCGTAGCACAACTGATGCGCGACCTCGGATGTTCGCCAGCCCCACAGAACGCATTTCTCCTGAACATGGGTCTTCAGACGCTGCACCTTCGCATGCGCCAGCATAGCGCAAATGCCCAGCGCATTGCAGAGTTCCTTGCCTCCGACGAGCGTGTGGCTTGGATTCGCTACAGCGGCCTGCCCTCCGACCCGCACCACGAACGTGCGCAGAAGTACCTGCCCGACGGACAATGCGGAGTAATAGCTTTCGGCCTTAAAGGCGACCGCCAGACGGCTGTGCGCTTCATGGACAGCCTGCGCCTCGTGAATATCGCCACACACGTTGCCGATGCCCGAACCTGCGTGCTTCATCCTGCCAGCCACACCCATCGCCAACTCTCAGACGAACAGCTGCGGCAGGCTGGCGTGAGCCCCGAACTCATACGCCTCAGCGTAGGCATTGAGGATGTAGATGATATCCTGAACGACATACAACAGGCTATGAATCAGATATAAGACTCCCCGAAACGCATATAAAGAAAAGGTAAGTCCCAGCGTAGGACTTACCTTTTTTTGATAGCATAAACTCTTCGCGAAGACTTCGCTACAACTTTACGCTCGATATATCTACCATACCGTTGACGATGGCATATATGGTGAGGCCTGCTGGCGAGTGTATCTGCAGCTTTCGCGCAATGTTGCGACGATGTGTGCTGACGGTGTTCACGGAAATGCAGAGGCGGTCGGCAATTTCCTTGTTCTGGAGGCCTTGTACGACGCCAATGATGACGTCCTTCTCGCGCTCGCTGAGAGTGTCGCCGCCCCTACCCTGCACACTGTTAGGCTCCGCGCCTCCCTGCGCCCCCTTGAATACCATAGCGGAAATGTTCTTCGACACGTCGTTCTGCTTGGTGATGTGCTCAAGGCGCTTGATGGCTGGCGTAAAGATGTTGTCCTCAACCTCGGCATGCTGGCGCAGCCACTCCTCATTATTATATATGTCGTAGAGCGTTGCTGTGAGTTTGTTGTTGTGGTGGGCATCGGCAGGCAGGTACTTGATAATCATAAGTTTCAGTTCTCGCAGCTTCTTGTCCGTCTGCTCGTGGTGTTTCGAGAACGTCTCGACGTTGTAGTCGTTCATAGGGCGTCCATCGAGCAGGGATTCCACATATGGGAAGAGCGTCTTCTCCTCGTACTTCATGTGGCGGCGAATCTCCTGCGCATAGCCTTCGTACAGCTTCATGATAAGCCTGTCCAAAGCCTCATCTCCGCCTATGCTCTCCCGCAGTTCGCGGCGTATGAAGGGAAGTTGGAAGTCGAGGTAGTAGGCATGGCTCGCCTTCAGGTAGTGGAGAAGCGTCGAGACGCTGATGCGCTCGTCGTCCTCGAAGTTGCCGAAGCCGTTGATTGTGTAGTTTACGACAGCCAGGAACGTGTAGGTATCCACGCCGTTCATGTCGCACGTCTCGCTGACGGTCTTGTCGCCAAAGCCGAGATTGATGCCAAACGAGCCCAACGCCTGCAGCACGCTGTAGTTGTCCTTTATCAGCGTAATCATCTTGTCTGTGGGCTCATACAACTTCAAATCCTTCATGTCTTCTCCTTATTTATACTTGCGTTTGGGATTCTTTGGAAACCATCCCTTCTCCACGCGCTTTTTTTGTACAAAGAGCTCGCCGATGCCCCACAAGGCAGAAGCCCCAAACACGCCGAGGAACGACGAGATGTACACATTCTCGACAAACAAGGCGGCGCCACAGCAACAGATGCCTATGAGTAGGTAGAGAATCCAGGGACGCGTGCCCCAGTAGTACTCCGTCTTGATGACGATGGGATGCCAGATGCCTATTGTGACGAAAGTCATCGCAGCGATGCAAATACCTGTTAGATACATATCTTTCTTTTTTGTGCGGCGCAAAGATAGTCATTTTCAGGCATAACTGTGCATACCGCCAAGCAGGTAATTTACTCCGAAATAGGTAATTATGACGGCGAGAAACGCACCTACCATGTAGATATGATAGAAACGCGGTCGACAGAACGCCCCAAAGGACGTCCTGTGTAGTGGAACGGCATAGACCATGAGCGTGATGAGTGCCCACGACTCCTTGGGATCCCACGACCAGTAGTTGCCCCACGAGACATTCGCCCATACAGCACCAAGGAATATGCCTATCGTCAACAGGAACACAGCAGGATAGAGCAGGAACTGCGACAAGGCGGTAGTACGCTCCAACTCTGCGCTCCTCCTCTGCCGCATCAACACAAAGGCCTGAACGCCCAACAGCACTTGCAGGGCGAAAAGGGCGTAAGCGCACATCACCGTCATCACGTGTATGGAGAGCAAGGGCGACTGGAGCACAGGCATCAGCGGTGTGAGCTGCGAACCCGTGCCCGCCAGCATGGCTACGAGCAGGCAGAACGAGGAGATGAGAGGTCCGAAGCCTACGATGATGGGGAACTTGCGATGGAGCATGAACGTGAGCAAGAGCATCACCCACGCCATGAACATCATCGTCTCGTGACCATTGCTCACAGGTACGTGGCCGCTAATCCACCATCGCAGGCCGAGCTGGATGGTGACGTATGCGAAGAGCAACGCATTGAACGTGAACACAGAAGCGCGAAGGGCGCGCGACGACTTTCTCTTAAAGAGCAGGACAACGCAGAGCAACAGGCTCAGCGTAAGTGCGAAAAACACCACCCACTTCTGACTGCGCAACGTATTGTAGAAAATCTCCGCTTTTGTCGAGGCTTCGCTGGGCAGCAGGTCGCCAATCATGTCGCGCTGGAAGAGTTTTATCTTTGCAATGATTTCAAAGGCTCTCTCTCGCTGTCCTGTCACAATGCTCTCTGTGAGGAAGTCCATCGACTGCTTTACGAAGAACTGCTCCTTGACGGGTATCTCCCTTGGCAACGACTGGCTGCCTGGCGAGTACCAGTTGACCATTGACCATTGACCATTGACCATTGAAGATTGACCATTGTCAGCTGCTTCGGAACTTTGCAGCAATGGGAACATGCGGAGGAACTGCCCACGATAGAACATTTCTATCAGGTGGAATTTCTCGTCGGCATCCATCAGTCCCTTCTTGTCCGCAGAACCTTCGCCCTTACCTATCGCTGCTACGGCATCGCCGAGTTTGTACTCATGGTACTCGTTCAGGAAGTCGCTGTAGGAAGCCCATTGTCCGTCGATGCCCAACATCTGCTGCACGTCGCGGCTCTTCACGCGAATGATTTTCTGCTTTTCCCATGGAGAGTAATATATCATCCAGCTCGTGAATACCTCGTCGGCAGAATAGCCCTGCCACGATGCGCTGCCCGTCAGTTTGACAACGAAGTCGGTGGCAACGGTATTGAGTGGGCAGATGCGATTGTTGTAAAGTACGCTGACAGTGCCCAGACGGTGGGCTATGTCGGCATCCACTACTGGCAACTGAGCCGCACTGCGAAGCGGGAATCCGAAGGCTATTATCAGCAACGCGGGGTGCGGGCGCATAGCCTTTGCGTAAAGAGAGCGCATGTGTGTCTTTCGCGATAGCAACGTGGCGACAATGCCGAGGAGCAGCAGCAAATACCCAACATAGGTGATGGCTATGCCATACGGGTCGTAGCTGACGCCCAACGCAACGCCACCACCATCGGAGTCGTAACTGCGCTGAAACAGGCGATAACCCTCAACGTAGCCGATGCTGTTCATCGACACTACCACCTCGTTTGTAGAGCCATTGTCGTCGCTATAGGTTATCACGCTCTGGTAGTCGAGGGGAGCGTCCGTACCAGGGTAGTTGACGATGTTAAACTCCTTCAGCATCAGCGAAAACGGAAGTCTGTGCAACTTACTGTCCTTGTCGGCGTATGAAAGCTCCGTCATGCCCGTTCTGAGCCTGACAGTTCCACTCTCGGCAAAGAGGTGCGTTGTGAGCGCACCAGCCAGTACCACGACGAGCGCAAAGTGCAACAGCATCACGGCAAAGCGCTTGTAGAGCCGCTGTTGCATGATGTAGGCAAGGGCACATACGGTGAGTATAGCCCATAGTGCCACAAACCACCATGCGCCATATATGTGCTCGCCGACAAAAGCCGTTCCGCGATACTTTTCTACTATCGTCGCAAGCCCCACACACACCGCTATGAGTGCGTATAGGGCGATGACTATCGTCTTAGTCCATTTCATTCCAAGTGCAAAAGTACGGCGAAAATCCGAAGTACGCAATACCTAAAATATAGTATAATTGCCTATTAGCATAAAAGCCTCACGCCGCTTCAAGGCAAAACGAATCTTGCCCAACCCTTGCTGAAGGTTAGGCAAGATTCAGAAAAACGGACTATATTTTTTGGAAGAACCCTTAGGGTCAGATGGATTCTATGAAGAACACGAGCTGGTCGCGCTGCTTCTTCTTAAGGTCGCGGAATCGCGTTACGCTGTCGTAGGCATCGCTTTTGCCACCCTCGTTGCGGCATCCGTGCCACATGATGGCTTCGATGACGTTTCGCGCACGGCAGTCGTGCAGACGCTCGACGCCACTTCCGCACTTAGCAGCGAGTCCGCGTCCCCATAGCGGGGTGGTGCGGCACCATCCTGTGCGAATGTCGTTCTTCATCCATAGACGGTGCTGTACGAAGTCTGTATATGGCCAAATCTTCTGGTGCGGATAACGCGGCATGTCGCTGTCGGAGTTGAAGAACTTGGCGGGGTCTTGTATGTGGTCGTCGCCAGTCTCCCACGATGGGCGATGGCATGCTGCACATCCTATCTCCGTGAAGATGCGCTTGCCCTCCTTGAAGTCCTCAGTCGTCGTGTTGCGGGCTGCTGGCACAGCGAGGCCGCGATGCCATATCATGAGGTTCTTGTACTGCGCGTCAGTCATTTCAGGCTCAAGCTGCTTGCTTGTCAAGTAGGTATAGATGTCCTTCTCGAGGTCGCCAGTGTGCCATTCGGGATGAGCGCCGTTGGGGTCCATCCTGTTGATGTACTCCGTAAAGCCCGCCTGCACCTCGGGGTCTTTCGACGACGTTGTGGCATAGTATTTTCCAGCGAGGTCGAGGTAGTGGTAGCGGCGGTCTGAGCGCGTCACGTTGGTGATGTTCCAGATGGCGTTGGCACCTGCTGCGTCGAGTATGGGACCGCGTGAGAGGGCGTAGGTGTAGCGGCGCACATATTTCGTACCGTCGCCCTGCAACGAGTTGCTATAATAGCTATTCCACGTGCCTGCCGCCTGGTTCCACATTGCTGGATTCAGCGAATCCGTGCGTCCTATACTATTGAAATAGTCACTCTCTGCCTTCCACTGTGCCGTAATCTCCTCGTCGGGGATGGCATCGGTGAGGCCTGTGCCGTAGATGCCAATAGTAGATTCCAAGAGCACACCTATCTCATTATTATATTGCGCCTCGTCGAGCGTCACGTCGCTGCCATTGCGTGCTACGACGATGGGGGCGTAGTATGCGCTGTAGGGGATAGTGACCTCGGGATAGATGAGCGAATAGGTCTCGCCATCGGGGAATTTATTGCCCCACTCGTCAGTATAGTTGTTCCACGCAATTTTTATCTGGTTTTCGTCGATAGGCGCCTTGAAGGGTTTCACGGCTCCTGTCTGCGGCATGCCTGCAACAGAGCGTATATAGGCATTCGTCGTCTTGTCATATACCACGAGCAGGTAGCCGTTGCGGTGGTTGTCGGCCTTGTACTCCGTCTGGCGGGCTCCGTGGCCGTAGCCTGGGTGGCAATAGAGGCATCCTCTGCGCACATATACGGGACCCAGACCACGGAAGGCACCTTCAGTGTTGGTGTTATAGTCCTTCTCGAAGAGGTATTCGCCTTCGTTGAAGGCCGTCATCATTCCTGCCGTCTCCACAGCTTTTGTGGGCTGTTCGAAGGCTGTGGCAGTGTTCACCGTGGTTGTTCCGAGAAGGCCGCCAGCGTAATAATCCTCAGGATATTCCGTGGCTTCTGGGTCGCCGATGTCCCATGTCGTAGGCTCCACTGAATCTTCGGAGCAGCCCACCACGACGAATGAGCCCACCAAAGCCAGTCCTGCAGTAAATAACCTGTTCATCATTTCTCTGATTTGATTTTAACAATAGACTGATATAGTTTCTGCGCATTGTCTGCAAGCGTGCGATATGTTGCCAGTATGACATTGTCCACGTAGTTCTCGTTGATGACCTGGCACTGCTTTTCGACAGTGGCGTTGCCTGCATATCCGCCCAGCGTTGCCGAGAGGGCAGCGAGGGCATCGTCGAGTTCGCCCAGGGCGTCGATGGCCACCTTGCAGGAGGCGTCGGAATAATAGAGGGCGAAGGGCGCTTTCATGGCCTTAATCTTAGCCAGTGCATTGTCGAGTTTCGCCACTACTGCATTCGCTTGTGCTGCCAACGTGGCATTGCCTGCATTCTGGCAGAAGTAGATGAGCGACTTCTCGTTCGGAGCCGTTGCACCACGACCGCCATAGAGCGCATTCTTGCAGGACACGATGTTGTCGTAGAAGTCGGTGATGGAATTGTAGGCGTATGGGGACTCTATGTAGGAGTTGTCCTTACCCGTGTAGGGCAGTCCTATCTTCGAGTCACCAACTTCGCCGATGATGTCCTGGCATCCTGAGATAATCTCCTGCGTGGCTTCAAGGGCGGTCTGCCAGTCGCCGCTGCCAGGGTTTTTGAAGGCCTTGCCGAAGTTCTGGAAGCCTGCCAGCGTACCGCTCTGGTTGCCGTCGTCGTCGATGGCAAGGTGAGTGGCAACATACTCTTTGGCAATCTTCTGTCGCTCAGCGTTGCTCTCTCGCGAGTCCCATGCAGCCTCCAGCGTTGCGGTAGCGTTGTAGAGGTCTTTGGCGACAGCACAGATGTAGTCGTACTCGAGATTCGTGATTTGGTCTATCTTGCGAGGCTTTCCCTTGCGGAAGAGCACGTACTCAAGACCATGGTATCCCAAGATGCCAGCGTTGGCAGTCTTGATAAAGTTGTCGAGGTTCGCCATCGCCTTATCGTCGCGCAACACCTTTGCAAGGTCGTTAGCGGCAATAGGCCATGTGTCAGTATGCGGGTCGATGGAATACACGTTGGCAGCGCCAAAGAGGAAAGCCTCCGACTGCTCCCAGTCGGCACGCGCCACGCGCCAGTCGCTGCACGCCTTGTCGAGGGCGTCTTGCGTTCCCGTAATCACACTGTTGTCCGCCTCGTCATCACTCGAACATGATGCAAAGCCTGTTGTCAGTACAGCAGCTAAAGCCACCATTTTCAAAATCTTCTTCATAACTTTATTGTTTTAAATTGTCAATTCGGTAATAAGATAAGTGACAAGCTCTTTGATTTGACGATTTGACGATTTAACTATTTGACGGTTCAATCCTCAATGGTTCGAAGAACCTTCATCGAGTCTTGCAGCCGTTGTCAGCCCTGAGGGACGAAGTTCCGAAGTGGCTGGGAGGCGATAAGCAAGGC
>ONWB01000197.1 GCA_900321445.1 uncultured Prevotellaceae bacterium | reverse complement strand
TTATCCTTGTCGTAAGCCGATTCTGTATTCACTACCCACTTGTCGCCAGGCTTTGATATATTTATGCGTCCTGCAGAGGGAACGAAGTGAGCTGAGATGCTCGCCTTAGTAACGTGCTTGAGGTCATCCTCGTCCAAAAGCAAGATTCGGATGTTCTCATAGTCGTATTCCGCAGCTGCATACACTTCCACCTGCTTCGTTACCACCTCGTTGCCCTCTAAATACACTCCCTGAGGTGTGCCATTCAAAGGTACGCCTTCGACATATATCTTGGCACCATTTGGATTTGAAGAGTTATCAAGAGCGAATGCCATTTCATTTTTTACACGTTCGGGGGTATCGCTCTCGTTTACCATATAGAGAGTAAAGCGAGCAGGTTCTCCGTAGGGTACATTGCTCACACTGGGATTCTCGGCCCAGATACGCAGTTTGTTAATTTGCGTTGTTGGCTGATCAAGAATAGTTCCTGGATTATAGAAGATAGTGCGTCTTTCCTCCTCCCAGGGGCTTGAGGTTGCACCGCCTAATGTTCGATATACGAAATTGCGATAGCGAGATACGCTGCTAAGGCTTTCAATATAGCTTGTCGTATTGCTTGAACCAGGACGACCATTGTAGATGTCTTTCAGGTTGTCCTCAGCGTGTTTGTAGAACATGTTCAGGCCTCCCAACTTGGCCAGTTTGGCGATGCTGTCGGAGGAGAGTTCGCGTGTTCGATAAACCGCTACGCTGAGATTTGAGTGGCGATTGCAGGAGAGTGTGAATCCTGCCGCCTTCGTGTAACTTTCGTTTTTGCCGTTTTTGTAGTTAAAGTCGAACCCGAACAATGGTGTAATGTTCAGTCCAAATTTCACACCTCCAGCCTCAAAGTCCACTGCAATGGGGTCACCATGCTGGTTCTCAGCCGTTGTCGTGCCACTGCCATTATTTGTAGAATAGGAAAGGCCGTCAGACCCTGTCAATGTCACCGTGCTGGGAATTTTCCAATATCGGTGTAGCCCTTCTGTAGTATTAAAGTGTTCGGAGTAGTTGATGTCAGTTCGTCCGTCGAAGTCGTAGATTTTCACTAAGTCCATGGCTTCGAGTTTCTCCTGTTCGTTGGCGGCGATGAATCCTACCCATGTGAGTATTTGAGTGTTAAGGGCTTGTATGGTGTCGTTCCATTGGTCGTCGCGTGTTCCTGTGGGTATGAATCGCGTATAGTATGTCGGTGTGGCGAAGTGGTCGTCATCGCTGGCTACGAGGCTGACATAAACAGGCTTTCCTGTGTTTTCGGCAAGTGCGCGTGCGTAGCTATCGGTGGTACTCTTGTCGAGCAGCAGTGCGTTGCGCGTGCGCAGGAGCGAGGGGATGAGTTCGTCGAGGATGTAGGCCTGCGAGTGTGCAAAGGTTGCGCTGATGCGCGACGAGAACGCCATGACTTCGTCGCGTACGAGGAAGATGCTGTCGCGTATGACGGGGTCATAGCCGCGCGCCAGCACACATGCTGTGCCAGCGACATTGAACTCATGGCCGTTTACGGTGGTCGTGCCTCCGACGGCAGGCTTCAATCGGCTGAGAGTTGCGCTGTTGACGAGACGTACGGCGATGGCATCATCAACGATAACGTCATCGGTCATGCCGATGTAGACGTCGCTGCCCATGCCCACGTCCTTGACGTGGCTGCTGGTGGAGATGCGTTCTTTGGTCTCAAAGTCGTAGGAATAGCTCCAGTCGTTGTAGTAAGTCGTGGCAAGGTTGTAGGAGAGGGTGGCGTAGTTTTTGCTAGAGACTATGCTGCCAGCGGTGGTTCCACCTCCTATGGGACCCGCCCAGGCTCCGAGGAAGTAGTTAGATCCAGAACCTACCTTGGTGTCTATTTTGACGCCAAGCTGTACGCGGTAGTCAGCGGTGTAGCTGTAGCTCATCTTGGAACCCTTCTCGATGTATGCTGAGGACTTGCTGCCAGGCGGGTCACGCAGGATATCGACAAGGTGGGTGTTCTGGCCTGCGATGATGTGGCGTCCATTAGGCTTCGGCAGGGCCGCCATGATGTAGGCAGTGATGGGCTCGATGTCGTAGTAGCTGCCGTCGTACTCGAGAGTGAACTTGAGAGTGTGGAGTGCGGCATCGTCTGGCAGCATGAAGGTAGTGTTCTGTGGTGTGAAGATGTATGTCGCCTGCCCCAAGCTGTCGAGCTGAATATGGTCGGTGTGGTTGTTGGCGACGAGCTGGTTGTCAGCGACTACACGTCCGCCGTCAAGCTGTACAATGTCGAGGCGGTCGAGGCGGTCGTTGTTGTAGTAATATTCCTCGCGTGCAGAGAGTAGCATAGGTACGGAGCTACTGGCCATGAAAACAGGATGCCCAAGGGTGTATCCAGTGTCCTTGCGCCACACGGTGAGAGTGTCGGCGTTGCCAGCATTGTCGCGTGAAATGTATCGCGATATGCCATAGTAGCGGTCATTGCCTCCAGTAAATTGCCAGATGTCGAGTGTGGGGCTGTTGTGGAATATGCGCGAATATACAGCCACGGAATCGTTTTTGTAGCTACTGAGGTCTATGGTTTCACTGACCATTCCCGACTGGAAGAGCGTGGGATAGCCTTTAGCGTAGATTTCTGTGATTTTATACTTTACGGGGAATAGCGGTATGCGGTACTCTCCTGTTTCGGGGTCGGGGTGTACTACGATACGGTGGCGGTAAGCATCGACGCGGGTCGTGTCTTTGTCGTCCTTGCCATGGAATACGTTGTAGTGGCGTTCGGTGATGGTTCCATCTTTCTGGTCTCGCACAATCCAGGACGTGTTGTCGCCCTCGAGGGTCATTACGATTGTCACGTCTTCGCCAAGATTATTTTTTGACAGGCTTTCGCCAAGAGGTTTCGTCCCCTCGATATTGCCGCCCACAACGCGTCCTGTAAGGTTTACCAGCGTCTGGTCCCAGAGATAAATGTCGGAGACGTCCTTTTTCCATTCCACCTCACCTTCGGGCTTGTCGAGGTCGATATGGTAGCCATCGTTCATGAAGACGTGGCCATCCTTCACCACCTGCAAGGTGTGAGGACCCGAGGGAATGTTCACGATGAAAGCTCCCGAGTTGTCCGTAGTGACAGGCTGTCCCGAGGCGTCGATTACGGGTACGCCGTCGCGCAGGAAACTCACTCCGGAGACGGGTATGCTGGTGCCATCGTAGAGAACGTAGCCGGAGAAGTTGTAGTACGTCTGCTCGTAGAATACTATGTTGGTGGCGAGGTTCGAGGACTCGTCGAAGACAACGGACTGCTTATCGCCCACGCCATAGGCTATCAGCGTGTATTTTCCGTAGCCCTGATAACGTAGGTCTCCTATTTCGAAGTAGCCTGTCGAGTCAGTCACGCAGGTTCCAGTATTGCCACGTTCGGCATCGTCAGGTTCGGCGACGACGGTGACGTTGGGCATACCGATGCCGTTGGCGAGTCGCACATAACCGCGCACCATGCCCGTAGGCTTGCAGCATCCCTCCTGCTGGAGCTCGCTAATATGCTCGCCTTCACATTCCGTTATACCCTGTATGGTATAGACGTAGCTGTGCTGAGGTCGCACGTTGCGGTCGATGTATGCCGTCTGTGTATATACGGTCTCCAAGGTATCCACCTGCTCGGGCATCATCTTATCGTAGCGCATGATGCGGAAGAAGTCGGCATCCACACCATTCGTCTCCCACGCCAGCGATACACTGCTCTGCAGAGTGTCGGCCTTGACGGAGGTTATCTTCACATTGTTCTCGAACTTATATATGACGAGGTCGCCCTGGTCAAGCTTCGTGGCATATTTGCCGTTCTCGTCTAGGTTTGGTATGGTAGCATCGCCCTGCTCCAGCCTCAAGAGGAAGCGGTGGTCAAGACATGCTGTTGTGAGATCGAGCTGCAGCGTGCCGCTCTGATGCTCATCGTTGGTTATCACGCGACGCTCGGTATATCGTACGCCAGCGCCCCTATTATTGAGGCTGATAGTGCCGTTTTTGTTCGTCCGCCAACTGCTGCCCAAGGTTTCTGCAAGTTGGTTGGCAGACATGCTGCCCACGTGGTTGATGCCTTCAAAGCCCGTGGTGGCGTATGTCCAAACGTTCGTGGCGCCATCCCATGCCCTGTGCTTGTTGCCATCGTAGTAGCCAATGGCGACAACGTTGTCGTAGCCGTCGTAGGAACCGTTCTCAAGACAGTTCTCTACCGTCATGTCCTGTGCTCGGGAGGAGCGGTTGACGAATGCGGCTGCCATGGAATAGGAATTAGAACCCTTGAACAGCATATTTCCATCGAAAAGACAATCCCGAACGGTTACCTTGCCAGATCCAGCATTTGCCACAAGGCCACCAGCATAACCATCCCTGGTAGTTTCGATATTTGCCGAAACATGACAGTTTTCGATGGTCAGATTAGCCATATCGTTTCCTAACATACCAACAATGGCGGCACAGTAGTTTTCACCGCTTACTTTGCCTTCAACGTTTAGGTTGCGGATGGTGATGTTTTTGAAACCATAACGGAAAAGAGCATAATACAAACCAGATTGGTCTTCGAGGTTAAGCGTGATAGTATGGCCGTTCCCCTCGAAAATTCCTGCGTACTTCGATACGGGTTCGCTTATGGTGATGTCCGTCATAAGCATGGCATTCACCTCGTAGTCCCCGTTCGCTTCCGCCGCCTTTGCAGCGAAGACCTTCCAGTCGTCGGCACTGGCTATTGCGAAGACGTTTTCAAGGTTGTTCTCGTACTTCTCCGTCGTAAGAATAAGCTGTGCGCGGCTGTCCCAAAGCATAGTCTGGTGTGCAGGATTGGTGGAGATTTCCGCAACGGGTACCACCTGGGCACCCATGGTCTGCCACTTGTCGCCAAGAGCCGTCATCTGTTCATAGGCTGTTTTCTTCTCTGCTGGTACGCAAATTATGTTGGTATTCTCCATGACGGGAACGGCAAGGCCATCCTGCATAACCCACGTGTCGCTTTTATCTACGTTGTTCCAATATACAATAGCACTCGCGTTGACGGCGTTTGAGCATCCGCCTGCCATTTCGGACCAATCGTGAGCGGAGTTACACTCTGTACTCCTTTCGTTTTGTCCCCATTTTTTGACGGTCTTGGTGCCATTATTGTCGTACCAGTAGCTAAAGGCGGGATTTGTGATGCCCGGGTAGTTACCGTATTCATATACGCGGTGCATAGCCCATGTGCCATTGTGTCCCCATCCGAGTATGGCACCTGCATAGGAATTGGTGGCATTGGGTGCTGAGAGGGTGCCGTCGAAGCGACAGTCCGACACGTTCACGTTGGCATCTTGAGCATGTCCCACGATTCCTCCCAGATGGTCGGAGGTGGTCGTAATGGTAGCCGATACCCATACCCGTTCTATATTTATGGTTGGAGAACCATCGGCATTTCCAATTAGTCCAGCACTATGGATGCCCCCCTTGACCGTTCCTGTCAGATGCAGGTTCTTGAAGGTGCTGTTTTTAACATTCTGGAAAAGAGCTACGTTGTCGTCGGCAGCTTCGATATTAGCGTTCAGCGAATGACCATTGCCGTCGAAGGTTCCTCTATAAGGGCAGGCAGCCGTACCAGCAGGCTGGCTGACACTGATGTCTGCAATCATGATGGCATTCACATCCTTCGTCCCTGCTGCATTCTTCACCTCCTCGGCA
>ONWB01000011.1 GCA_900321445.1 uncultured Prevotellaceae bacterium | reverse complement strand
ACAATGTTGGCAATACGCGGTCCGAAGAGGTTTGTCAAGTCCTCATGCGTATAGTCGGTGTCCTCCTCCACGTCGTGAAGAAGGGCGGCGCAGATGGATGTGGAGCCGAGGCCAATCTCCTCGCATGCGATTTGCGCAACAGCGAGAGGATGCATTATATAGGGCTCTCCAGAGCGTCGGCGCACTCCTTTGTGCGCAAGCTTTGCCATGTTGAACGCCTTTGTGATGATTTCTACATTGCCTCGGTGGTTAGAGGCCATGTAGGTGTCAATGAGCTTCTTGAAAGCGGCATTGATCATCTCTTCATCGCGTTGTGCTTGCAGGCGGAGATCTTCCTCTGAAAGTTCTGGCAATGATGGGGGCATATTGCTTTTCTTGTATTCGGTCTTCATGGGTGTTGTGTGTTGTCAGTTGCTATTTCACGCGAAGCTTACGTCCTGCGCGAATGTTGTCGCCCTTGATGTTGTTGAGGCGGCGAAGCTCGGCCACGGTAGTACCATGGCGACGTGCAATCTGCGTAAGCGTCTGCCCGTTTTGTACTGTCGTTGTCTGTGGCTGTTGCTGCTGATGACGTCCACCGCGTCCACCATTTCTGCCGTTGTGTCCATTGCGGTTGTTGCGGCCGTTTGTTTGCTGTGCAGCCTGACTGCGGGCGTGACGTCCTTGACGAGCATTAGCTTGCTGCTGGGTGTCTTGTCCGCGACTATGGCGACCACGGCGAGTCGTCGTCTGTTGCTGAGTATCTTGCCATCTGCCATGGCGAGTGTTCGCGCGTGCGTGTGAATTGGAAGATGTGGTACGCGTTGTCGTCGTTGTGGTAGTGGTCGTTGTTGTGCGCGTCGTAGTGCGTGTCGTGGCGGGCGTGTTTCGCGTTGTTGTGCGTGGTGATGTGGGAGTAGCCTGCGCAACGTTGCGTGGTGCCGCGGCAGGTGCAATAGGTGTTACTTGCCTGTCGCCGTTGGCGGCATACGCGCTGGCCTGTGCAAGGTCGCGGGAACTATTGTCCTGCGTGAAGCGTTCGGGCGCACCACCATAGATAGTGTCCTTCAGGGCGATGAATGTCCCTATGGCTTCCTGCGGCAGGCGTATTGCGAAGGGTGCCGAGTAGCCTGGCACGATGTCTGTGCGGTACTGCGGGTTCAGAGCCTTTACAATGTCGAGGTCAACATTGCAAAGCTGTGCTACCTGCCGCATGTCCACATTGCGTGTAACAAGTATAGTGTCCGTTGCGAGCGGATAACGAGTCCGCATGGGGCAAATGTTGTGGTCGCAGTAGTAGTTCATCACGTAGTTGGCAGCGATGAATGCGGGAACGTAGCCTCGGGTCTCCTTTGGAAGGTAGGGATATATCTTCCAGTAGTCGCGTTGCTCGTCGGCACGGTGTATAGCCTTATTTACGTTGCCAGGCCCACAGTTGTAGGCGGCAAGTACGAGATGCCAGTCGCCGTATATTTTGAAAAGGTCGCGGAGTAGGCGTGCGGCGGCCCATGTTGATTTCACGGGGTCGCGGCGCTCATCAACGCGGCTATTTATCTCCAAGTCATACTGTTTTCCTGTGGAAACAATCATCTGCCATAGGCCAGCAGCACCAGCAGGGCTCACGGCGTTGGGGTTCAGGGCAGATTCAATGACAGGAAGATATTTCAGTTCGAGGGGTAGACCATAGTAGTCGAGGGCTTCCTCGAAAATGGGGACATAGAGGTTGGATTTTCCCAACATTGTTGCTACGCCCCGACGTCCGTGGTTGCAGTATTGGTCAATGAAGCGCTGCACGATGTCGTTGTATGTCATTTCGATGACGGTCGGGAGTCGCAGCAGGCGCTCGCGATATACCTCTGGGGAATATGTTGGGTTATAGTTGGGGTTTTCGCAGGTTGTGTCTGGATATAAATAGTTGCGTTCCTGCCAGTCGCTCAGCAGTGAGTCCTCGCTGATGACCATGCCTTCAGGCAGTGTGAATACTTCGTCTTGGCCGAAGCGCTCGTCGTGAATTGTGATTTCGTTTTGCGCCTGCATGGTTGCGGATGTGCCAACAGCAAGCAAGGAGAGGAAGAGTGTCTTTATGTGTTTCATGTTCTATTATGTGTATTCTTTTTTTGTATATTAGAAGTTAATGCTGCATCCCAGGCCATAGGCGGTGGTGTTTCGTTGCAGTCCCTGTTGCGGGATGACCGCTGGTTCAAGGTGCATGCTTAGATCTGGTGAGATATCGAAGACGGAGAGCTGTGCGTCCACGTAGGCATCGACGATTGAGAGCAGATAGACGCCAACGAAGGCGAATGCGCTCAGGTCGCGATAGCGGCGGTAGTAGTTCTTTCTGTTTTTGAATATCGTTTTGAAGCGTTCCTCGCGCCCAGTGATGTCGTAGCGCGGAGGAAGCATGTCGAGATAGCTGCTCGTGTTAGGGTCGTCGTCCATGATGTCCAGATATGCCTGCGAATAGTCGCGATACATCTGCTGGTTCCACATGAATGCGTATGTGCAACCCAAGAATCCGCCGTAGAATATGGGCAGTTTCCAATACTTGCGGTTGTAAATCTGTCCTGCTCCAGGGAGTACGGCTGCCAACCATAGTGCGCGCTTCGGGTCAGGGATAAAGGGCTTTTTTATTGCAGGTGCCGTAGGCTTTGCCGCGTCCTCCTTCATTACCGAATCCACGAATGTGGCGTATGGTATGTCGTGTGTCGCACTGTCTGCGGGCACTATGACGGAATCCACTTCCTCAACGTCCACGACATCAGGGAATAGGGGCTCCTGTGCGCGGCTCTTTTGTGGAAGAGCCATTATTGCGAGCGCGAGGAGTAGTATGTATGTCAGCTGTCGGAGCTTCATTTGCGCATGCGGTCGAATAGCGTCATGATGCGCTCCAACTCTTCTTCGTCGGCAAAGGGAATCGTTATGCGTCCCTTGCCTGTTGCTCCTACGGCGAGCTGCACTTTCTGTCCAAAGAATTTTGCCAGGCGTGTACGCAGTTCCCCATATTCTTCAGGCAGTTTGGCTGTGGACTTTTGCAGTCGTGTGCGTCCGCTTTTCACGGTTTCGCCGTTGTTGAGTGCCTGCACCATGTCCTCAACCTGTCGCACGGAGTAGCCTTTTTCCTGTACTTCGCGGAAAAGTTTCAACTGCACGGAGGCCTCCCTTGCGCCCAGTATGGCACGTGCGTGTCCTGGGTCGATGCTATGGTTGCGAAGTGCCATCTGCACAGGTGCCGGCAGCTTCAGCAGTCGCAGCGTATTGGCGATGGTTGCGCGCTTTTTGCCAACCTTTTCCGAGAGTTCCTCTTGCGTCAGGTGGTATTGCTCGATGAGGCGCTGGTATGCCAGAGCCACCTCAATTGCGTTTAGGTTTTCGCGCTGAATGTTCTCGACCAGCGCCATTTGCATCATACTCTCGTCGTCGGCTGTGCGGATGTAGGCGGGAATGGACTCCAAACCTGCCATCTTTGATGCACGCCAGCGGCGCTCGCCAGCAATAATCTGGAACGTTCCGTCGTCCATCTGGCGTAGCGTGATGGGCTGAACTATTCCAAGCTGCTTGATGCTTTCCGACAGTTCGGCAAGTGCTACGGGGTCGAACTCTCGACGCGGTTGGTCGGGGTTTGCGTTTATCTTCTCCAGCGGTACTTCGTTGATGCTTGAAGAACCACTTGTTTTTATTTCGTCGTGCGTGTCGATGAGGGCGTCTAACCCTCTGCCGAGCGCAGGGTATTTTTTTCTTACTGCCATTGTTGTTGTGTTATTTGCATCATCAAGATTCTCCTTCTCGTTGGATGATTTCCTTTGCGAGCGAAAGGTAGTTCTTCGAACCTGTCGATACTGCATCGTAGAGAATCACGGGTATGCCGTGGCTGGGTGCTTCGCTCAGGCGCACGTTGCGCTGGATGACGGTCTTGAAAACGAGTTCCTGGAAGTGGCGTTTCACTTCGTCATAGATTTGGTTGGCGAGGTTCAGTCGCTTGTCGTACATTGTGAGGAGGAATCCTTCTATCTCCAGCGACGGATTGAGCTTTTTCTTTACGAGCCTAATGGTGTTGAGCAATTTGCTGATACCTTCCAGCGCGAAGTATTCGCATTGTACGGGGATGATGACGGAGTCTGCCGCAGTGAGGCAGTTTACCGTGACGAGTCCCAGCGACGGGCTGCAGTCTATGAGAATGTAGTCGTAGTCGTCTTTTATTGGGGCGAGGATGTCCTTGATTACGAACTCGCGTTTCTTGCGCTCCATGAGCTCGATGTCGGCTCCTGCCAGGTTTATATGTGCTGGCAGAACGTCGAGGTTCTCTACATCTGTCGTATAGAGGGCTTCGTGTACGTCCTTGCCTTCTGAGATGCACTCGTAGAGCGTGGCGTCCACTTCTCCGCGGTCCACACCCAGCCCCGACGAGGCGTTTGCCTGCGAGTCGGCATCTACTATCAGCACTTTCTTTTCCATTGTGGCCATAGAAGCTGCCAAGTTCATGGCGGTGGTAGTCTTTCCGACACCACCCTTCTGGTTGGCCACAGCGATAATCTTTCCCATGTTGTTCTTTTTTCTTGGCATTTCGTGCCAAATTATTTGGGTACAAAAATAGGACTTCGCGACCGAAGCACAAAGGAATAAACATTTTTTTACATCTTTTTACGCGCGAAAGGGCACAATGTTTGGAAAACGTGCAAGAAAAGTGTAACTTCGCGCCCTGAAAAATCAAAAAAATGCGACCATATATACTAATTTCAAATGATGATGGATATGCCGCAGGAGGCATCAATTTCCTTGTTGACGTACTTCGCGCAGAATACGACATCCTTGTTGTAGCCCCTGAGGGGCCGCGCTCTGGTTTCAGTACCGCGTTCACGTCTGGGCCGCCGTTGGCTGTGCAACTTGTGCGGCAGGAGGAGGGGCTGGAAGTGTATTCCTGCTCGGGCACGCCTGCCGACTGTGTGAAGATAGCCCTGAACCGCTACGTTCGCCGCAAGCCCGACCTTGTCGTCGGCGGCATCAACCATGGCGACAATTCCAGCGTCAATTCGCATTATTCTGGCACGATAGGTGTTGTCGGCGAAGCTGCTATGCAGGGCTTTCCTGCCGTGGCCTTCTCCTTGTGCGACCACAGTCCTAATGCCGACTTTACGCCATTGCGCCCCTATGTTTTGGATATGGTGCGGCGCGCCATCGAGATGAAGATGCCACCGTTCACATGCTGGAATGTGAATTTCCCCCTGCAACCCACCTTCAAGGGCGTGAAGATATGCCGAATGGCAAAGAGCCGTTGGATAAAGGAGATTGTAGATTGCCCCGCTCCCCGCAGAGGTTCCAAATACTATTGGATGGCTGGCGAGTGCGAGGAACTCGAACCTGAGGCCACAGATACCGACCGCTGGGCTCTTGCCCATGGGTACGTAGCTGTTACTCCCACGACTCTCGATAATACTGACTATCAACAGTATGCGCTACTTTCTGATTGCTGGTGAAGCCAGCGGCGACCTACATGCGGCGCACCTTATGCAGGCGCTGAAGTCGAAGGACGCTGAGGCTGAGTTCCGCTTTTACGGCGGCGACCTCATGGCGGCTGTTGGCGGAGAGTTGTTGTGCCATTACAAGACGTTGGCGTATATGGGGGTTGTGCCTGTTGTTCTGCATCTGCGTACTATCCTTCGCGGCATGCGACGTTGCAAGGAGCAGATAGCAGAATGGCGTCCCGATGTGGTAATCCTCGTTGACTACCCAGGTTTTAACCTTAGTATTGCAGAGTATGTGCACAGCCAGAAGATTTGCCCCGTATTCTACTACATCTCGCCAAAGATATGGGCGTGGAAGGAGGGGCGCATCCGTCGCATTCGCCGCGACGTGGACGCGATGTTCAGCATACTACCCTTCGAGGTGGAATACTTCGAGCGGAAACATCATTATCATATCAGCTACGTTGGAAATCCTACCGTCGATGAGGTTGCCGCATTCAAGGAATCGCATCCCGAAGAGGCTACAAGCACGAAAACACTCGCTCTGCTCCCAGGAAGTCGACGGCAAGAGCTGAAGGATAATCTCCGCCGTATGCTTCTGGCCGCAGCGCCATTGGCTGAGGAAGGGTGGAGGTTGAAGATTGCAGTAGCGCCTGCTATGCCTCGCGAGGTTTATGAAGATATTATACGCAGGGCAGGCGTTGAGCGCGAGAGCGTGGAACTCGTGGAGGGACGCACATACGAACTTCTCAGCCACGCGCAGGCAGCTCTTGTGACCAGCGGCACGGCAACGCTGGAGACAGCGCTATTCCGCGTGCCGCAGGTGGTGTGCTACTATATCGGCATGGGACCGCTTGTGCGCCTACTGCGTAGAATGTTCCTGAAGGTAAAGTTCATATCTCTCGTAAACCTCATCTGCGACGAAGAAGTCGTACCAGAACTCGTCGCCGACGCAATGAACGTAGATCGTGTGCGTCAGGAATTGTGTCGCATCCTGCCTGGAGGAGAAGGGCGTCAGCGGATGCTACAAGGATATGCACGCATGGCAGAACGTCTTGGCGAACCTGGTGCTCCCCAGCATGCAGCCAGCGAAATGCTGCGGTGGCTGTCTGAGGCGACAAGGGACGCGTGATAAGTTCACACAAGTCGTTTGCGTCGTTCTGCGTTTATGGCTCATCTTTTAGGCGTTTCGTTGAAAAATACTCGCATCTTGATGAAAAATACTCGCATCTCGTTGGAAAATACTCGCATCTTGATGCGCGATTCTTTAAATAAAATCCACGCTACACGAGAGGCGGTAGCGTGGATGTATTGTGATATAGTCTCAGGTTCAAGTAAAGTGGTTACGGAACCAGCTATGAGGGACGATGTCCCTTATTTCTTCCTTTTTCTTTTGTTGCTGTCGTCGCGATAGCCGTAACCATAGCCATAGCCGTACCCATATCCATATCCGTAGCGGTAGTTGCCATAGCGGTTCTTTACGTCGGCATCGTTGAGGACTATGCAGAGATTCTTCAGCTTGCCATCTTTGTGTGCCTTATCGAGTTCAGGTATAAATGCCTTCTCCTGTACGCCAACGCGCATGACGAAGAGTATGAGGTCTGCAACGCGGCTGGCAATACCTGCGTCTGCAACGGCGAGGAGCGGCGTGGCATCGATAATGACACAGTCGTATTGTTCGCGGGCTTCGGCAATGATTTCGTCAAAGCGTTCCGACATAAGCAGTTCTGCTGGGTTTGGTGGTAGCATACCTGCGGGCAGGAGATCCACATTCTTGTGGAGGTATTCATGTACGACGACGTCGCTGATATGCATTGTGCGGTCTTCGTCTGCAAGTAGCGATGTGAGACCTTCCTTGGCAACGCTACGACTTAGCGTGCGTTTGCGTATGTCGGCATCGATGAGGAGTACACGCTTGCGCGCCATGGCTTGAATGATGGCAAGGTTCTTGGAAATAAAGCTCTTGCCATGCGATGGTGCTGACGATGTGAGCAGGATGACCTTGGCGTTATGCTTGATGAAGCCCATGCTGTAGCGCAGCATACGGAAAGCCTCGACGATGGAGTCGTCGTTTGCGCAATCGACGATAGAACCTCCGTCGGTGGCCTTGCTCCAGTGGGGCAGTTCGCCAACGATTGGGATGTTTGTTGCACTTTCAACATCGCTGCGATGGGAGATTGTGATGTCGAGCTGGTGTCTGAGCCAGATGATGAGGCTTGGAATAGCAAGTCCTATGAGCAGGGACATGAGCAGGATGATGTTGCGCTTTGGGGATATGGGCGCATTGCTGCCCATGGGTTCTTCCACCATGCGGACGTTGGCCTCGTTGATGGCGAGTTGCAGCGTCACCTCCTCGCGCTTGTTAAGGAGATATGTGTATAGCGCTTCCTTCAGGGTTTGCTGGCGCTGGATGTCAAGACCGAGCTTTTCCTGTATGGGTGCATCTGCCATCTGACTATTGGTAAGTGCTTCGGTACGGCGTGCGGCCTCAGCTTCTATCTCAGCAGTGCGCACATAGCTGTTGATGCTTCCCAGAATGCTGCTACGCATCTGTGCAAGTCGTGCATCGGCTTCGCGTACTACGGACGAGTTCTCGCTTGAGTTAGCAACGTTTTTGTTGCGCTCATTCATGAGCTGGTTGTAGGCCGCAATCTGTTGGTTCACGCCAGAGCCGCTGATCTCAAGCGTAGGTATCAGCTCCGTTGAGTTAGAGTTGTTCTGCAGAAAATCTTTCAGGTATCGGGCTACCGTCAGCTGCGTTTCCAGCTCGATTGCCTGATGGCGTGCGGCCACGTTCTCCGTTGTGTATGATGCTGCGCTGGCGCGCACATCGACGATGCGGTTTTGCTGCTTGAAGTTTGCGAGGCGGCTCTCGACTTCGCTCAGCTCGTCACCGATGATGGCAAGACGGCTTTCGATGAAGTGTGCAGTATTGTTTGCCACGCGGTTCTTGTTATCTACGACGTCCAATTTGTAGGCACGGTATATGCCATTTAGGATGTCTTCAGCGCGCAGCGGGCTAATGTCAGTGCACGTTAGGACAATGAGTGAAGCATTCTTTGAGTATTCGCTCGCAGAGATGCTACCCTTGTATGATTTCGCTGCCAAGTCCGTTGGGAAGTAGGTTACGTCGATGTCCTGTCCCTCGGGGAACTCATCGAAGTTCGGCCCCTTTGTAAATTTAAACTTTCCGACAGGAGTCTCTGCGGAGTTTCCAATGGCAACTGTAATCTTCTTGTCGATTTCTTCCCGTTCTGTCTGAAATCTGCTCAGCGTAACCGTGTTTCTACCCTCGTCGATGCACATGTGGAAGGCTACAGGAACCTCAGCTGGTGCGGCGGGGCGCACGAGAACAGGCTCTTTCCTGTAGAGAGGAACGCGATGGAGCGCGCTTTTTGTGTTCATGTCGAGGCAGAGTCCTAGCGAGTCCACAACCCTGCGCATGAGTCGCTCGGAGGAGAGTATGAACATTTCGTTCTCCAAGTTGTCGCCAACGCTGATGCCGTTCAGCTCGAGAAGCTGGTTCATGTTGTTGCGTCCGCGGCGTGAAGTTGGGATTGCTCCGCCACCTTGTCCTTCTGCGTTCTCGATGAGCATGACGGCCTGGCGCTGATAGACACGTACTTTGCGTTGCTGATAAAGGAAACCCACTGAAAGGCATACGAGTACCGACAACAAGAACCAGTACCAGTTGGCCTTGAAGATGCGATAACAAAGTTTCATCAGCTGGACAACGTCTGTCCCGCTCTCGTTTTCTTGTGTAGTTACTATGGTTTGTTCCATATTTTTCTAAAAATACTGCATTTTGTGGGCGCGAAGATAGTATATTGTGTAAAAAATCCCAAACGAAATGCGAAATTTACGAAATAGCTGCCTATCTTTGCACCATGAAACACACTTCGAAGCCTTCGATACTAATACTCTATACGGGTGGAACCATCGGTATGGTGGAAAACCCACAGACAGGGGCGCTTGAGAACTTTGGGCTGGAGCGCTTTACGCAGTTGTTCCCCGAACTTAACCGCCAACCCTACAATATCGACTACCTGACCCTCGAGCACCCCATCGATTCCAGCGATATGGAGCCAAAAAACTGGGTGGAGATAGCGCGGAAAATTGCTGACAACTACGAACGCTTTGATGGCTTCGTGGTATTGCATGGTACGGATACGATGGCATACACGGCCTCGGCACTCAGTTTTATGCTTGAGAATATTGCTAAGCCTGTCATCCTTACAGGATCACAGCTGCCGATAGGTAAACTCCGCACTGACGGAAAGGAGAATCTTTTGACGAGCCTTGAGATTGCTGCTGCAAGAAATCGCAGCGGTGGAGCAATGGTACCAGAAGTGTGTATTTATTTTGACAGCTGTCTGATGCGTGGCAATCGTACGACAAAGGTAAATGCTGAAGGATTTAACGCCTTCCGTTCCTATAATTTTCCACCTCTTGCGACGGCTGGTATAAACATACGCTTCTCGCCCTCGCTGATTCGCCACCCAGATCCCTTACGTCCCTTTACTCCTCATTTTGCGCTCGACGACCGCGTAATGCTTCTGACGCTATTCCCAGGGATACGCCAGGAGTATGTCGAAGCAGCTTTGCTGACGACAGACATTAAGGCTTTGGTGCTGAAGACTTATGGCTCTGGGAATGCTCCGCAGAAGCCGTGGCTCGCTCCGCTACTCCACCAACTTTCAGGGCGCGGAGTCATTATAGTAAATAATACCCAGTGTAACGAAGGTGCCGTGGAAATGGCGCGTTACGAAACAGGATTGCAACTCCTTCAGGCAGGTGTTGTCAATGGCTACGACAGTACCATCGAAAGTAGCCTGACGAAACTTATGCTTCTCCTTGGTAGCGGCCTCTCTCCGCAAGAGATAACGTTGCGTATGAATGAGAGTTTGGCGGGCGAGATTACGTTGTAATTCTCGAAAGTTTACCTCCTTGCTGTAAAAAATTAAAAATTTTTTTCCTTTTTGAATACTTTGTCTTATTTTTGCCGGAAATAAGACCTTCTATTCACCATGTTACTAGATCCGTTCTTTCAGACACACACTTATCTCGTAGAGCGCTTGAGGAGTACCGCGCGGCGTTCGCTAATGGATACAATAGATTGGAGCTATCGCATGATTTGCATTCGCGGTCCGCGTGGCGTTGGGCGTACAAGTTTTCTCCTGCAATATGCTAAGGAGCATTTCGACCCGGGTTTGCGCCAGTGCCTGTTGGTAAGTATGAACAACTTCTACTTCCATGGCCACGGCCTTGTTGAATTCGCGGGCGAGTTTGCTGCACATGGCGGTCAAGTGCTTATAGTCGACCAAGCGTTTAAACTTCCTGGTTGGAAAGATCAGCTGTTAAAGATTTATAGGGACTATCCGTACCTTAAAATTATCTATTCCACAACATCCGTATTCCCGCAGACTAACGGCGAGGAGCACGAGTTGGACAAGATAACGAGGAGCTATGTACTGCATGGTTTTTCCTTCCGTGAGTACATCAACCTTCAAACTGGAAGCGAGTTGGGGACGTATTCCCTGTCAGAGATCCTAAACGATCACGAACGCATAGAGAGGGCTATTCTTTCGAAAGTCCGCCCGTTGGAGCATTTCCAAGGATATTTGCATCACGGCTACTATCCATTCTACTTGGAAAATCGCAACTTTGTGGAGGCGCTCCTGAAGTCGATGAACAATATGTTGGAAGTTGATGTCCTCCTTTGTAAACAGGTGGAACTAAAATATCTGCCCCGTTTGAAGAAATTGTTGTACAAACTTGCCGTCAGCGACGAGTCGGCAGTGCCGAACATCAGCCGTCTGGCAGAGGAGATCGGGACAAGCCGAGCAACTGTGATGAACTACTTGGACTACCTTCAGGAGGCTCGCCTTATCAACATGATATATAAGGACCGTTCCGACGTGTATCCGCGTAAACCAGCGGGAGTGTACATGCACAACACGAACCTGATATACGGAATTCAGGCTCCAGGCATAACAGAGCAGAATGTCATGGAAACATTCCTCGTGAATGTCCTGTGGCGCCATCATAATATAACCAAGGGACGCCGACAGGGATTGTACCGCATCGACGATTCTACGGACCTCCTCGTCTGCGACCGCGTACGCCGCTCGAAGGATATGCCCGACCTCTTCTACGCAAAGTGGGGCATTGAGGTCAGCCGCGATTCCCACGAAATACCCATTTGGCTATTTGGATTTCTTTATTAAGGAGGCATGTAGCACAGATGACTTTCTGCATCAACAAGAAAACTAAATTAAATCAAAGTTAAACAATTTAATAACCACAAAAAGAGAAGCGAAAAGTAACGGCGTCATGCACACATCAAATAACAACTATGCGTGTGATTATGTGAAATTCGTGAAATTAAAAATTATGGCAAAAAAGTTTGTGACGATGGATGGTAACCAAGCCGCTGCTCATATTGCGTATATGTTCAGCGAGGTTGCCGCAATCTACCCCATTACGCCGTCCAGCCCTATGGCTGAGCATGTGGACGAATGGGCCGCTCAGGGCCGCAAGAACCTCTTCGGCGACACAGTACACGTACAGGAAATGCAGTCCGAGGGAGGTGCCGCAGGTGCCGTTCATGGTTCTCTGCAGGCTGGTGCCTTGACAAGTACGTTCACTGCATCGCAGGGTCTGCTGCTGATGATTCCTAATATGTACAAGATTGCTGGAGAGTTGCTCCCTTGCGTTTTCCATGTTAGCGCACGTACCTTGGCTACGCACAGCCTCTGCATCTTCGGTGACCACAGCGACGTGATGGCTTGCCGCCAGACAGGCTTCGCTATGCTGGCAGAAGGTAGCGTACAGGAAGTGATGGACCTCAGTGCTGTTGCCCACCTTGCTACCATCGAAGGCCGCGTACCGTTCATCAACTTCTTCGATGGCTTCCGCACCAGCCACGAATATCAGAAGATTGAGGAAATGGATATGGAGGATCTCCGTCCGCTCGTTGACCAGAAGGGACTCGCTGCTTTCCGCGCCGCAGCCCTTACACCTGAGAATCCTGTTGCTCGTGGTATGGCAGAGAACCCAGAGACCTTCTTCGCACATCGTGAGGCTTGCAACAAATACTATGACGCCATTCCGGGTATCGTTGAGAAGTACATGGAGGCCGTATCGAAGATTACGGGTCGCGAGTACAAGCTCTTTAGCTACTATGGTGCTGAGGATGCTACCGACGTAATCATAGCAATGGGTTCAGTTACGGAAGCTGGTCGCGAAGCTATCGACCACCTCGTAAAACAGGGCCGCAAGGTCGGTATGATAAGTGTGCACCTCTATCGTCCGTTCAGCGCAAAGCATTTGCTCGCAGCTGTTCCCAAGACATGCAAGCGCATTGCCGTTCTCGACCGCACGAAAGAGCCTGGCGCAAAGGGCGAACCTCTCTATCTTGATGTAAAGGAAGCTTTCTACGATGTTGAAAATCGTCCTCTTATCGTTGGTGGTCGCTATGGTCTTGGTTCCTGCGATACGACGCCAACAATGATTATTAGCGTCTATGACAACCTCGCTCTGCCTGAACCCAAGAACCACTTCTCGCTCGGTATTGTTGATGACGTTACATTTGAGAGCCTGCCCCTCGAGAAGGAACAGGCACTTGGTGGCGAAGGTATCTTTGAAGCTAAGTTCTATGGTCTTGGTGCCGACGGAACCGTGGGTGCAAACAAGAATAGTGTGAAGATTATCGGCGACAATACCAATAAGTATTGCCAGGCATATTTCTCCTACGACTCCAAGAAGTCTGGTGGTTTCACCTGCTCTCACCTGCGTTTTGGCGACACGCCAATCCGCTCTACTTATCAGATTAAGACACCAAACTTCGTTGCATGCCACGTGCAGGCATACCTTCGCATGTATAATGTACTCGAAGGTCTGCGCGACAATGGAACATTCCTGCTCAACACAATCCACGACGGTCAGGAACTTGTTGATTTCCTGCCCAACGACGTTAAACGTTACTTTGCAGAGCACAACATTACCGTATATACCATCAACGCTACGAAGATTGCACAGGAGATAGGCCTCGGCAATCGCACGAATACCATCCTGCAGAGCGCATTCTTCCGCATCACTGAGGTTATTCCTGTTGACCTCGCCGTAGAACAGATGAAGAAATTCATCGTGAAGTCCTATGGTAAGAAGGGTGAGGACGTTGTCAATATGAACTATGCAGCCGTTGACCGCGGCGGCGAGTACAAGAAGCTTGATGTTGATCCTGCGTGGGCTCAGCTCCCTGCTGACGAGAAGGTGCTGCGCGACGAACCCGCGTTCGTCTCCAACCTCGTGCGCCCCATCAATGCACAGCAGGGTGACAAGCTCAAGGTTTCCGACTTCATGTGCAGCGTTGACGGCACATGGGAACAGGGTACTGCGGCCTATGAGAAGCGCGGTGTAGCTCCTTTCGTTCCTGTATGGAAGCCTGAATTCTGTATCGAATGTAACAAGTGTGCTTTTGTTTGCCCGCACGCTGCCATCCGTCCCTTCGTCCTCACTGACGAGGAAGTGGCTGGCTTCAAGGGTGTGACACGTGAGATGAAGGCTCCTGCCGCTATGAAGGGTATGCACTTCGTACAGCAGGTTGACGTACTCGACTGTCTTGGCTGCGGTAACTGCGTTGACGTATGTCCTGGCGCTCCGAAGAAAGGTGAGGACGGCAAGCCTATGCGCGATGCCGACGGCAAGCTCGTTACGGAGAAGGCTCTCAAGATGGTTGCCCTTGACGGACAGATGGCAGAAGCCGAGAATTGGGAATATTGCGTAAAGAACGTAACTACGAAACAGCATCTTGTGGACGTTAAGGCAAATCCGAAGAACTCGCAGTTTGCTACTCCGCTCTTTGAGTTCAGCGGCGCATGCTCTGGTTGCGGCGAAACACCTTACGTGAAGCTCGTCAGCCAGCTCTTTGGCGACCGTCAGATGGTGGCAAATGCTACGGGCTGCTCGTCCATCTACTCTGGCTCTATCCCCAGCACGCCTTACTGCAAGAATGAGAAGGGACAGGGACCCGCATGGGCAAATAGCCTCTTCGAGGACTTCTGCGAGTTTGGCCTTGGTATGGTGCTCGCTAATAAAAAGATGCGTAAGCGCATACAGGCTCTCCTCGAGCAGATGATAGCTGCCGACAAGCCCGAAGGCTATAAGGAAGCCGCTAAGGAGTGGATTGCCGCTCAAGACGATGCCGATGCAAGTCGCGCAGCTGCTGAGAAGCTCATCCCCTTCATTGACGAGAGTGCTGCCGCTGGTTGCCCCGTATGCCAGCAACTTAAGGAACTCGAGCACTTCCTCACGAAGCGTTCGCAGTGGATTATCGGTGGTGACGGTGCCTCTTACGATATCGGCTATGGTGGCCTCGACCACGTACTCGCCAGCGGTGAGGACGTGAATATCCTCGTTCTTGATACGGAGGTTTACTCCAATACGGGTGGACAGGCTTCGAAGGCTACACCTATCGCTGCCATTGCACAATTCGCAGCAGCCGGTAAGCGCGTAACGAAGAAGGACCTTGGCCTTATGCAGACCACATACGGCTATGTATATGTGGCTCAGGTGGCAATGGGCGCCGACCAGGCTCAGACCCTGAAGGCTATTCGCGAAGCTGAGGCTTGGCATGGTCCTTCCCTCATTATTGCCTACGCACCCTGTATCAACCACGGCTTGAAGATTAAGGGCGGAATGGGTCGCTCACAGGCAGAGGAAGGTCGCGCTGTTGAATGTGGCTACTGGCACCTCTGGCGCTACAATCCCGCTTTGGCAGACGAGGGCAAGAATCCCTTCACACTCGACAGCAAAGAGCCCGATTGGGACAAGTTCCAGGACTACCTCGATGGCGAAGTGCGTTTCCTCTCTCTGAAGAAAGCCCTTGGCGCAGAGCAGGCAGAAGAACTCTATGCTGCCACAAAGCGTGCAGCACAGCAGCGTTATCGCTCCTATGTTCGCAAGACGCAGGAGGACTGGAGCCTCTAATATCAAAAGCACCCTACCCGCAGACTAGCGGGGAGGGTGCTGTTTTTTAGATATACATGTTTAACTAATGCAATACTATTATGAAAAAAATCTACCAACGCTTTCTTTTCGCCGTTCTGCTGTTCTTTGCAGGTTTGGCAACTGTTAGCGCTCAGGGACTGGCTCCCCAGGACAAACCCGTCATGTCCATAGGCTGCCTCTCCGACTTGCACAACGAGCTTGGACTTATCAGCAGCTCTAACCTTGACAATGTGCGCCTGCGCGGCACCATTCTCAATACCGTCAACAAGATGCGCGAAGAGGAGGACATCGACCTCGTCGTGCTGGGAGGCGACTACACGAGCGACGTAACCATTCCCGAGGCTAACTGGGAGCGCATCCGCGACCTCATGCACGACGCCCTCCGCACAGCCTTCCATCCTGAGCGAGAGAAGAAGCCCGTCATCTACGTCACGGGTAACCACGACTACGAAGTTGCAAACTTCGACAACCTGCCGAAGTCTTACAATGCCGCCCGCTACTACGACTTCATCATGAAGGACGACATCGGCGAGCTTACGGAGAAGGACGCATTCTACGAGGATGCCGACAACGGCACGCTTGGCACAGAGCGCCTCCTCGCAGCCTTCCACTACGAGATTTGCGGCTTCGACTTCGTAGCCCTGAACTGCGGAAAGTTCTTCTTCAAGAGCGCGTGGGACTACAGCTACTCGCTCGCATCCGTAGAATGGGTAGGCCAGAAGCTGGCAGAACTATATGCCGACAGCCCCAACCGCACGGTATTCTTCCTCCTGCACCTCCCCTTCCAGGACAGCAACAGCATCAGCAACATCAACAAGGGTATGGGCGGACGCGGTTCTGCCGAAGGTGTCCAGAGCGCCCAGCGCCTGAAGGAGATTCTCGCGCAGTATCCTAACGTCATCATGCTCTACGGCCACGACCACGGCTCCGACAACGCCTACATACGCTCGAAGACGTCGCAGCGCGTGACACGTTACAACACTATGGGCAACGTCATAGCCACTACTGACGCCACGCACGTCGACGAGGTTCTCGAAGGCCAGGGACAGACTGGCGGAGGCGAGGACGAGCCCTACGTTCCAGAGACTGGCTCTGTGAAGGGTTACTTCAAGAGCTACAGCGGCGACGGCTACATGAACTACCTCAGCACGGATGCCAACCTTCAATGCGGAACGTCAAAGACAGAGGCTACTATCGCCGCTTCCACAACTATGAAGGACCGCTACACCATCCTTCTTAACGGTGGTTATACGCATCTTGGGTCAACGGCTCACTTCACGGGCAATACTGCCATCACAAACTATTCGAGCCCATACATTTTCAAGGTTGAGAACCCCGCAGCAGCCACAGTGAAGGCTCATCGCGTTCACAAACTCTCTGAGTTCAACAATGGAGGCCATTTCGTTATCCTCGGCTATGCCAAGAAGGACGGACAGTGGTACATGATGAGCAGCAATAACGTCACCATCACCTATCCCGGCCTTGAGGCTATCCTGTACAGTGCCGACGAGCCTAGTGAGGACATCGAGTTCGCGGCAGTCGCAGAGCACGCCCCCATTTGGGAGTTTGAGTGCACGCAGCCTAAGGAGGACAACACGAATCCTGGCACTCAGGAGGAACCCGCCGCGGTAAGCGCATATCTTGAGAGCTTCTCTGGCGATGGGTGGATGAACTACGTTGGTACAACAGAAAACCTGCAGTGCGGCGAGACGAAACACCTCGTAACCTTCGCCCATGCTACGGCACAGACGGGACGCTTCACGCTCAAAGTGAACAATACTGCTTATACGCACCTTGGCTCAACGGCTCACTTTACGGGCAACACTGCCATCTCCGACTACTCCACGCCCTACATCTACCATGTTCAGGCTCCAAAGGCTGGTGAGAAGGTGAAGGCACAGCGCGTAAGCTCGCTCCTCGAGCTGAAGAACGGCGAGTACTATGCTTTCGTTGGCTATGCCAAGAAGGACAGTAAGTGGTACCTGATGACTTCCGAGAATATCTTCAACAACTACAACGGCCTTGCCGCTACCCTCTTGAGTGCTGAGGCTCCGGGTGAGGAGATTGAAGTCGAAGTCACTGCAGAGCATGCCCCTGTATGGAAGTTCGTTGTCGAAGGTGGTGAGCAGCCTGGTGACGAACCTGGCGACACGCCAGAACCTGCAGGTGAATACACACTGCAGAACAAGGCCAACGACGGCTATCTCTGCTTTGGTGCTTTCAACACTGAGACGCAGCAGACTCCCGCCCGCGTCGTTGTTACTCCCAGCACCACAGACGGTGCATTCTATATCAAGCTCAACAACAACCAGTACCTCCACTGCGGTTCCGCAGGCTACTTCTCTGGCAACGATGCCGTGCAGGACATGTGGTTCTACAACCCCGACGGCACACTTGCTAAGACCCCTGAGTTGGGCAAGGAATACTACATCGTCGGCATGCAAGGCACCAAGTACTATGCCCTGCACAACGAAGTTCTTCGCCCAGGCACAGGCAACCAGCGCCTGCTTAGCACGCAGGTAACAATAGAGGAGGGCAAGATTACGGCATTCCCTGAGGGTGACAAGCACCTATGGAAGTTCGACGAGATGCCGCAGGGACAGCCCTCGTTCCTCTCCGCGTTCATGGGTTCCATGCGTTACTACAGCAACTCTATCGAAGGTGACGTATCTGTTAGCAACTCGAAGATTGTGCAAGCCCTCATGGTTTACATCCATCCCGACCGCATCGTCCTGAAGATGAAGAACTATGGAAGCAGCGGCAACTTCGGAGGCATCAAGATTGAGAAGGAACTCGCTGGCTACACCATCTTCCGCGAAGTAGAGAATGCAAATGGTTCTATTGTAGGCGTCAACAATACTACAGGCGAAGTCATTGGCTCCCCCGTAGCATACGACCTCTCTGGCCGTCGCGTCTCCAACGTCTCTAAGGGCGTGTACATCATTGGTGGTAAGAAAATACTCAGATAGTATTTCTCTATAATAACACGAATTAGGGTGCGCTTATTTGCACACCCTAATTTTTTGATGTTATTGCCATCTTCACAATGTTGTCTTTGATGTTATTGGTGTCCGCTAAAAACGAGCCTTTTTAGAAATTTCGGTTGTGTCGTACAGCAGTTGAAAGGAGTTTTGGGGGTAGGATTTGAAAAAACACCCCAACACCCACCCAAATCTCTTGAAACGCCGACGAACAATGAGAAGTTGATGGGTGGGTGTTGACCTCAACTCCCACCCTAACACCCCACCTAACACCCCACCTAACATCTACCTGGCATCCACCTGACAC
>ONWB01000221.1:1364-3137 GCA_900321445.1 uncultured Prevotellaceae bacterium | reverse complement strand
TACGCTGAAAGGTTCTCCGCTGAACGAGCGACTGACAATGTACGACCTTGCGGCGGATGCTCCTGGCAAGGCTTTCGGCGCACAAGTGTCGAAGATGTCTGAGGCTGAAATAATGGCAAATCAAGATGCACTTATGGCGGAGATGGTCCAGGTGCAAAATGAGCAGATTGCCTTAGCCAACAAGATATTCAAGGAGGAGAGCAATACCCTGATACCCCTGGCTTTCGCTGAGTTGTATTTCTTAGACAACGGCTTGGAGGCATACAACGAACTGGTAAGGCAGCAGAATGCCTTTTCCAACCATCCGATGCTGAAGGCCGCAAGAGACAGGATTGCCGAGGTCATGAAACCTGCGGACAGTCCGAAGACGGCATTCATCGGGCAGCAGTTTACAGACCTTGAGATGGCAGACCCAGACGGCAAAATGCACAAAATCAGCGAACTCGTGGGCGAAGGTAAGTATGTGCTAGTAGATTTCTGGGCATCATGGTGCGGTCCCTGCCGTGCGGAGATGCCAAACGTGCTGGAGGCATACAACAAATACCACGAGAAGGGATTTGAAGTCATCGGTGTTTCGTTCGACGAGAAGAAGGACGCATGGGTGAAGGCTATCGGACAACTTAAGATGCCGTGGCTGCAAATTTCCGACCTCAAGGGTTGGCAATGTGCCGCTGCGCCTGTCTATAAGATTGACGGCATTCCCGACAACATCCTCATCGACCCGCAGGGCAAGATTATCGACCGCGCCCTCCGCGGCAAGGCCCTGCACAGCAAGCTACAGCAAATCTTTGGAGAAGCAGAATAATCCAAGAACTTCTCATAATAACGCGCTACACAAGAAATCCTGCATCCCAGTTTTTGAGATGCAGGATTCTTTCTCTGATTATATTTCAACGAAACGGCGTTACGATAAAAGTTAAGGCGGTTTCGAGAAAAGTTTTTGCGGTTTCGAGAAAAGTTTTTGCGGTTTCGAGAAAAGTTTTTCCTATCTTGAGAAAAGTTATCTCGCTCTGCTTTTAACCTCCCAACCACCTCGGAGCTACGCCCCTCAGGGCTGACAACGGCTGCAGAGCTCACTGACCGTTGGTTTTGGCGGTTTTGTGGATTCTTTCTCCGCAAAAATCTAACCCCTACTCCACTTCGAGCACAAGGCCCTTGAGGTATTCGCCCTCGGGGTGGTAGATGTCGATGGGGTGGTCGGCGGGCTGGTGCAGCTGGTGGAGGATGCGTACCCTGCGGCGCGCGTTGGCAGCTGCCGTGAACACGGCAAGGCGGAACTGCTCCTTCGTGATGGCCTGCGAACAGCTGAACGTGAACAGCAAGCCGCCCGAGGGGATGCGCGAGAGCGCCTCCTGGTTGAGGCGCGTATAGCCCTTTATGGCGTTTCGAACGGCGGAGTGGTGCTTCGCAAAGGCTGGCGGGTCGAGGACAACGAGGTCGAAGTCCTTGCCTGCGCGTGCCAAGAAGTGGAAGGCATCCTCGGCATAGGCTTCGTGGCGCGCATCTGTGGGGAAGTTCAGGCTCACGTTCTCGTGTGTGAGCGCTATGGCCTTCTCGCTGGCATCCACGCTCACCACCTTCTCAGCGCCTCCGCGCAGGGCATATACGGAGAAGCCGCCCGTGTAGCAAAACATGTTCAGGACGCGTCGCCCACGCGAATAGTGCTCAAGAAGGGCACGGTTCTCACGTTGGTCCACGAAGAAGCCCGTCTTCTGCCCATGCAACCAGTCGATGCGGAAGCGCAAACCATTTTCAAAAGCCGAGAAGGATTCA
>ONWB01000221.1:0-1307 GCA_900321445.1 uncultured Prevotellaceae bacterium | reverse complement strand
TTATACGGCAGTGTGGTCTCCGACTTGTAATAAACATTCCTCAGCTCCTCGCCGCTAACGTCAACAAGCGCACGGGCTATCTGGTGGCGCGCAAGGTGCATGCCGACGGAGTGCGCCTGCATGACGGCAGTATCGCCGTAGCGGTCCACGACGAGCCCAGGCAGGCGGTCGCCCTCGCCGTGTACGAGGCGGCAAATGTTTGTCGGACGTGCCTCCGTGCCCTGCAGTTGCAGAGTCTTTCGCAGCTGATAGGCTTCGCCCAGACGCTCGTGCCAGAAAGCCTCGTCGATAGCCTCGTCCTCGAACGAGAGCACACGTACGGCTATTGAGCCTATCTGATAGTGACCGACGGCAAGGAACTCGCCATCGTGACTCTCTACGCGTACGACTTCACCTTCTTGGAGGTCTTCGGGCAGGTATTGGAGGGCGCCTGAGAATATCCAGGGATGGAAGCGGCGCAGGCTTTCCGTTTTCCCTTTTCTAAGATGTAATGTCTTCATTTTCAATTATACGGTAGTCGCCACTTTTGCGCAGGCGCTCAAGCTCTTCGTACAGGACGAGGCAGGCGTAGGCATCGGTGGCGGCATATAGTTTCTGCTTCTCGACAAGCACGTCGGCCTCCCAGTTCGAGAGCTGTTGCGACTTTGATATGCGCCTGTGGAACACGTTGGCGAAGAGTTTTTGCAGACTCTTGTCCTTGATGCCCATCTCCGACACATAGTCCTGAAGCTCCACATACGACATAGGACTAAGATTTTCAACACGTTGCGAGAGTTGGCGAAAGTCGTCGTTTAAGGACAACCCAACCTTCATAATGCTGGGACTCATTAGCAGTTCCTGCACACATTTGGGCATCCCGATGTGGTTCAGGCGAAAGAGGAAGCAGACGTGGCGCGTAGATACTTGCAGCAAGGCCACCTTGTGGCTCACACCCTTGCGAAAAGCAGGCCGCGTCTCCGTATCGATACCTACTATTTCAGCAGAACGAAGTGAGCGCACGGCGCGTTCGGCTTCGTACGCACTCTGAACAACAACAATCTTCCCCGAGAATTGAAACTGGGGAAGATTGGGTATGATACTTTTGTCTATTTGCGCGTAAAGCTCCTTCATCAGCTGCCATATTTTTCATGATGCAACGTGCGCAGGACGTTGAGGAGTTCCTGCCCCCAGTATTCGCGGAAGGCCTCCTGCACCTCGCATAATGATGCCGCCATAGCGTCGTCGAAGCCTTCGCGGAACGTCTCTACCATATCACGCAGACTTTGGTACATGTCGGCAAGATTCTCGCTCACGGTCTGAACGACGGG
>ONWB01000100.1 GCA_900321445.1 uncultured Prevotellaceae bacterium | reverse complement strand
GACTAATCCGTATATCTCGAAAATCTATAAGAAAATATTTATTCCAAAAATCTGTTTGGGGATTAATTCCGAAAAATCTCTAAAACAACGAAAAGGACGAAAACTTTAAGCAGAGTCCGTGTGAAATTATCTCGCCTTGCTTTTCGCCTCCCAGCCTTCGATGCACTTCGCGCATCGGGCTGACAATGGCTGCAAGGCTCAATGAAAAAGGCTTGTAACCTCGCCTTTTTCGTGTGATTCGTGTTCGAAAGATATCACCAAAGTGCGGCGGTTAATGGTCAATGTTCAATGCTTAACGGTTATTGGTTATTGGTTAACGGTTATTGGTTATTGGTTAACGGTTATTGTTTTTGATATCTGTGTAATCCGTGAAATCTGTGTGAAATCTGTAACGAAAAACGCAGATGTACGTTGTTGTGCGTAAATCTGCGTTAGTGTTTTGCAAAAGGCCTGATTATCAGGGTTTGTTGCGGAGAGGATAGGATTCGAACCTACGAACCAGTTTTGCCGGTTACACGCTTTCCAGGCGTGCCTCTTCAACCACTCGAGCACCTCTCCTTGGTCGTAAGCGGCTGCAAAAGTAGAAAAGTTTTGGAAATGGAAGAAATTTTTCCCGACTTTTTTGACGCTTTCGGTGCAAAATCCTGCTAATTCTGCGAAATATACGCCAGCAGCTTCTCAAATGCGGGAATCTCAATCTTTCCGCGTGTGGTTTCGATGAGTCCTTTTTCCTCCAACTCTGTCAGTACGGGTACGAGTTGCCGTTTTGTTGTGTTGAGACATTCTGCCAGTTCTGAGCGTCGTATGCTGAGTTGCTTTCTGCCTGCGGGTCGTGTGCTTCGTTGCAAGAGGAAATGTGCAAAGCGGCTCGGAATGTCGGATTTTGCTATGCGCCAGAGGCTGCTTGTGGTGCGTTGTACGGCATACGAGAGATAGTTCAGCAGCCCTATACGGAAAGCGTCGTAGTGGATGAGCGTGTCGCGCACGTCCTCTTTGGAAATCTCGAGCAGGTGTACGTCGGAGGCGGCGATAAACGTGTGTGAATAGCGTGTGCGAAAGCCGTAGAGAGCCTCAGGCTGAACAAGATAAGGTGCTGACAACCCTTCCGTCAGCGTGTAGTCGCCGCCGTCGCCGCGCCGTATCTGGGCTATTTCGCCCGAAGTAACGTAGATGAGCCCTTTGCATGGGGAATCCTGGCGTGCGATTATCTCCCGCTCCGAGCGACTTTGGAAATGGAAGCGCACGCGTCCCGCTATCTGCAGGAGTTCCTCGTTGCTAAGTCCTTGAAGGAACGGCAATAGTAGTAGGTTGTTGACGTTCGCCATGAGTTTTTTACACCTTCTCCCCTACTCTACGCCCTTCGACGCCCACATGCGGCGTTCTCCGTTGTCATTATATATAATGTACGCGCGTATGTCTGGGCGTCGTGCGAGGAATGCGCGTGTGCTGTCGGGGCCCATGACCATGAAAGCCGTGGCGAGCGCGTCGGCCTCCATGCACGTCGAGGCGAAGACCGATGCCGAGAGCATCGTGGTCTCTGCCGGATGCCCCGTTCGCGGGTCTATCGTGTGGCTAATCTTGCGCCCGTTGTGGTAGTAGTAGTTGCGGTAGTTGCCGCTTGTTGCCACAGCGCCGTCGTTCTTGATGTGCAGGATTTTGTTAATCTCGCTTGTAGCCCCGCTGCGGTCGTCAACGGGTTCTTCTACGCCTACGCTCCATGGTTTTCCCTCGGGGTTGGTACCCTTCACGACCACTTCGCCTCCAACCATGACCATGTAGTTCTTGACGCCCTTCAGTTCGAGCATGCGCGCCACGCAGTCCACGCCGTAGCCCTTCGCTATGCCGCCGAAGTCGAGCGTCGTGCGCTTGTCGGCACGCCGAATGAGTCCTCCGCGCTCTTGGCTGTGTTCCCAATACACCTTGTCGTAGCCGACGAACTGGCGCAGGCTGTCGATTTCGGCCTCTGTCGGAAACTGCCCCGTCTTGAAGCCGAAGCCCCATGCGTTGACGAGCGGCGCGACGGTATAGTCGAATGCGCCGCGCGTGTCGCGAGAAACCTTGTCGGCCCACAGCAGCGCGTAGGTGAATATGGTGTCGGCGAAGGTAGAGTCGCCGGCGTTGACCTTCGAAATCGTCGATTCCGGATTGAATATGGAGCATGCGGCATCCACCTGCTCAAGGCTCTTGAGAATCTCCTCGTCGAGCGGTTCGGCATACTGGTATTTCACCTCGTAGAATGTGCCGAACACAGGTCCCTCGGACAGTTGCCATACGTTTTGTTCCGACGAACGGCGAAGTATGAGCACTGTGCCGACAACGAGGAAGAGGAAGAAGCCGAGAGCGAGGATGTGCTTCAGGCGTTTATTCTTGAAAAGTTCCATTCGTGGTGTCTAAATGTCTATGCTGACGTTGAAAGTTCCTGTCATCACGCTGCCTCCGCTGGTGCCGTAGCCGGGGACATACCATGCGTGGCCTACGGCGGTGTTGCTTTCGGCGATTCGCATCTTGTATCGCACGCTCCATCCGAGGTGCAGTATTCCCCACACCTTGGCCTCGATGCCTCCTACGAGTTCCACCCAATGGCTGTTTGCGGACAGGCCTTTGTGGTTGAAGTCGTGGTACGTCTTATATACGCTGTCGTACAGCGCAGGACCGCTGACGTCGTACTTGAAGGGCGTGAAGCCATAGCGCAAGCCGCCAAAGATGCGATTGCCAGAGGTTTTGTCCTTGATGAAGTTGTAGTCGGCACCTATGCGGAAGAAAGGCGAACTCGTCTTGTAGTGGATGTGTGTGTCGTCGTTTGTGTAGTCAGAGACGCCAAGTCCCACCTCTACGGTCGGGAAGTACGTCTCGCGAAGGTTCAGGCGCACGTTGCCCTCGTAGCTCCCGTATGACGTTGCGACGGCAAGTATGGCTCCCGCCACGTCTGTGCCTACGCTTAGCTTCCATGCGCGCGGTTCCTTTTTCAAGCCGCCGCGTAGCGTGTCAGCCACGATGCTGTCTCCACGGGCTGATATCTCGACGACGCGTTGCGCCGTGGCAGCGAGGCTATTCAGAAGCAGTAGCGCGAAGATAAACGCGCAGGTTCTCCGTATCATCGTAGTTGACGTTAGGGTTTATAAGTGCTACGCTGTCGATGGTCAGTGGCATCTCGCGCAGCAGGTGTGATGTCCAGCGTATGTTTTGAATTTTGTGGAATACGGCGGCAGGACAGTCGATGTTCTCGAAATGCGGCTTTGCCTCGTGGCTTAGGAACAGCGTGTCGCGCGCAGCCTGCCCCTTTTCGTTTGAGAAGCGCAGGAGCAGCGTGTCGGTATCTGTGGAATAGCGTAGAGGAAGCATGAAGGATTGAAGGTTGATGCCTCGGTTCAGAAGTATGGTGTCGCTCCCGCTGACCTGAACCGTGAGCGTGTCGGTAAGCGTCAGGGGTTGGCGCGTCTCGGAACTATACAGCGTGACGGTCATGCCCACGATGTTGTCGAGCGGGCAGTCGATGTTGCTGCACGATGGCATCAGTATGGTTGCAGTAATGCTCGCTGCGAGAAACAGCGGCTTAAAGCACCTTCTCAATCTTGTAGTCATTGCGTCCTTCTGCATTGCGGGAGATAAGTTCGCCAAGGAATCCAGCCACGAACAGCTGAGTGCCAAGAATCATCATCGTCAGGGCGATGTAGAAATATGGCGAGTTGGTGACGAGCGGCGCGGGAACGCCCTGGCATATTGCTACGAGCTTAATACCGCCGACAACCAGTACGGCAATGAATCCGATGATGAACATCAGCGTACCAAGGAAGCCAAAGACGTGCATGGGCTTTAGGCCAAAGCTATTCAGGAACCACAACGACAGGAGGTCGAGGTAGCCGTTGAAGAAGCGGTTAAGTCCGCCGAACTTCGTCTTGCCGAACTTGCGCGCCTGATGGTGTACTACCTTTTCGCCAATCTTGTCGAAGCCAGCGTTCTTGGCAAGGTACGGAATGTAGCGGTGCATCTCGCCATATACCTCGATATTCTTTACCACTTCGCGGCGATATGCCTTCAGTCCGCAGTTGAAGTCGTGGAGGTTCTTGATGCCGCTCACCTTGCGCGCCGTGGCATTGAAGAGCTTCGTGGGTATAGTCTTCGAAAGCGGGTCGTAGCGCTTCTGCTTATAGCCAGATACGAGGTCGTAGCCGTCCTCCGTAATCATGCGGTAGAGTTCGGGGATTTCGTCCGGCGAGTCCTGAAGGTCGGCATCCATCGTGATGACAACGTCGCCCTCAGCCTGCTTGAAACCGCAGTACAAGGCGGGAGACTTGCCATAGTTTCGACGGAACTTTATACCGTGTACGTTATTGTCCTTCTTCGATATCTCCTCGATGACTTTCCACGAGTCGTCGGTGGAGCCGTCGTTGACGAAGATAATCTCGTAGGTGAAGTTGTTGTCAATCATTACCTTCTCTATCCACTCGTGGAGCGAGGGAAGGCTTTCGGCCTCGTTGTAAAGAGGAACTACAATAGATATGTCCATATTCTTTTTGTATGTTGTTTTCGAATAATTATCCTACTTCAAGCTGCGCCGCATCGTAAACAGCGCGATGATGGCAGAAATGATGGGGGCAGTTATGAGAGTTGTTGAAACTATCATGCCTGCATAGTTGGCAGGCGAGAGTTCGCGCATGATGTCAACCACCTCGGTCATGTTCTTAGCACCCGTGGCAGCGTAGATGTCTTCAAGATACCCCAAGCCCTCCAGCTGCTCAAACAACGCCGCATTCTCGGGCTGCGACACGAGGGCTGCGAAAGCGTCGAAAACCGCGCCTCCATCGAAGAATTTCAGGTAGATGTAAACGGTCAGCGCAATCCATACGCAAGCGTAAAGCCCCGTGAGCAAGGTGTGCACGTATCCGCGTCCGAAACCGAAGCCTTCGCCAGGCGGTGTCGTCTTCTGACGATAGCGAATGGTCAGTGCCGTAGCAAAGAATGGGGAGAGAATAAGCAGGAAGTCGGAGGTGAAAGAAAACAGCGGCCTCGAAAGCGCAAGAACGGCAACGAAGAATGTTGCCACGCCCCACGCTCCAAGCAGGATGCCGTGTGTCATAGCGTAAGAGTTCACATCTTTCATCTTGTCCGTATGTTCCATGCGCTTCATTTTAGGCCGCTAAAATACGCAAGCGCATGCGAAGAACAAAAAAAATGCCCCCTTTTCTCCTTAAAAGTGCCCTTTTCGGCAGAAAACGTGACGATTTTCTTGCTCCTTTGAGCATAAGAAAGTAATTTCGCGCAGAATTTTAAGCTTTCTTGGACTTGAAAAAAGACGAAGCATCAAACGAAATAACAGAAAAGAAACGCAAGAGGGGTTGTACGGGGCGCTTCCTGGCCTTTCTGTTCACCTTTCTCATAGGGGTTGCAGTGGGTTTAGGCGCATCGTACTACATTCTCGTGCAGCAGCAGAGCGATTCCGACGCAGAGCAGAGGGCATACGCAGCCCTTGAGAACAGTACCGAGAGCCGCGACTACAAGAACTTCCTCGAGCGCTTCCCCTCAAGCGGCTACGCATCCGATGTCAAGAGCCGCATGGAGAAGCTTCAGCAGATGGAGGCAGAATGGAGCCGCATATCAACGTCAAAAAAGGTTGCCGACTTCGAAGCTTTCCGAAAGCAGTTCCAGCATCCCTACTACGACAAGCTGTGCGCAGTAAAGATTGACTCCCTGGACTGGGCAAAAGCCGTTGCCGACAGTACGCGCGAAGCCTTCGACCACTACATGGCCATACACCCCGACGGACTTTTCTACGCCGAGGCAACTTTCGCAGCGCGACAGGCAGAACGACATGAACTCAGCGCCGACGAGCGCGAGATGGTGACAAATACCCTCGACGGCTTCATGAGCCTGCTCGGACGCGGCGATACGGAGACGCTCATAGGCTACTTGCCAGACGTCATGGACCGCTTCCTCGAAAAGCGCATGGCAACACGTGGCGACGTGGTTCTTATGGTAGAAAAAATGTTTGGCGACAACGTCCGAGAATGTACTTTCTCGCGCTCAGGAGACCCTGAGATAAAGAAGAGGATACTCGCTGGGCAGCCAGCGTATAGCGTGACAGCAACATATTCCGGCGACATCGCCGTGCAGACATCCGACGGAAAGCGCCAGAAGACCTATGTCGTGCGTGCCGACCTGGGAGAAGGGCATCTGGTACGCGCAATAACTTTCAGTACGAAGTAATACAAATCAAAAAATACACATAACACTATGGGAAAAATCATTGTTAACTCCTTCGAGGAGTTTGAAGCACTTAAAGGACAGCGCCTCGGCGTTTCAGAATGGTTGGAAGTAACGCAGGAGCGCATTAACCTCTTCGCCGACGCGACGCTCGACCACCAATGGATACACGTTGACCCAGAACGCGCGGCAAAGGAAAGCCCCTTCGGGCAAACCATCGCACACGGCTACCTCACGCTATCACTTGTTCCCGAGATGTGGGGACAAATTATCGAGGTCAACAACCTGAAGATGATGGTGAACTACGGAATGGACAAGATGCGATTCGGCCAAGCCGTCCTCTCAGGCCAGAGCGTACAGCTCGAAACGTGGCTTGAGGATGTCCAGAACCTGCGCGGCGTATGCAAGGCAAGTGTGAAGTTCCGCATCAACATCCGCGACCAGCGCAAGCATGCCCTTGAAGGCGTCTGCACATTCCTCTACTATTTCAAGTAACTCAAAATAGCAAATAGTAAAATTCAGCGAGTCTTGTAGTGCACGTCAGCCCCGAAGGGCGAAGCTCTGAGGTGGCTGGGGCACGAAGAACAAGACGAGGTAAATAGTCAAATAGTCAGATTCAACGAGTCTTGTAGTGCACGTCAGCCCCGAAGGGCGAAGCTCTGAGGTGGCTGGGGCACGAAGAACAAGACGAGGTAAATAGTCAGATTGTAAATCGTCAAATAGTCAGATAATATTGTCAGACAGTTGCATAACCCTTGCCTCGCCCTCCGAGGCGACATACACAGAGAAGCGCAGCCGCTTCTTGGCATACGCCTACCCCATCGACACTGTGGAGGAGGCTATGGCGCACGTCCAGGCGCTTCGCAAGCGCTACTACGATGCGCGGCACGTATGCTTCGCCTATGCCATTGGTTACGATGGAGAGACATTCAGGGCTGTTGACGACGGCGAGCCCTCTGGCACGGCGGGACGCCCTATCCTCGGGCAGATACGCTCCCACAACCTATCCTTTACGCTCGTGTGTGTCGTCAGGTATTTTGGTGGCATTCAGCTTGGAGCCGCAGGACTTGGACAAGCTTACAAACTTGCTGCCGCTGCTGCTCTTGATGCAGCGGAAACGAAGGAGCGCGTTGTCTCTGCGGACATCATCGTTGACGCCGACTATCCCGACGTTGATATTGTCATGCGTATAGCGCGCGACTGTGGAGCAGAGATTGTGGCTCAGGATTATGGTGCCACGTCAGAGCAGCTTACGCTGCGCATACGTCAAGGTATGGCAACTACGCTTCAGGAAAGGATTCAGAAGATTCATACCTTGCGAATCGTTTCGTGAAAAATCATAATATAGAATATACAAATGTACTACGTATCAAAACGCATAGAAGTAGCTTTCGCGCACCACCTCGACCTCCCCTACGAAAGCAAATGTACTCGCTTGCACGGACATAACGCTATCGTTACCGTTTACTGCTGCGCCGAGGAACTAAATGCCGAGGGAATGGTTGTCGATTTCAAACATCTTTCGCACATC
>ONWB01000082.1 GCA_900321445.1 uncultured Prevotellaceae bacterium | reverse complement strand
CGAAGAACCTTCAGTGAGCCATGCAGTGCACGTCAGCCCTGAGGGACGAAGTTCCGAAGTGGCTGGGGCACGATTGGCAAGGCGAACTAATGGTCAATGGTCAATGTTTAACGGTTATTGTTTTTAATATCTGTGGAATCCGTGAAATCTGTGTGATATAAAAAAGAAGCCCCACACTGCGGCGGTGTGGGGCTTTAGAGTATATTGCTATTCGTGTGAGGGGGCTCTTAGATGAGGTACTGCGAGGAAATGCTCTCGTTGTTGATTACGCGGCGTATGGTTTCTGCGAACATCTTGGAGCAGCTGAGCTGACGCACCTTCTTGGATGTTCCGCGATAGGGAATGGAGTCGGTGAAGATGATTTCGCTCAGCGGCGAGCTCTCCACGCGCGTGTCTGCGGGGCCAGACATGATGCAGTGGCTTGCCATTGCGCGCACGCTGCGTGCTCCGTTGTCTATCATGAGCTGGGCGGCTTTGGTGATGGTGCCGGCAGTATCTACGATGTCATCAACGATGATGACGTCCATGCCTTCCACGTCGCCGATGATTTGCATGTCGCCGACCACGTTAGCCTTCTTGCGCGTCTTGTGGCAGAGTACGAGTGGGCAGTCGAGGTATTTGGCATAGGCGCTGGCGCGCTTCGAACCGCCGACGTCGGGGGATGCCATGCAGATGTTTTCGAGGTTGAGGTTTTTCAGCCAGTCGAGGAATACGGTGCTGGCGTAGAGGTGGTCAACAGGTACGTCGAAGAACCCTTGCTCTTGGTCGGCGTGCAGGTCCATGGTGATGAGGCGATTGATGCCTGCTGCGGAGAGCATGTCGGCAACGAGCTTTGCGCCGATGCTCACGCGCGGCTTGTCCTTGCGGTCCTGGCGCGCCCAGCCGAAGTAGGGTACTACGGCGTTGATAGTCTTTGCGCTGGCACGCTTTGCAGCGTCAATCATCAGCAGGAGTTCCATCAGGTTGTCGGCACTGGGGAAAGTAGATTGCACGAGAAAAACGTCGCGACCGCGGATGGATTCCTCGAAGCTGACGACAAATTCGCCGTCGGCGAAGTATGTCACCTGCATGTTGCCAAGAGGGCATTGGAGGTCTGCGCAAATTTTTTCGGCAAGGTAGCGAGTGCGTGTGCCGGAGAATACCAGGAAAGAGTTTTTGTTCATTGGGAGGAGAAGGTTATGTGGTTAATGGTCAAAGGCTTTGCGAAGTTTGCGAAAGTGAGAGATGAGCTCTTGATAGTCTTGGTCGGCGTAGATGTTGAAGCGGTTCCAAAGGTCTGAGAACACGACGGCACCCGTGACGCCGAGGTCGCGCAGCTTGGGGATTTGTTCGAGTCCGATGTTCCCCTGCGCGATGATTTTCTTATCAAAGAAACCCTGCTTCGCCAGTTCCTCGAGGGCAGGCTCATGCAGGGGTGTATTATCTTGGTAGAATCCGGAGAGCAGGACATAGTCCATCTGTTTTTTTCGCATCTGTGCGTCCTCAGCGTTGTAGCACGTACAGCTGATGTGTCCGCGGTAGTGCTTGGGGAGGTCGGGATTGCGCTGGTTCAGGTGTATGCCGCGCAGCGAAAACTCCTTTTTCAGGTGGAAATGGTCGTGGATGACGATGTTCCTACGGTATATTTCGGGGATAAGGCGCAGCAGGCGCTCCGTGAAGACAGCTTCCGTCGATGGTTTCCGCACGTGAAGCGTCTCCAAACCTTCGTCGAAAAGCGCCGTCAGTATTTGGTGCTCTTCAACGAAGAAATGAGGGGTTGTCATTACGATGAGCTTCATCCGCCTTGTCCGTTTGCAGCGCAAAAATAATACTTTATTCTGAAAGTTTTGCAAAAAACAGGCATAAAAAGTCGTTTCCTCAAATCTTTTACGTACTTTTGCCCGTGATGAAGTACATACTTCGCGAAATTCGGACATAATTTCCAGAATAAACATAACTCTTAAACCACAACAACAACCATGACAGAAAACAACGAGAAACAGTACGTGATTGGCCTTGACATGGGCGGTACGAACTCAGTATTCGGCCTCGTGGACCAGCGCGGAACCGTGCACGCTACGAGTGTTATTAGCACAAAAGCCTATCCCGACGTCAACGACTACGTGGCAGCTGGCGTCCAGGCCCTGCAGCCAGCCCTCGACCTCATCGGCGGCATCGAGAACGTGAAGGGCATGGGCATCGGAGCTCCCAACGCAAACTTCTACAGCGGCATGATCGAGCATGCGCCGAACCTCCTTTGGAAGGGGCTTGTGCCCATTGCAAAGCTCTTCGAAGACGCACTGGGCATTCCTGCTCGCGTCACGAACGATGCCAACGCAGCGGCATTGGGCGAAATGACATACGGCGTGGCGCGCGGCATGAAGAACTTCATCATGATTACGCTCGGCACGGGTGTGGGTAGCGGCATCGTCGTCAACGGCGAAATCGTCTATGGTTCCGACGGCTTTGCCGGCGAGCTCGGACACGCTATCGTTGACCGCTCCGAAACAGCCCGCGAATGTGGCTGCGGCCGCAAGGGATGCCTCGAGACTTACTGCTCGGCAACGGGTGTGGCTCGCACGGCACGCATGTTCCTCGAGCGTAGCGACGAGCCCAGCGCTCTTCGCAACCTGAAGCCCGAGGAGATTACCTCCTTCGATGTGTATAAGGCTGCAGAAGCCGGCGAGAAGATTGCCAAGGACATCTTCGACTACACTGGCGAAATCCTCGGCGCCGCATGTGCCAACTACGCTCTCTTCAACGCTCCCGAAGCTATTGTATTCTTCGGCGGACTTACGAAGGCAGGTCACTGGATTATGGATCCCATACAAAAAGCCTTCGACGAGAATTCGCTCTTCACGTACAAGGGAAAGTGCAAGCTCCTCGTCAGCACGCTGAACGGCTCAGAAGCCGCCGTGCTCGGAGCAAGCGCCCTCGGATGGGAGTAAGCCGCAACGCACTCTCAACACAAACAAATGCGCACCTCACTTACTGGGGTGCGCATTGTTTGTGCGGAACAAGTGCTCACGGCATCGAGCTACGCGGGTCGTGGAGGTCTTCCTCGGGGACGCGCCCACAACCGAGGTAGTGGCGTTGGTAGTAGGAACCGTCGAGGTGGCTCACGACGACACCACGCGAAGAACTGGCGTGTAGGAAGTAGCCGTCGCGGAGGTATATGCCTACGTGGCCGCAACGTCCACCACTGCGCGGCGAGGAGAAAAAGATGAGGTCGCCCTGCCGCAGGTCGGTGCGCGAGATGCGCAGGACGTCCTTTTCGTACTGGTCGATGCTGCGACGGTGGAGGCGTTTCCCATATACATCTTTATATATCGCGAGCGTGAGCGCGGAGCAGTCGATGCCCTTGCGCCCGTTGCCACCATATACGTAAGGCGTGCCGAGCCAAGAGGCGCAGGCGTTGAGGAGGCGTGCGTTGTCGCGACGCAGGTCGGGTTTCAGTCCGAGTTTTGTGGCGGCGGTATTGAGCATCTCTGCGCGCGAGGCATTCACACTGCGAGTTTCCTGCGTTCGCGGCGTGTGGCGAGTGTGAGTGCGATGCGGCGTCGATGGCGACTGCTGCAACTGGCGCGAGGAGTGGCACGACACAATAAAGCAGGAGAGGGTAAGCCACAATGCGGCATACCCCATCCTGCGTCCTATGTGTTGTGTAGGCCTCAGCATCGGCATTCTATTCTTCGTTCGAAAGTGTGCGTTAGAATCCGTTCTCCTGAATGTAGCGCTGCGCCTCGATGGCAGCCTTGCAACCAGCGGCGGCAGCAGTGATGGCTTGGCGATAGAGCGGGTCGGCAACGTCGCCGGCGGCGAATACGCCCTCAACGCCTGTGCGCGGCGTTGCACCTTCGGTCATGATGTAGCCATTCTCGTCGAGTTTGAGCCACTTGGCGAAGAGGTCGCTGTTGGGCTTGTGGCCGATGGCAAGGAAGAAGCCGTCGATGGGCAGGTCGTAGCGGCGCTCGTCGGCTTCGCCGCGACGATGTACGAGGTGTGCACCTTCTACGCCGCCTTCGCCGTAGAGGCCTTCGGTGTTGGTTTCGAAGAGCACTTCAATCTTTGGATTTTCGAACACACGGTCTTGCATGGCCTTGCTGGCACGCAGGAAAGGCTTGCGCACGATAAGGTAAACCTTTTCGGCAAGGCCTGAGAGGTAGGAGGCTTCCTCGCAGGCTGTGTCGCCGCCACCAACGACGGCAACGACCTTCTTGCGGTAGAAGAAGCCGTCGCATGTGGCGCATGCGCTCACGCCGACGCCGCGATACTTCTCCTCGTCGCTGAGTCCGAGGAACTTTGCAGATGCTCCCGTGGCGATGATGACGCTATGTGCGGCAACCTCGCTTCCGTCGTCGAGCGTGAAGCGGTAGGGGCGCTGGTCGAGGTCGGCTTTCGTGACGATGTTCGAACGAATGTCGGCACCGAAGCGCTCTGCCTGCTTGCGGATGTCGTCCATCATCTCGTTGGCATCAACACCTTCTGGGTAGCCAGGGAAGTTCTCCACTTCCGTCGTTATCGTAAGTTGTCCGCCTGGCTGCAAGCCTTCGAGGATGACGGGATTAAGTCCTGCGCGTCCGGCATAGATGCCCGCCGTGTAGCCGGCAGGGCCAGAACCGATGATGAGTAGTTTGATAGTTTCCATGATTATTTGTTTGATTTCTGAGTATTATAGGTTCTCCGAGTCCTCCGAGTTCTCTGAGTCCTCCGAGTTCTCTGAGTTTTCTGAGTTTTCTGAGTTCTCCAAGTTTATCTCAAGTCGATTACTTCCACGCCGGGGTGGTCGCTCTCCTTGTATTGGAATGTGGCGGCGGAGAAGCTCTGGCGCGTCTTCAGACTTGAGATGCGGAAACGCATCCAGTTTCCTTTCTTGTCCTTGAGGCGCACGTTCAGCGGTGTGTAGTCGTCGCTCAGGAGTATCGTCATGCGCTGAATCTCGGCACCGCGCGACGTGGCTGTGAGGTCCACTTTGTGGACGCCCTTGCCCTGATACGAGGAACGCGAGTTTTGGAGCGTATATCCCGACTTGTAGAGGTTTACAAAGTAGTAGGGATTCATCTTCTGCACCTGTTCCTTTGTGGGAGCTGTGACGTTCACCTCGTCGCTGCCAGCGAGAAGCGTCCATTGCGTCTTGCCGTCGAACCATACGTCGGCACCCTGCGATGCCACGCGGAATTTCTGTCCGCTTATCTGTATGGTGCCGCGTGTAGTGGATTGTTCTTTTGTTCCCGAGAACATTGTTGTCTCGAAAGAAACCTGCATGCCGCCAGCCTTCTCAAGCTTCGATGCTGCGCGGTCCATAATATCGCGTGCCGTCTGTGCGGATGCATTTATGGAGAACGTGAAGAGCACAGCCAGCAATGCGATGGCGATGCGGCGTAAACGATTAAAATTATTGTATTTGTTCATTTTTATAGAAATTGTCAAATGGTAAATCGTCCAATCGAAAGATTCATTGAGCCTTCTTCGACGAGCGAAGCGAACAAGTTCGAGCGTCAGCCGTTGTCAGCCCGTCGCGCATAGTGCGTCGTAGGCTGGAAGGCGATGGGCAAGGCGAGATAAATCGTCCAATTTGTCAGATAAAATTTATTTTCTTGCTTCGAGTACTGCGTTGAGTGCAACTTCGTCGGGCACGAGGACTTCGCGCGGCTTGGCACCTCGCGAGGGTCCCACGATGCCCATGGCTTCAAGCTGGTCCATGATGCGTCCTGCGCGGTTGTAGCCGAGGCCCATCTTGCGCTGGATGAGCGACGTGCTTCCCTGCTGGTGTATGACGATGAGACGTGCTGCTTCCTCGAACATGCTGTCGAGAGGTCCTGCGTCGCGTGAGCCCATGCTGCTGTCGTCGGTGTCGGCTACGACCTCGGGCAGGTAGTATGGGTGGACGTATCCCTGTTGCGCGGCAATGTATTCGTTGATGCGCTCCACCTCGGGGGTATCTACGAAGGCGCACTGCACGCGCACGGGCTCCGAGCCTGCCAGGAAGAGCATGTCGCCGCGTCCTATGAGGTGGTTTGCGCCTGGTCGGTCGAGGATTGTGCGCGAGTCAATCATCGAGCTAACCTTGAAGGCCATGCGTGCGGGGAAGTTCGCCTTGATGGTACCTGTGATGATGTTCGTCGTAGGACGCTGCGTGGCAATCACCATGTGCATGCCGACGGCGCGCGCCAGCTGTGCGATGCGGGCGATGGGGAGTTCCACTTCCTTGCCTGCCGTCATGATTAGGTCGCCGAACTCGTCGATGATGATGACGATGTAGGGCATGTACTCGTGACCCTTCGCGGGGTTGAGCTTGCGTGCGCGGAACTTCTCGTTGTATTCCTTGATGTTCTTCGCGCGCGCCGCCTTCAGCAGGTCGTAGCGGTGGTCCATCATCTGCGTGAGGCTCTTCAGCGTGGCAACGACCTTCGTCACGTCCGTGATTATAGGCTCGTCGGTGTCCTCGGTCTTGGCGAGGTAGAAGTTCTCGATTGGGGAATACAGGCTAAACTCTACCTTCTTCGGATCGACCATGACGATTTTCAGCTCTGCGGGGTGTTTCTTGTAGAGCAGTGATGTGATGATGGCGTTGAGGCCCACGGACTTACCCTGTCCCGTAGCACCGGCAACGAGCAGGTGCGGCATCTTTGCGAGGTCCACCATGAACACCTCGTTCGTGATGGTCTTGCCGATGGCGATGGGGAGTTCGTAGTCGGTTTCCTGGAAGCGTTTGCTGTTGATGAGGCTCTCCATGGAGACGATTTTCGGCTTCCTGTTCGGCACCTCGATGCCTATCGTGCCCTTGCCTGGTATGGGTGCAATGATGCGCACGCCGATTGCCGAAAGTGCAAGTGCGATGTCGTCGGAGAGGGTTTTTATCTTGCTTATGCGCACACCTGGTGCCGGCGTCACCTCGTAGAGCGTGACGGTGGGACCTACCGTGGCGCGTATGGCGCTAATCTTCGCACCGTAGTCGTCGAGGATTTTCACGATGCGGTCCTTGTTGGCGTTGTGCTCCTCCATGTCGATTTGCTGGTCGCCGGTGTCGTACTTCTTCAGCAGGTCGATGGTCGGGAACTTGTAGTATTCGAGGTCCTTGCGCGGGTCGTAGGGCGGCAGCTTCTCGTAGGCGTCGTCGCCAACGGTATTGCCGTCGGCCTCTTCCTCTTGCTCGCCTTCGTCGATTTGCATTTCCTGCTCCTCGGCGTCGGTATCCGTTATGGGTTCTTCGCCTTCGATGTTCAGGTCGAGGCCTGTGCTGCTGTCGGCAGGCGACTCAATGCCGAACGTTCCGAGGTCTATGACGCGCGAGCTCTCGCCGTCGCTCGGAGTATCGGTTTTGTCTGAGTCCTCTGAGTCCTCTGAGCCCTCAGAGTTCTCGGAGTTCTCAGAGTCCTCTGAAGATTCCTCATCTTTGTCGCCCGTCTGTTTCTTCAGTTTGTCGATGACCTTCTTAGGACTGCGCAGCAGCGACTTGATGACGCGTATGGTCTCGCCGCTGAGATATATGAGGTATAGCAGGGCGCAGAGTCCGAGGATGATGAGCGTGCCTATGAGTCCTACGTTCTGCATCAGCATGTCGCGCACGCTGTCGCCGTGTTCGCCGCCCCATTTGAAGGGCACGTCGCGAAGGCTTGCGGGGAAGAACTCGCTGGAGCATACGCTGAGCGCCACGGAGCCCCACACCATGATGAATCCCAGGTTGAGGAACCATTTCCAGATGCGCACCTTGTAGGCGCCCATTATCTTCATGCTTATCTGCACGAGGAAGATGGGGATTAGCAGCGAGCACACGCCGAAGTAGCGGTCAACGAGCGTGTGGGCAAGCTTTGCGCCGAGGCTTCCGCCCCAGTTGTGGTATTCGCGTGCGGCACCCTCATAGACGGCTTGGTCGTGGGCAGCCGAGGAATACAGGGAACACATCGCCACGATGGCGAACAGCGCCAAAAGCAGCAGCACGAGGCCAACGATGAAGCGCAGGGTCTCACCTGTCAACAGGTTCTTCCATCCGCCTTCGGGTGCGAACACGCTGCCGACGTCCTGTCCCTTCGCGGACTTCTTCGTGGCCGACGTCTTGCGCGGCTTGGCGGTCGTTTTCTTCGTATTTGTCGTTTTCTTGGGCATATTGTCTTTTTATGATTTTCGTTGGTGCTATTTCTTTGGGCAGTAGAACTCTACGAGTCGTTCGATGGCGCGCTGGCATACTGGGCAGAACTCCGGCCAGTCGTTTATCTTCATGCGGCACTCCTGCGCGGGTCGATAGACACCCTTGCTCTGGTAGCCGCCGCCCTCGAAGGCTCCTACCGTTGCAGCATATTTCTTCGTGGCGGGAGTGGGTATGGGCGTGCCTTTCGGCACCATGTCTGCCCACTTGCTGCCGAAGTCCTTCAGTGTTGTCAGGTTCTGCTCCCACGGCTCCGCGTCGGGATAGTAGAACTGCGTATATTGGTCGTCGTAGAAGTACTCGTCGCCGAGTCCGCCGAAGCTATGGCCGAACTCATGGACGACTACGGGACGGAAGTAGCGGTGCTTCGTCATCGACAGCGTATAGCTGTTGTAGATGCCCCCGCCGCCGTAGTTGTCGGAGGCGACGCAGGGGATCTGGGCACCGAAGTAGCGGTCGATGGACACCAGCGGCACGTCCGGCGAGACCTGCAGGTGGGGGTTGTAGCTCAGACAGATGATGCCGTCCACCTTCTGCTGCTCGGCCAGATGCACCAGCTCCTGCTCCTGGGCGGGATCGTAATCCGTGGCGTAGAAGAGCATCCGATACTTCCGGGCGGAGAGCTCCCGGTTGATGCAGTCCACCAGCCTGGAGAAGAAGGGACTGATCAGGTTCGGCACCATGACGGCGATGGTGTAGGTCTTGCTGCTGCGCAGACCCCGGGCATAGCTGCTGACTCGGTAGTTGAGCTTCTCGATGGCGGACTCCACCCGCAGGCGGTATTCCTCGCCCACCGGGATGCCGTTTACCACCTTGGAGACCGTACCCAGCGCCACGCCGGCTTCCCGGGCCACATCCTTCATCGTGGGGACTGTTTTATTTCCAGACATAGTCAGCACCTCTGTTTCATGAAATGCGCTGAAACATTACACCGGTAGTATAAGCCGTTCCGGTGGATTTGTAAAGGGCTCCGCGAAGCGATTTTACCCGTCAAATCTGAAAAAAACGCACGGAATCCTTTGTTCAAA
>ONWB01000177.1:3744-5541 GCA_900321445.1 uncultured Prevotellaceae bacterium | reverse complement strand
TCGACGACCTCCGCAGCATCGCAGAGCAGTGTGCCGAGCACAATACGCGCTCATACCTCACCGTGAATACAATCATCTACGGCGAGGAACTCCCTTTGATGCGGAGCATCTGCGATGCGGCCCATGAGGCAGGCATCACCGCCGTCATAGCTTCCGACGTGGCGGTATTGAGCTACTGCCGACAGATAGGGCAGGAGGTACACCTCTCCACGCAACTGAACATCAGCAACATTGAGGCTCTGAAGTTCTACGCACAGTATGCCGACGTTGTAGTGCTGGCGCGTGAACTGCGCCTCGAGCAGGTGGCGGAGATTTATCGCCAGATTCAGGAGCAGAATATATGCGGACCTTCGGGCAGGCAGATACAGATAGAGATGTTCTGTCACGGGGCATTGTGCATGGCTGTGAGTGGGAAGTGCTACCTTTCGCTCGACAACATGGGACGCTCTGCCAACCGCGGACAATGCATGCAGCTCTGCCGTCGCGGATATACTGTGCGCGACCGTGAGACGGGGACGGAGCTCGACATCGACCAAAAGTATATAATGAGTCCCAAGGACCTCAAGACGATAGGCTTCATCGACAAGATGATGGAGGCTGGCGTCCGCGTGTTCAAGATTGAGGGGCGTGCACGCTCGGCAGAGTATGTAAAGACGGTCGTCGAATGTTACAAGGAAGCCGTTGCCGCCGTCTTGGACGGAAGTTTCTCGCAAGAGAAGGTCGAAGGCTGGAACGAGCGCCTTGCTACGGTATTCAACCGTGGCTTCTGGGACGGCTACTACCTCGGGCAGACCTTGGGAGAGTGGAGCGACAGGTATGGAAGTGTGGCAACGGAGAAGAAGACGTACATCGGCAAGGGCGTGAAGTACTACTCCGCGCTTGGCGTTGCGGAGTTCCGCCTTGAGGCTGGTGGTTTCAAGAAGGGCGACAAGCTTCTCATCACAGGTCCCACGACGGGAGCCGTCTATGTGACGCCCGAGGACTTCCGCTATGACCGCACACCGCTTGAATGTGCTGAGAAAGGCCACAACGTAAGCTTTGCCGTTCCCGAGAAGGTACGGCCAAGCGACAAACTTTTCAGAATAGACGCTGCTGAATGAACTACGTCAGTACCATAGGCTTCTTCGACGGCGTGCACCGTGGACACCAATATCTTCTGCGCCAGCTTCTCGACGAGGGAAAGCGCAGAGGTTTGGCGACGCGTGTATATACTTTCGCGGAACATCCTCGTAGGGTGCTACAGGCTGACTACCAGCCGCAGCTTCTGACGACATTGGAGGAAAAACGCGCGTTTATCGCCGCTGAAGGCATCGACGAATGCCGCGTTTTGGAGTTTGACAATCAGATGGCGCGAATGACAGCGGCGCAGTTCATGCAGCAGATTCTCATTCCCGAAGGCGTAAAGGTGCTGCTTATGGGTTACGACCATCGTTTCGGCAGTGATCGCGCAGATTTCCAAGTATGCCGGGGACTCGGTGAGGCGCTTGGTGTGGAGATTTTGCAGGAACTACCTTTCTCCGAGAATGCGCCGCAGGCAATTTCGTCCTCGCTTGTGCGGCGCGAATTGCGTTCTGGCGATGTCGCTGCTGCTACTTGCGCTTTGGGAAGGTACTATTCCCTTTCTGGTACGGTGGGCTTAGGGCGGCGCGTAGGGCGCGACCTTGGATTTCCTACGGCAAACTTGCAGCCCGATAATGCGCAAAAGATGCTTCCGGCAGCAGGCGCGTATGCGGTATGGGCGCATGTCGATGGAAAGAAATACGCGGGAATGACAAACATAGGAACACGTCCCACACT
>ONWB01000177.1:0-3735 GCA_900321445.1 uncultured Prevotellaceae bacterium | reverse complement strand
AAAACGGTGAGGATGTTACGGTAGAGACGCACATTCTTGATTTTCAGGGTGACATATATGGACACGTCCTACGTCTGGAGTTCGTGGAACGGCTGCGCGGGGAGTGCCAGTTTGCGGCGCTCGATGCTTTGCGGGCGCAGCTGCATGACGATGCCCTGCGTGCCAAAGAGATATTAAATAAGCAGAAATGATGGTTAAGGCATTATGGAATTCCTTCCTGCTCGTCGTCCTCTTCGTTATGGCACAAATCGTGGCGGGAGCCTCGGCTTACATCCTAAGCGGTGCTGGTGATGCGTCCAACCTTTCGCTGCCTCCCGACATCCTCGGCGGCACGATGGTTGTGGCTTATGTCGTGCTGCTGCTTATGTTGTGGGTAACGAAAATCATTCGGCGGCGTCCGCTTACACCTCAGCATCCCGTAGTCCCTAAAGGTGCCACATGGGGCATATTCGGAACATTGTCCATAGCCATAGGGCTGGGATTTCTCCTTACGCCGCTGCACCTCGATGACGGAGGTTCACTCGCCATATTCGATGGGATGAAGGCGAGTCCTGTATGCATCCTGCTCCTGACAATCGTAGGACCGCTTACTGAGGAAGTCGTATTCCGCGAGGGAGTGCAGCGAATGTTGCTGCGTGGCGGAATGAGACCATGGGCCGCCGTGCTCGTAGCCTCCGCGTTCTTCGCCCTTGTCCACGGCAACCTTGCGCAGGCGTTCCCCGCCTTTGTGCTGGGTGCGATGCTGGGTGTGCTCTATCTGCGCACCGGCGACATCCGCCTCTGCCTTCCTGCGCACATCCTTAATAATGTCGTTGCTCTTGTCGGACTTTTTTATCCTGTCCTCGACGAAGCCCCCGATGCCCTCCCTCTTTGGGCGTCGCTACTCGTAGGCTCAGCTTTGGTTGTGTTTGGCGGCATACTTCTAAAAACATTGAGAACTCCGAGAGTTCTGCGCCCGTCAGACACTTTTGATTCCTTCGAAAAAACTGCTGAATCATGAAAATCCGCAACATCGACTTGGGGGAGCATCCGCTGCTTCTCGCTCCTATGGAGGACGTCACGGACATAGGGTTCCGTCTGCTTTGCAGGAAGATGGGAGCAGCAATGGTCTATAGCGAGTTTGTGGCTTCCGACGCTCTTGTGCGCAGCGTTCCAAAGACGTTCGAAAAACTGCGCGTCAGCGAAGATGAGCGCCCTGTGGCAATACAGATATACGGACGTTTACCCGAAGCCATGCGCGATGCAGCGCAGATTGTAGAACAAACGGCGCATCCCGACGTTCTCGACCTGAACTTTGGATGTCCTGTGAAGCGTGTCGCGGGAAAAGGAGCAGGTGCCGGCATGCTTCAGAACATTCCTCTTATGCTCGAGATTACTCGTCAGGTTGTTCGCGCGGTATCCCTCCCCGTGACGGTGAAGACGCGCCTCGGTTGGGATCATAATAGCAAGATTATTGTGGAGCTTGCCGAACAACTTCAGGACTGCGGTATCGAAGCCCTCACCATCCACGGTCGCACGCGTTCGCAGATGTACACAGGCGACGCCGATTGGACACTTATTGGCGAAGTGAAGCGCAATCCGCGCATGAGCATACCCATCATTGGCAACGGCGACCTCCGTACTGCCGACGACGTGCGCCATGCCTTCGACGATTACGGCGTGGATGCCTGCATGGTTGGGCGCGCAACCTTCGGGCAGCCATGGATATTCCGCGAAATGCGTGGCGGCAAGCCTCTCTCAACGGATGAAAAGATGGATATCCTCAAGGAACAGATACGCCAAAGTATTGCACGCATCGGCGAGCGACGCGGCATCCTTCATATCCGTCGCCATCTTGCTGCAACGCCTCTCTTTAAGGGTATTCCCAACTTTCGCGATCTCCGCACAGCCATGCTGCGCGCCGAAACGGAGGCCGACCTGTTTCAGATGCTTGACAGGATACGTCCATTGGTCGTGGAAGGGCGCATCGAGTAGTATCAGAATACTTAGCTCAGGGTTTTAGCAATACGCACAAGGGCTTCTTCGAGACGCTTGCGCGGACAGGCGAGGTTCATGCGTATATAATTCTTTCCGGATTTTCCGTACATGCTTCCTGCGTTGACGGCAACGTGGGCGTCATTGAGGAGTCGACGGTATGTGGTGTCGCCATCTATTCCTGATGCTGACACATCTACCCACGCAAGGTACGTCCCTTCGAGCGGAAGTACACGCCACGACTTAAGATTATCTTTTGCGAAGCCGCAAAGTAACTTATAGTTTTCGTGCAGATAGACAAGTAGTTCTTCGAGCCAGGATTCGCCCTCGTTATATGCTGCTATGAGAGCCTCAACGCCGAGTGGATTGACGTCGCACACTTCGTTGTCATTTATGGCGCGGTCGATGCGTCGGCGCACGTCCTCGTCCTCGCAGATGATGTTTGCAACCTGCAAGCCTGCCGTGTTGAAGTTTTTGCTCGGCGAGTTGAAGGTTACGATGCGGCTTTGCAGCGGCGTGGGCAGCGATGCGAAAGGTGTGAAGGTGCTGCCTTGGAAGACGAGTTCGCAATGTATCTCGTCCGACACAAGCCATACGCCATTCTTCGCGCACAGTTCAGCTACGCGCTCAAGTTCCTCTTGCCGCCACACGCGTCCTCCAGGATTGTGTGGGTTGCAGAAGAGTAGTATTGTGCAGGCTGGGTCGGCAAGGACTTTGGCGAGAGCGTCAAAGTCTATGCGCTGTGCATCGTCGAGGAGCGGAACCTCGAGAGCCTGAAGCTGGTTGTTACGTATTGAGGAGAAAAAGCAGTTGTAAACGGGTGTCAGTATGACGACTTTCTCACCAGGTTTGGCGAGAGCCTTAAGTGTTGCCGAGATGGCGGGAACGACTCCCGTGGTGTATATAATCCAATCGCGATTTATTGTCCAGTTGTGACGGCGTTGGAACCATCGGATGATGGCATCGTAGTAGCGCTCATCGACGAAAGTATAGCCAAAAACACCATGTTCAACACGGCGCCGCAAAGCGTCCATGATGCACGGCGCCGCACGGAAATCCATGTCTGCCACCCAAAGAGGCAATACGTCGTCGCTCGGCATCTCGTCCCATTTTACGGAGCCGCTGCCGCGTCGCGTGATTAGTTCGTCGAAAGAATAGTTCATGTTATAGTTTATGTTGAAAAGTTTTATTTTGCCTCACATGCAGCGTAGAGCTTGCGGTAGAAAGCGTGGCGAGTGAGAGTGGGGACAGAGCCAAGTATGATGAGCTTGTTGCGAGCTCTGGTAATGGCGACGTTAGTGCGTCGCAGGTCACGCAGGAATCCTATCTGCCCTGCATCGTTGGCGCGTACGAGGGAGAGTACAATGACATCGCGCTCTTGTCCTTGGAATGCATCAACGGTGGAAATGGTTATCTGTCGGCGTAGTGGGCGCAGGGTGTCGCAGCGCTTAATAAGATGTCGCAGAAGTGACACTTGGGCACGATACGGGGATATTATTCCAAAGTCTATGCGCTCGTTGACGAGGCGTTCTACCCCCAAACTCTCTACATATCGCTTGAGAGTGTCTATCGTAAGGCGTGCTTCGGCGGGATTGAGGCGCCCGTGAGAGTTCTCGGGTGTCATCTCAACAGCTTCGTCTGCCTCCGCGGCGTCAGTGCTCGTGTCTATCCATTCTAAGGGGCTATCGACGATGTCGAGAAGGCTTCGGTCGCGCACTTCGGGAGCAGCCTGTAGCATGCCTCCGTAGAACCATTCGCTGG
>ONWB01000172.1 GCA_900321445.1 uncultured Prevotellaceae bacterium | reverse complement strand
TTCTATTATTCCGTGCGTATGGTGAGCTGCTTCAGGTCGTACATCGAGCCGTTGTACACGTTGCAATCGACGTTGCCGCGTATCCCTAAAAGCCTGCCGCTGTCGGTATATTGCCAGAACTTCCACTGGCCTTTGTATTCAAGCTTATCTACGTAGTAGTGTGCTATCCAGTAGGGATAGCGGTCGAACTCCTTTCCGCTGAGGTATTGGAGCTTGAACTTGTAGTTGGTGTATATTATCGGTGGCGTTTTGTGTTTCTTCTCCACGATTTGCAGCCACACAAGGGCGGCATTCTTCAGTTCCTCGGCACTTAGGGCGCCAGCCTCCTCGATGTCGAGCACGGGTGCCAAGTCGCCATCCTCGAGCTTTGCCTGGTGGAGGTAGTATTCTGCTTGCAGCCTTGGCGACACTCCTGGCGAGAAGTAGTGGTATGCTCCGCGTATGAAGCCGTGCTCGCGTGCCTCGTAGAAGTTGTCGTTGAAGTTCGCGTCCAATACCGACTGCCCTTCCGTAGCCTTCACGAACACGAAGCTCAGGGGTTCGTCGCCTATGCGTGCCTTCTGGAGGCGCTCCCAGTCGATAGCGCCCTGATGGTGGGAGATGTCGATGCCGTGGATGGTGTATCCCTCTGGGGCTTTTGTGCCACCGTATATTGCCTTCCAGCGGGAGCCGTATGGCATGACGACAAAGTAATAGATGGCAGCCGTATAGCCAAGCGCAGCGAGTATTCCTACCACGAGCAACGCTCTTTTTATACGCTGCAGACGATTGCCGCCAGACTTTCGCCGCCTGGTGGCGCGTTTTCGCCTCTTGCCTTGCGCCATCAACTCTTTTTTTAAGCTAAGTTCCCAAAGGGAGTCGCAACATACGGCTCCCTTCGGGATACTCTATTCAGTATTTTAAGCTTATGCCTGCTCCAGAGCAAGCGTCTTTGTGCACTGGTCGCACACCTCGCTGGGTCCCCAGTACTGTATGGGGCCTGGGTAGATGTAGCACGTGTTCTTCGCCCACTCTTCGCGCTTAGAGGCAAAGAACTTGAAGGGTGCGCCGTCGAGTTCGACGAGAGCCTTGCGGATAACGGGCTTCATGGCACCGTTGCGGCGCTCCATGTTCATCATCATCGTGATGGGCACACCGCCAGCCACCCATTCGGCAGCGGGAGCCGTAGTGTTCTTGATGACGCTCATGTATCCCGTCTTGCCATTGGCGATGAGACGGCTGGCGTTGAACCCGAGGCTGTAACAATAGTCGGCATCGTAGTTACTGGGGGCTGCGCAGCGTCCTTCGTAGCCGAAGAAGTGGTGTTGCGGCGAGAACTTGCCGACATACTGTCCCTTCATCTTCCACTCCTGTAGCTTCATGGCTACCATTGCGCTCAGGAGCTTCTCGGTCTCGATGAGGCTCACCTGCACATTGCCGTGGGGGTCGCGGTCGAGGCAGAGCTGGCGCTCTACGTCCTTCGGCAGGCTCTCCAGTACGGCGAGGTTCTCAGGAGCGATGTGGCTCTTTACGAATGCCACCTGCGCATCCTTGCTCTCGAACTCGCGGCTTTCGCCAGTTGCAGGGTCGGTAAGCACTTCGTTGAGCTCGGCGATGAGCTTCTTGATGGCGGGGATGAACTCGATGAGGCCTTCGGGGATGAGCACAGTACCGAAGTTGTTGCCTTCGGCAGCGCGGTCGGCGACAATCTTTGCGATATATGTCACTACGTCGTCGAGGCTCATTGCCTTCTGCTCCACCTCCTCGCTGATGAGGCATGCGTTGGGCTGCGTCTCGAGGGCACATTCGAGGGCGATGTGGCTTGCGCTGCGCCCCATGAGCTTGATAAAGTGCCAGTATTTGCGTGCACTGTTGCAGTCGCGCTGTATGTTTCCGATAAGCTCTGCGTATGTCTTGCAGGCTGTGTCGAAGCCGAAGCTTGTCTCAATCTGCTCGTTCTTCAGGTCGCCATCGATGGTCTTGGGACAGCCGATGACCTGCACGCCGTAGTTCTTGGCGGCATAATACTCTGCAAGCACGCAGGCGTTGGTGTTCGAGTCGTCGCCACCAATGATGACGAGGGCCTTGATGCCGAGTTTGCGGAGAATCTCGATTCCACTCTCGAACTGACCTTCCTTCTCGAGCTTCGTACGGCCAGAGCCGATGATGTCGAAGCCACCCGTGTTGCGGTATTCGTCGATGAACTCATCGGTAAACTCCACGTATTTGTGGTCAACAAGCCCACCAGGGCCCATCAGGAAGCCATACAGCTTGCTGTCCTTGTTCAGCGACTTTACGCCGTCGTAGAGGCCGCTGATGACGTTGTGGCCGCCAGGAGCCTGACCACCGCTGAGGATAATGCCCACGTTGATGGGTTCGAAAGCCTTCTGCTCGCCTGCCTCGAAGGTAATGACGGGCATGCCGTAGGTGTTGGGGAACATGGCTTTGATTTCTTCCTGATTGCCCACACTTTGTGTGGCTGCGCCCTCAACGGCTACCACAGGACCCTGCAGGGCCTTGGGGAGCTTGGGCTGATAGGAGGCTCTCGCCTTCTGTAATGCACTAATTTCCATTGGCTTTTATGCTTTTAACGTTAATAGTTTTTTCTTGAATCTGCGCGAAAATAGAATTTTTCTTAGAAAAATCCAAATTCTGCGGGCCTATAATTCCGCTTTTTTCTTTTGCCACCACATTTTTCACATCGGATGCGGCTCAGACATGACACGAGTGGTATGCCACGAGCCCGTCCATCGGGTCGCGCACAACACGTCCCAAGCGGAAGCCCTGCGACGCTGCTGCCTGCAGCAGTTCCTCGCGAAGCAGGAATGCTATGCTGCCAACGAAGCAAACAGGCAGTTCTGGACGAGCGTAGGGACGGATATTTCGCTTAAAGAAAAGATTAAACTCCTCGAGGATAACATCTCTCACACTCTGCTCCTTACGATTCTCAACTGCAAAGGGTGCAAAACTTGCAAGATAGCGATTTGCGGCTTCTTCGCGATAGGTTCGCCGCAGAGCTTCGTCGATGCTCGCATGTGGGTACATCTCGCGGAATTTTTCAAGCAGGCGGCTCGGCATCTGTCCTTTCAGATAGTCGGCAAGCATGCGACGCCCAAGGACGGCGCCACTCCCCTCGTCGCCAAGTATATAGCCAAGAGGCGAAATGCTGGCAACCAGCTCCCCACCCTCGAACAGCCCGCTGTTGGCACCTGTCCCGAGTATGCAGGCTATGCCGTCGGCATCGCCAAGCAGGGCAAGCTTGGCTCCGATGAGGTCGGACGCCACGCAAACGTCAGCAGAAAAGTGCTCTGCGAGAAGTCTCGTCATGCGCTCGGCACCCTCGCCGCGGCATCCGGCACCATAGAAGCACACGCGTTGAGCCCCGCGCCACTGTTCACCTCCGACATCCTGAGAGAGAATCGCACGTATTTCATCGTCGTTGAGGGCGTAGGGGTTCAGGCCGCGCCCTACGAGGCGCATCTCGCCCTCGTCTGCAAGCAGCACCCACGTCGTCTTCGTGCTGCCAGCGTCGGCTATGACTATCCGTATTCCTTTTTCCATTGTGTAGGTATTCTTCCGTGATATTGGTGCGAAAATACACATTAAAATCAAAAACGGGAAAAAAGAGGCGGAAAAAATGGATAAAGCAGCCCCGCATCCGACTTTGCAGATGCGGGGCTGCGTCTTACGGCTCCTGCTCCTCCTCAGGCTCTTCGTTGTAGAACTTCACCTGGGGGTTGCCGACCTTCACGTCGTACTTCAGCTTCGAGCTGGGCTTGAAGCGCACGAGCAGGCTCTTGATGTTGTCGGCGACGAACTTCGCCTTCGTCTCGGCGCCTCGCGTCTTGATGGTGAAGCCGAAGGTGCCGATTTCGGGCAGGGTCACGCTGTTGCCGTTGCGGATGCTATACACCAGTTCCTCGCGGATGGAGGCGATGACGGCCAGCACGTCGGCGCGGGTGACGGTGTTCTTCTGCACGATGCGCTCGACGAAATCCTGTTCACTC
>ONWB01000032.1 GCA_900321445.1 uncultured Prevotellaceae bacterium | reverse complement strand
GGGTGTCCGTAGAAGTTGTGGGCGCCGACGGAGATTACGGCAGCATCGGGCGAGCAGGCTTCGATGAATTCCATGGAGGATGAGTATTTCGAGCCGTGATGGGCAACTTTAAGAATGTCGCAGTCCGGATCGATTCCTGATTCAAGTATCTCAGTCTCAGCAGACATTCCGATATCTCCGGTAAACAATATGCTTGTTTCTTCAGAGCCCAATACGTGAAGCTTCAGGACGAGGCTGTTTTCATTGCCGCCGCCTAGATTTGAGGAAGGATACAGCACATCGAAATAAACACTTTCCGACAAATACACCCTGTCGCCTGCGTATATACCTTGAAGCTTGAGCCCTTTTTCCAAGATAGTACAAACATATACCCTTCATGAACAGCGTGTCGTTTTTTATGGACTTTGCGTATCTTATTCCTTCGCCGTGTTCGTCGTATGCGATGTCATTAATGGTCTTTCGTTCAATTCGCTTGTACTGCTCCATAGCCTGCTCGTACTTCTCGTTTAAGGTTAAGGCATTGGCGTAGCGGAAGACAACAATGTTATCTATTGTGCCTAATTGCTTTATTGATTTCTCGGCCTCTTGAAGGCATTCCTCTTTTTTCCCCATCTTGAAGCAGATATCTGAGAGTAGGGAATGGAGATAGTATTCGCCAGGGTATGCTGATGTCTGCAGCTTGAGCATATCATATCTTTCTCGAAGGTCATTTTTCTTCATACTCTCAAATTCATCATAGAAACGATGTCTTTCCTTTTTATCCATGATCGGACCATCACCATGCTGTTTGTATCGTAGGATTCTTCGCAACAATAGTGCTATCTGCTTCCGGGAATGTTCATACTTAACGCCTGGCTTGCGTAGAGCCAGATGCTGTTTTACGCATTGCAGAGCCTCATCTTCTCTTCCAATAGCATATAAGTCCCAACCCTTGTATAGCCATGCTTCTGAATAAAGTTTCTGCGCCTCTTGCACGTCCAGTTTGTCTTCCCTGTCTGCCGTCATTCCCTGTACGCCTGCGTTCAAAATGGTGTCATATTCGCTGATGGAATCACTAAAGTATCGCATCCCGTTATAAATAGAACCTAGCAGACTGCAAAGCCTGAATCGCTGATAATGCATCTCCTTTGCGCGGAGTGCTAAATCCAGGGCTTTTTCGTTTCGCCATGTTCTATAATAACCTTCGGCTAACTTAAACAATGTATAAGCATCATCCGTCGTTTCTTTTTCAACCGACTGTAATAGCCGTCTCGCCGCATGAAACTTCTTTGCGTCGAATAACTCCTGAAACCTTTTGTAAAAGTCCATTACTGTTAATATCCTTCCGATTTGTTATTTTTTACGTTTGTTGGGATTGGGCGGTCTGTGATATTTTCTATTTTTGTCGCCCTTTTTTGCTTCTTGATTTTGGTTCTTAAAATCTCCAGATCTCGGTCGTGTATGCTTGTCTTTGGTTGATGGTTGTGCTCCTTTTGTATGTTCACTATATGAGTCGTAGTATGCATCTTCAACATTATCACCGAATAAGGCATCTATGACAATACATATACCACCACCAATAATATCCGGAATACGGAAGCTTTCCGCCAGACGGGCCTGATGCGTCCGCGCTGAAGTCGATGCGGTTGCCGTATCACTCCGCGATGAGGCTGAACTCTGCACCGCTGGCGTACTCTGCGCCGCCTTGTTCGTTGAGGGCGTAGAAGCGGATGTAGCGTGCGCGGACAGGTTTTGCGAACATGACACGCTGCGGACGTCCGTCGCGCTGGAAGGTGCCTGTGTGTACGCGTGTCCATTCTTTGTTGTCGTGGGAGACGTAGATTTCGTAATCCTTGACGTAGCCGTTGGGACCATCTGTGCGCGGGGTATAGACGAAGCCTTTCATCTGTTGCTCCTGTGCTGCGTCGAAGTCAACCCAATGGGGATACTTCGCAAGTGTCACGCCATATTGCGTGTGCCAAATGGTGCGCGGGTCGCCGTCCGTAAGGTGGCGGCCTTCACCCTCGCCAGGCTCGAAGCTGCTGGTATAGATGACTTCAAGAGGCACAAGGTCGATCTTCTTAAAAGTATATGTGTAGGCAAAGAGCTGGTTGGCCAGAGGATATGCGTCTTTTTCCTTAGCTATCCACGCTTTCAGCGTGCCGCCCTGACGGAAGGGGATGGCGCCAGTATAGACCTGTGGCGTGCCGCCATCGTGGGCATACATAATCTGTCCTTCTGCCATCGTGGTGAGTGTGACGTTGCCGAGGCGGTCTTGCGTGGCAAGGATTGGGTGTGCAGCACCATTGTGCGTGGGGGTGAAGTCGCGGCCGGCCGTCCTCATTCCGACAGCTTCGATGTTACGCTCAGTCTCGCCATTCTCTACAGGTGTGATGATGAATCCGAAGAGGTGGCCGTTAGCCTTTACGCGGTCGTGGTTCAGAGGTCCGCCCTGTCCGCAGCTATTGCCTCCGAGCCCCGTAACCTTTGCATCGAGATGGAGCACAGTGCCCTGGCTCTCAGGAAGCTGGAAGGGGTGTGCGGCACCCATGAGTTCTTGCTGCGTATAGGGAAGTGCGGAACAACTCATGGTAACTACTCTCTGCTGCGGGTTTGCACTGTTCGCGGTAGGTGTGAACAGTAGCCCGCGTCCCTTGTTGTCGGTCAGCTGGCACCAGCGCACGTCCTCGCGGTTTCCCATAGCCTGAGGCTTTGCGAGCGGGAGGTCCTGCTTGACGCGGCGATAGTGCTGCTCCACGAATTGTCCCGTTTTGCGGTCGGCATAGTTGTTCTCAGGTCCACGACCATAATATACGTAGCAGTTGTTCTCTGCCGGCATGGTCATGGTATAGCCTAAGCGCGGGAGGTCGAGGGAGGGATTGTTGGACGTGATGGCGGACTGCAGCTCTACGGCTCCATCGGGATAGATGGTATAGACGAGGTGGGATGTGAACTTGAAGTCGCATGCGCGGCTCTTGTCCTCGACGACGGTATAGACGTCCTCAGGGTTGCGGTCGCGATTGCTATAGACAAGGCGTGCGGGATGGGCAGCTTGGCTTTCCACTGTGAAGCGCACGAAGGTGCGGCCATCCTTGAGGCTTGCACTCTCGTAGTCTGTCACGCGGTGCTGCAGACGGTCGAGGCCGTTCTGCACCCAGGTGCTGGCAGCCCAGTTGTCGTTGTCAGTAGGTGCACGGAAGGCGTCGAGACGCAATCCCTCGCTACCTGCCACGAATTCCTTGTCGCCGTAGTGTAGGTTCACGAGAGCGCCAGTCTGCTGGTCAAAGGCTACTTCGAAGCCTTCACCCTTGAGGACAAGCTGACCATCGGCGGCGGTAAGCTGGGGCATAGTGCCCTTTAATTCGGCTGTTTTCTCCTGGCTTGCAGCACGGAGAGGTTGCAGGGGAAGCTGCTCTTCCATCTGCACATAGCCCACGGGAGCCCAAGCGACGTCTTTCTTTTGGCAGAACTGTACTTCCACGAAGTACTCTGATGCGGGGTTGAGTTTGGCGGGGTCGATGGGGAGGCGGAACTGGCGGCGCTGACGCGGACCCACGAGCTGGGCTCCTTCTACGGGCAGGAGCTGCTGCGTGAGCATAAAACGTCCACCAGCAGACACACCAAACATCTCACGATAGAACTTGCCTTTGGTGTAGCTGCCCATGGACTCGTCAATGTCGTTGCAGGCGACACCGCCTATCACAACCTTACCGTTTTCCCAAAGGTTCCAATAGATGTCATAGGCGGAAAGGTCGGTGAAGTAGTTTTTGTTGAAGATTTCGATGGTGGCAGTGGCGGGATCTACCATTGTGACGTCCACATTCTGGTAAACCTTCTTTACTTCGTAATATTGTGGCTTTGCGGAATGGTCGGGTCGCAGGATACCATTCATGCAGAACATACCGTCGTTGGGCTTGTCGCGGAAGTCGCCGCCATAGCCGTTGTAGCTTTTCTTCGTGGCGGGGTCGTAGGCAGTTATGGCCTGGTCGGCCCAGTCCCAAATGGCACCACCCATGCAGTAGTTTGAGCTTTCTATGGCTTCCCAGTAGTCCACGAGGTTGCCCAGCGCGTTACCCATAGAGTGGGCATATTCTGAAATGTGCATAGGATATTTGATGTTCGCCGTGCCCTTACATATCTGCTGTACGACACCAACGGCGGGATACTGGTTAGAGTAGAAATCGACGATTTTAGACTCTGTATCGCGCTCGTACTGTACAGGGCGTGAAGTGTCGAAAGATTTTATGGCATCGTAGGCGGCCTTGAAATTCTCGCCAGGACCAGCCTCATTGCCGAGGCTCCATATAAGTATTGAGGGATGGTTGACGTGGGCGCGTACCATCTCCATATTGCGTGCAACGTGCATGTTGCGGAATTCCTTTACGTGGCTCAGACTCTCGCGACCGTAGTAGTATTCGTGACTCTCGATGTTTGCCTCATCCTCGAGCATGATGCCGTATTTGTCGCAAAGGTAGTACCAATAAGGATCGTCGGGATAGTGGCAGTTGCGGACGTGGTTGATGTTTCCGCGCTTCATAATCATCACCTCTTCTTGCATCTGGTAGCGGTCGATGGCATGTCCGCGCGAACGACTTGTCTCGTGGCGGTTTACGCCCTTCATCTTGACGGGCTTACCATTCAGGAGATAGTAGCGTCCAGCCTTGCCAAACTCGTCGTCCTTGGCGGCGACGTTATAGATGCCACCTTGGCGGAAGCCTGTGTAGGTGGAAAAAGTTTCAAGGACATTGCCCTTGGCATCCTTCAGCTCGCCTACAAGGACGTAGCGCTGTGGGCTCTCGGCGCTCCAAGGCTTCACGGCTTCGCCAGCATGGAGCTCAGCTTTCAGGGTAAGCGTACCGCCTCCATCGACACGTCCCGTGCCCGTCTGAGCGGCAAGCTCCGTGGGCGTGGTCTTGTCGCCATAGAGGGCCACCTCGTAGAGCGTATAGTCCACGCGGACATCAGCGGCTTTCTTCGTGAGGTTCTGTACGGTTGCCGTGATGTTGAGCACGCCGTGTGTATATTCGGGGTCTTCAAAAGAAGGGATGGCTACCACGTCGTTTACCTGCACCTTAGGCTTCGCCGTCAGATAGACACTTCGAAAGATACCAGGCAGACGGAACATGTCTTGGCTCTCCAGAAAACTTCCGTCGGAGTTGCGATACACTTCTACGGCCACGACGTTCTCTTCCTTCTTATTTAGGAAAGGCGTGATGTCGAATTCGGCAAGGTTGCGGGAGTTCTTGGAGAAGCCAACATACTTGCCGTTTATCCATAGATAGAAGAAAGAGTCCACACCATCGAAGTTGATATAAACCTCACGGCCGTCCCACTCTACGGGTATCGTAAACGTGCGGCGGTAGGAGCCTACCTCGTTAGGGAACTCGTTGACAAGCCAGTCTTTGGGAGCTGGACGCATGACGCCGCCGCGCCAGTCGTCCATCGCCACATGATGCTGGAAGATGACGCGCTGGTTGGAGTAGATGGGGCGCCCGTACTTCCACGTACCGTCCGACTGGCGGCCAGCGATATTCCAGCACATAGGGAGCCATTCCTCCGCCCATGATGAATCGTCGAAGTCCGTGCGATAGAAGTCCATCGGGCGCTCGGAAGGCTGCTTAGCCCAGTGGAAGCGCCAGCGTCCCCTGTTCACAAGGTTCAATACATAGGTGGAGTGTTCGGGTAGCACAAGCTGTGCCGTCTCCTTGTCGGCGAAGTTGAAAAAGTATGCGTGCGGCTGTAGCTTGTTGTAGCCAAGCGAATCGGGGCTCTGCCACTCCCAACCTGTTGGGGCGGAATCGTTTCCATAGAAATAGCCGCCGAGGTTTTGTGCATTCAGGACTGCGGAAAAAAGGAATCCGAGTGTAAGGAAAAAGGCTTTTGTTTTCATGATGAATTATTTTGCGTCGCAAAAATAAGTAAAAATAAGTTGTCGCGATGCTTTTTAGTGCAAAATTATTTCTTGCATGATATAAGCCTATGGAAATCTTTGCAACACAGTTGCACGAAGCATGTCGTATTTTTGCAGCAGAAAAAATGATAACATCATGTCACACAATCACAATCATTGCCACAGCCACAGCCTTGGGCACCACCATGACCATTGCGGGTGTTCCTGCACAAGCTGCCATCACGAAGAACATGAGCATGGTTCGCAGCGTGGGAAAATAATACAGGCTTGTGCCGCAGCCCTACTACTCGGTGCAGCCTATTACATCGAACACACTATGACACTACCAACGTGGCAGCTGTTGTTGATGTATCTTGTCCCCTACTTAATTGCTGGCGGTGGCACTCTTCGCGAGGCTGCAGAGGGCATTCTTCACGGAGATGTGTTCAACGAACATTTTCTCATGGCGGTAGCTACGCTTGGTGCCCTTGTAATAGGCTTCCTGCCTGGAGCCGAGAGTCAGTTCCCCGAGGCTGTCTTCGTCATGCTTTTCTTCCAAATAGGGGAAATGCTGGAAGGGTATGCCGAGGGACAGAGCCGCCGGAGTATTTCTAAACTGATGGAGATACGTCCAGATGTCGCTCGCATCGTCGCCGATGGCGTGGAAAGGGACGTTGCACCTTCAGACGTCCCCGTCGGCAGTATTATTATCGTCCGACCAGGCGAACGCATACCTCTCGATGGCATTGTCGTGGATGGGAAATCGTCTCTTGATACTGTGGCTCTGACGGGCGAAAGCCTGCCGAGAGATGTCGAAGAGGGCGAGAGTGTGGTGTCGGGGTGCTTAAACCAAAGTGGAGTCTTGCGCATACGCACTACAAAAGACTTTGGGGAGAGTACAGCCGTGAAGATTATTGAGCTCGTAGAGAATGCAGCTGAACGTAAGTCGAAGAGCGAGGCATTCATCACGCGGTTTGCACGCGTCTATACGCCCATAGTCGTGAGTGCTGCCCTGCTTCTTGCTTTCTTGCCTCCGCTCTTAGCTGAAAGTTATGTTGGCACTCTTCCTACGTGGATATACCGTGCTTTGATGTTTCTTGTGGTTTCCTGCCCCTGTGCGCTTGTCATAAGTGTCCCTTTGACATTCTTCGGTGGTATCGGCGCGGCATCGCGGCAGGGAATACTGATAAAAGGGTCAAATTATATCGACTTGTTGTCGAAAGTGGATACTGTCGTATTCGACAAGACGGGGACGCTGACCTACGGCCGCTTCTCTGTGACAGCTGTGCATCCAGACAATGTTGATGCGCAGCACCTCCTGCATCTCGCTGCCCATGTTGAACATTTCTCAACGCACCCCATCGGCGCTGCCTTGCGCGAAGCATTCCCCGAAGAAGCTTCCGACGGTTGCCATGTTACGGATGTTGAGGAGATTGCAGGCCAGGGTGTTCGCGCACGTGTGGGAGATATAATGGTGTGCGTAGGAAATGCCAAGATGATGGAAACCGTTGGGGCAAAATGGCACGATTGTTCTCACGTTGGCACCATTGTCCATGTTGCAATCGACGGTATCTATGCCGGCCATATTGTTTGCGGCGACATGCCTCGCGATGGCAGCGAGGATGCCATCGCTGCCCTGCGCGAAGAGGGAGTGGCGAATGTTGTTATGCTTACTGGCGATAAGCGCGAGGTGGCTGCCAGCGTGGCACAACAATTAGGCATCACAAAATATCATGCCGAACTCCTGCCCGCTGACAAGGTAGAACACGTAGAAAGAATGATAGAAAACGGCAACTCTCATTGCCTCGCTTTTGTCGGCGACGGCATAAACGATGCTCCTGTTTTGGCGCGTGCCGACGTGGGAGTCGCCATGGGAGGACTCGGCAGCGATGCCGCTATCGAGGCTGCTGACGTTGTCCTGATGGAGGATAATCCCGTAAAGCTCGCTCACGCCGTCAGCATCAGCCGACGTACGCTTCGCATAGCTCGCGAAAACATAGTATTCGCCATTGGCGTAAAGTTGGCGGTGCTCTTTCTCGCAGCCTGGGGACTTGCAGCTATGTGGATGGCTGTGTTTGCCGACGTTGGCGTAATGCTGATTTGCATATTTAATGCCCTGCGAGTGCAGGGCATTAACTCTATTTTCCAAAACCAACGAAGATGAAGTATGCAAGCCAGTCGCGTCGTATGCTACCTCCATGTCCAATGGTGCGGTAGTTGCTGTCCATGACGGTTCCGTCGCTGCGGATGTGTCCGATAGTGCGGTAGTTGCCGTCCATCACGGTTCCGTCGCTGCGCAGACGTGCTACGGTGCGGTATGAGCTGTCCATTATAGTTCCGTCGCTGCGTATATGCCCGACGGTGCGATAGTTGCCATCCATGACGGTTCCGTCGCTGCGGATGTGTCCGATTGTGCGATAGTTACCATCCATTATGGTTCCGTCGCTACGCACATTTGCAATGGTACGATAGTTGCCGTCGCGAACGACATCGTCTGCAAACGCCGACATAGCAAGCGTTGAAAGCACGATCAAGATAGAGAGTCTGAGAAGTTTCATGGTTGCATCATTTTTTTCTTGTTTATACAACTAAGACATTACATATAATAGAAAGTTTAACGGTCGCGATGGTAATGCTTCGGTACGCTTGGCGCTTATGAAACAAAAGCTGCGCTACAAAAAACGGGGAACAGTTGTCGGAGAATGAGAAAATATGCTTATTTTTGCATGCGACAAACAAGGGAATGCTACCCAAGACAGCATGAAGCGCCTACTCATATTCCATCCCGCACCCGCACCATATCGCGTTGATTTCTTCAACGAGATAGGACGCCGTTTCTGCCTGCATATCGTATTCCTGCGGCGCGAAGCGGAGGAGGTGCTGGTTGCTCAGCAGAAACTCCTTGAAGGAGCAACATTCACTTATGAGTATATTCCCCGCCACTTCCGTGTTTTGGGGCGCGATATAGGGTTTGGATATACAAAAATACTCCGAAAGTTTCGTCCTGATGTCGTTATTGCCACGGAGTTCAGCATGTCGTTGCTTGTTCCACTACTATTGCGTGGTTTCCTGGGCTTCAAATATAAGGTTCTCACGCAGTGTGACGATAGCATTTTCATGGCTGAGGCGCGAACGGGTGGACGTCGTCGCCGGGCGAACTGGATGCTGCGCCGTGCCGACGGCATGATAACGATAAGCCGCGAGGTGTCCGAATGGTACCTTCGTAACACTTCCGTAAAACGTGCTATTGAATTCCCGATAATCCACGATGAAACCGCGTTTTCTGAGCATCGTGGCGAGATTCAGCAAATGGCGGCATCGCACATTCGCAGATTCTCCTTAGCAGGGCATCGCGTAGGACTTTTTGTCGGCCGCTTTGTTGAGGTAAAGAATCTACCCTTGCTCCTGCGAGTGCTCGCGCAGGTCAATCCGCGACTACCGTCCGACTGGCGCTTTGTGCTAGTCGGCGACGGCGACGAGGCTCCTATCCTGCATCAGCAGGTCGCGGCGAGCGAGTTAAGCGACCACGTTCTCTTTGTGGGGCGCCATGAGGGGCTGTCGCTATGGGCATGGTACGCCGTGGCATCCTTTATAGTTCTGCCAAGCCGTCAGGAAGCCTTTGGCGCGGTAGTTGGCGAGGCGCTGCAGATGGGCTGCCGTGCCCTCGTGAGCAAATACGCTGGTGGGCGCAGTCTGATACGTGAACGCGAAACCCCAGACGATGAAGAAAAAGACCTGAGGGGCTTGGGAAATGGGAAGGTGTTTTCTCCCGATGAAACCGACGAATTTCAACGAACCATCCTTGAGGAATATCTCCTCGCCGAACCCACTCCAGCAGAAGGGTTTGGCAGAAGTAGCATCATGCCCTTCGGCTTCGATGGAGCCATGTGCCGTTTGGAAGCAGAAATTAAGGAAATAATAAATCGTTGAGGATTGACCATTGACCGTTGAGGTAACTCAAAATTGTTAGATAGTAAATTGTCAAATAGTCAGATAAAATGCCTCGTCACTAAATAGTATAAGATTGTGGAACAAACAACATGTATTTGTATTGGACGCCAGCTGGCGAGCGGAGGCCGTGCTGTGGGGAAAATCCTCGCCGAGCGCATGGGGATGCAATACTTCGATCGCGAACTCCTCGACTTGGCAGCCGCGGAGAGCGGGCTGAGCAGGGACATCTTCGAGCGTGGCGACGAAAAGCGCGGTTTCTTTGCCTCTGCAGCACGTGCCGCCGCCAGTTTCCTGACGCAGGGCGAGGTTTATAGCCAGCCCGTAGGTGCAGCCCGTCTCTTCGAGATTCAAGCCGCCGCCATACGCAAGGCGGCAGCGGAACGCGACTGCGTATTCATCGGACGCGCTGCCGACTACGTACTTCGTGACCATCCACGAAGCTTGAGTGTGTTCATATCCGCCGACGATGCCGACAGAATTCGCGTATTGATGCAGGGGAAAGACCTTGACGCGAATGAAGCCCGCCACGTCATGGAGAAAGTAGATTCCAACCGTGCCGCCTTCTACAATTTCTATAGTGGAAAGCGGTGGGGACAAGCCTCCTCCTACGACATGTGTCTGAATAGTTCCAAACTCGGTTACGAAGGATGCGCCGATGTGATAATATCGTGTCTAAACGCAAGAAATAGTGCCTATTAAGCATTGACCGTTAACCGTTAACCATTGAATATTGGTTGTTGACCTTTGACCATTAAATTGTCAAATCGTAAATCGTCAAATTGTCAGATTCATTGAGCCTTGAAAAAGATAGGAATCATATCAGACACGCATGGCATTTGGGACGACCGCTATGAGCGATACCTCAGCGGCGTGGACGAGATATGGCATGCTGGCGACATTGGCACTATTGAGGTTGCAGAGCGATTAAGTGCCCTGCGACCCTTGCGTGCCGTATGCGGAAATATTGACGGCAGCGACTTGCGAATGGTATATCCCGAATTATTACGTTTCCCCTGCGAGGGGGTAGAAGTCCTTCTCAAACATATCGGCGGCTATCCAGGACATTATGATCGCAGTATCGCGTCACGATTGCGCGAAAATCCTCCCGACCTCTTCGTATGCGGACACTCGCACATACTGCGGGTACAATACGACCATCAGTTGCAAATGCTACACATAAACCCTGGAGCGGCAGGCCCTATAGGCTGGCAGGCAGTGCGGACATTGGTGCGACTAACAATTGATGGTAAAGACTTTAAGGATTTGGAAGTAATAGAACTAAGTTGAGGGGGCCGCAAAGATGTTAGAATTGGGCGTATATGAAAGGCGCTACGCCCTGACTGCTCACATTGATTGCAAACTGGATGACGATTATGGTAAGAATCAACTTTACAATCCACGGAGTACGCACAAAGGTTTTCTTCAGAGAATCCGCGTGGTGTCCGCGCAGGGCGTGGAGCGCAAATCCCACGATGGCAAACACTGACCATGCAGTACGGGCTTTAACAAAGGGCACCAAATAATCCCAACTAAAATCTTCGGCAATATGCGAAAGCAGGAGGCAAGCGTTTTCTACGCTTGTGCTGCGGAAAAAGACCCATGCCAGCGTGACGTAGGCGAAGGTGAGCAGCCATGAGAGTGCGCGCACCCATCCTGTGTTTGGTATGGCGTCGAGCCAGGGCTTGCATGCTTTGTGGACGATGAGCCCGAGGCCGTGCATGGCGCCCCACAGTACAAAAAGCCAGGAAGCTCCGTGCCAGAGTCCGGCGGCGAGCATGGTGACGAGGCATCCCAGGTACATGCGAAGCCGTCCGTGGCGGTTGCCGCCGAGGGGAATGTAGAGGTAGTCGCGGAACCATGTGGAGAGGGCGATGTGCCACCGCCGCCAAAACTCGGTGAGGTTGAGGGATTGGTAGGGGAAACGGAAGTTTTCCTTTAACTGGAATCCCATGATGGCGGCAAGACCTATGGCGACATCCGAGTAGCCAGAGAAGTCGCAGAATATCTGGAGTGTGTAGCCCATTACCGCCATCAGGTTTTCAAATCCTGAATAGTCGGTGGGGGAGTCGAAGACCCAATTTGTGAACTGTGCAACATAGTCTGCGACGACCACTTTCTTTAATATGCCGAGGAGTATAAGGTACAGACCCTGATAGGGGAGGGCTGCGTCGCGCTTGCTCGCGCTGTTCCCTTCATGAAGCTGTGGTATGAGGGTCTCTGCGCGTGTAATGGGGCCTGCCATCAGCAGGGGAAAGAAGGTCAGGTAGAAGCTGTACTCCAGCAACGGCGTTGTGGATGGGAAGCGGCCACGATAGACATCGACGCTGTAGCTCACAGCCTGAAACGTATAAAAGGAAATCCCCACGGGGAGCAGCATGTCGAGCGGCTGAAAGTTTGTTTCGAGGAGATGGTTCAGGGTAAGAAGCGTGAAGTCTGCGTACTTGTAGTATGCAAGGGGGGCAAACTCTGCAATGACTGTCAGTGCCAGCGCAATGCGTCGGGGGATGCCTCGCAGGTGGCTCATGCCGCGTGTGGCAAACCACGACAGCAGCAGCGTGGCGGGAAGCAGGAGCATCAGTGTTCCGCTGGCCTTGTATGCAAAGAACAGGCTGAAGGCTACGACGTATGCCATCATAATGCTTCGACGCGAGCGGAGCAGGATGAGGATGGCAAAGAACAGGATGAAAACTGCCGCGAACTCCAGGGAGACGAGTCCCCACGAGGCATCCTGCTGTAGGAAGAGGCTTCTGAGGAAATCTGTCATTGCGGTTGCAGTAGCGTTATATTAGTTGCCTTGCCCTCTATTGATGGCTTCGACATGCGTATGGGGTGGGCGGTTTGGAGGCTGCTCATCCATGTTGCTACGCTGTCCATCCACGTTTTGGCAGCGGCAAAAGTGGGATGTGCGTGGTCGCGTCCACGTTGTAGCTCGAGGTGGCGGCTGTCGAAATACCGCTCGCTGCCTACGTGCTTTATGATGAGGTTGTTGATGCCGGTATCCTCCTTCCAGTTTGGAGGGCTGATCCATACATAGGGTATCTCTCCAAGGCGGTTCAGAATCTTTCCTATATAGCGGTCTCTTTCAGGAAGGTCGCGCACGAAGAGTTCATTACTTCCAAGGCAGATGACAACAAAAGTCGGATTGTAGCGTCGTAGGAAGTGGGATAGGGTATCTGTTTGTGCCCATGTCTGCGAAGAAGAACTATACCAGAGAACTACGTCGAGCTCGTGCCCATTCGCGACCGCATAGTCGGCAAAGCGTCGTTGCAAGCCTTCAAGCATGGAGTCGCCGAAAAAGAGTATGCGCTGGGCTGTTGTATCTACTTGTGTCGGCGTGTGTGCCCGTAGTGGAACAGTATCTGACTGTACGCTGTCGGAATGTGGCAGCGTGATTTTTCGAATCTCCACATCGCCTACGCTCAGCGTCCAAGGAGAGAGGGCGTAGGCAATCAGCGCAAGAGCGGTGAGCAGGAGAATCATAAATACTTTCCAACGGTTATCCATATATAAATTTGACGATTTGACAATTTAATGTTCAACGGTCAATGTTCAACGGTCAATGTTCAACGGTCAATGTTCAACGGTCAATGTTCAACGGTCAATGTTCAACGGTCAATG
>ONWB01000097.1 GCA_900321445.1 uncultured Prevotellaceae bacterium | reverse complement strand
TAACTGCTTGATAATGAGTACTGGGTGCAAGAAGTGCAAGATTCTGGCGGGTTTTATCTATATAGTCAACATAAAACAGGTTTAAGACGCGAGAGTCAAGCTAAACAAGTTTTAATGACTGACAGAGTCAACCTTTTTAGGGTTTAGACATATTAGTAGTCAACCTAAATCAGGAAACCACAGTCCGTTAAAGTCTTATATTGTGACATTTTCAGTGCCCAAAGGTGCCTCAACATCATTTGAACGGCACTCAATGTGTGGGTCTATGGCGGGGCCTGTGGGTGGGTGTTGGGGTGTTTTCGCGCAAAACTCAATGAAATGAATTTTTCATTTTTCATTTTTCATTTTTCATTTATTTTGTACTTTTGCGGCAAGAAAATGTCAGATATGAGCAAATACGAGATTCCATACTTCACGGCCTGCATACAGGCTTTTGCACGACGCTTCTCTATGACGCGACAGGCGGCATTCCGCTATCTGCACGAGCATAAAGGGCTGGCATTCCTGATAGAATTCTTCGACGTGGAACACCTTCAGTCAATGGACGAAACCATTGACGACCTGCTCATAATCTGCAAAAAGAACGGAGGAACACTGGCATGACACTATATCACGGCACCAACGCAGATATTGACCGCATAGACCTCACCCAAGGCTTACGGTATAAGGACTTCGGAAAAGGTTTCTACTTGACCCCCGACCGCACTACCGCCTTACGCATGGCACAGAAGAGAGCGCGATTGTTTGGCGGTACGCCGCCCCTCATTACCTATGACTTGGATGAATCGGCATTTCAGTCAGGCTTAAACGTCAAGGTGTTCCCTGAAAAAGCCTGTGTGGAATGGCTGCTGTTTGTTGATGCCAACCGCGACAGGAAAAACGCCACGCCTGTCCATGACTACGACATCGTCATTGGCCCTATTGCCAACGACGGCGTGGTACTGCAGCTGACCAACTACCGCGAAGGCATCTACTCTCCCGAGGAGGCTGCCCGCCTGCTTCAGGATAAGTACCTTGACCAGCAGTATTATTTTGGTACGGAGCGCGCCCTGCGCTTCCTCCATAAAACCGGCATTGAAAGCGTATGAACCAGCCCACGCATCATCAGATAGCAACATACCTCACCGACTACGCTATAAGCGAGCTGGTGAAATATGTCATCGAGGACACAGACTGCACCATCGAGGAGGCGATGGAGCGGGTTTACAACTCCCCCCTAATGACGGCCCTGCAGGATGAGGAAGGAGAACTCTACGTACAAAGCCCCGCATATCTATACGAATTGATGATGTGTCCCGATCCATCCTTGTCCCTTTAGGCGGGGCCTTTTTTATTAACTCGCTCTTAACTCCTGAACTGCCCCGAATTTGGACATTTTTTTTCCCATGGGTGGGTCTCAGGTGGGTCTCAGGTGGGTGTCAGGTGGGTGTCAGGTGGGTGTTGAGCCCAACACCCACCTATCGACATCCCTTTATTCATCGCGGTTTTGGGCGATTCAGGTGGGTGTTGGGGTGTTTTTGCAAAAATTCTATTCTGCACGAAAACAGCTATCACCTCGATATGTCTGTAGCAGCGTCGATTCGATCCTTCTCGTTGTTCTAATCCCCAACGCAAAACACAAATCCACGTAATTGTGCCCTCTAATTGAAAAACATTTCTTACTTTTGCTCTCGCTATCTACCCAAGTCGGCTGTGATGAGCACAGTGGTGTTCGGAGCTGCGAGGGAGGGATGCAATACATATATTAAAGTTATAACAGCATTAGCAGTTATTCGGAGTGCTTGGAATGTGAGAGTTTCAAAAAGTCAACAACGATGATTGTCTAATGTCTGCGCTTATAGGCGTGGACATTTCACTTATCAGTTGACGGGTATCTCACAACCTCAAGCACGGATAAGCGTCCGCGCTTTTTTCGTGCCCAACGGTTGTAGGGTACTTGTAAGATCCAGTAAGTGCTTTTGCCATAGCATAAGCGCAAAGAATGCCAGAAAACATTCTTGTGACGTCCGTTGCGGACGGCAACCTCCCTGTGGATGTCAGGGAGGACGATTTGTTGGCTTTGTCGCCAGAGGTGCTTTGTACCCTGTTGCGCGACCATACCACAGGCCATAACATCTTTTGGGCAACTCACGACTATGAGGTGCTCGGAGAGGGTTATGGCTTTTTCAGTCCCATAACTCCCGAAACTATCACAGGCGAAAACGGAATGGTCATCCGTCCACGTGTACTCAAAAGCCGTGAACAGCAGACCGACCGCTCCAAGGACATGGCTGAAGTGTTCACGCCCTCTTGGATATGCAACGCGCAGAACAACCTCGTGGATGAAGCGTGGTTTGGGAGAAAGGATGTTTTTAACGTGCCAAGCGAGGACGGAAAAGCTTGGCAATCCACACAGGGTAAGATAGAATTTCCAGAAAGCAAAACGTGGAAAGACTATGTGCGTGCCACACGCCTCGAAATCACTTGTGGTGAAGCTCCATATCTCGTAAGTCGCTACGATACCACAACTGGCAACCCCATACCACTTCAGGAACGCATTGGACTACTCGACCGTAAACTACGCGTAGTTAGTGAGAATACGCAGAACAGTAGCGAGTGGTTGGAGTGGGCGCAAATAGCTTTTCAAAACACTTACGGCTACGAATGGCAGGGCGACAACCTCCTGCTGGCACGCGAGAACCTCCTTCTTTCTTTCATCGAGTACTACCGCGAAAAGTTCGACAAAATGCCGATGGAGAAATCTATCAACTACATCGCCTACATCGTTTCGTGGAACCTGTGGCAGATGGATGGTCTGAAAATGGTTGTGCCGTGCAGTTGCAAAGACGGAGTGACGGTTATGGAGCAGGGGCTTTTTGGCGAGCAGGAACACACGCTCTATTGTCAAGGGTGCCAACAGGATAAAATCAAACTCCACAACGGAACCTACTGTATCATCCGCGATTGGCGCAAACCACGCGACAAACAGAAAATAACCTTTGTCTCATTGCTTAAATAATAATAACGGCTTATGAAATACGAATCGTCTTTGAAAGCCAAGCTAATCTATGTGTTTCGTATTAACGACGAAGCGCACCGTGGCTGCTTGAAAATTGGCGAAGCTACACTCGATTCGTTTAGTTCGCTCAACCTGGCTCCTAACTGCAAGGAACTGAATCATGCGGCCAAGCATCGCATAAACCAATATACGCAGACAGCAGGAATCGCCTACGACCTATTGCATACAGAAAGTACCTTCTTTATTACTGGAGGTTCACTCGGCTCGTTCAACGACAGGGAAGTTCACGACGTTCTGCGTCGCTCTGGGATAAGGCGCCACAGTTTTGCCACAGAGAAGCAGGGGACGGAATGGTTCGAGTGTGATTTGAATACCGTTCTTGAAGCCATTAAGGCCGTAAAGAGTGGACAGTCAGCCTTGAGTGGTGCTGTCATTACAAAGGACAAGAACCCAATAGTGTTCCGTCCTGAGCAGCAGGAGGCCATACGCAAGACTGTTCGCAAGTTCTCACGCGAGGGTAGCCACATGCTATGGAATGCCAAAATGCGCTTCGGCAAAACGCTCTCATCCCTTCAGGTAGTCAAGGAATGCCAGTTCCATCGCACAATGATTCTGACACACCGTCCTGTGGTGGATGCGGGTTGGTTTGAGGATTTCAACAAGATCTTCCTTGAAGAGAACAACGTGTATCGCTATGGTTCTAAGAACAACGGATTCGAGTTTGAAGAACTGGAGGCCGACGCCCAGCGCAATCCAAAGTGGCACTATGTATATTTCGCTTCTATGCAAGACCTGCGCGGATCTGAGAAGGTAGGTGGCAAGTTCGATAAGAACGATGCCATCTTCCATACCAACTGGGACTGCCTTATTATCGATGAGGCTCACGAGGGCACGCAAACCCAACTTGGCCAAAGCGTCATTGAGGAACTTACCAAGCCCCATACTTGCACGCTCAACCTGTCTGGCACTCCCTTCAATCTTCTCGATGACTTCAACGAGGACGAGGTATATACTTGGGACTATGTGATGGAGCAGCAGGCCAAGCAACAATGGGATTTGGAGCATTTTGGCGACCCCAATCCCTACGCAGGTCTGCCACGATTGAACATTCTTACTTTCGACCTTGGAAAGATTGTTGGGCAGTATGCCGACGTGGAAGACCGCGCCTTCAACTTCAAAGAGTTTTTCCGTACATGGACAGGCGACCCAGGGCGAGACCATGTAAACATGCCTGCCAATGCAAGCGTGGGTTGTTTCGTGCATGAAGCAGACGTAAGGCGGTTTCTCGACCTGATTGTAAAGTACGACCCAGAAAGCAATTATCCCTATTCCACCGCAGAATACCGTAGCAACTTTCGTCATTCGCTATGGATGCTGCCTGGTGTTCGTGAGGCGCGTGCTCTAAGCCTATTGTTACAGTCACACCCCGTGTTCTCGAAGTTTGAGATTGTCAATGTGGCGGGCGAGGGCGACGAGGAAGCCGAAAGCGACGAAGCCCTGAAGATGGTGGAACGAGCGATAGGTGATGATCCTGAGCAAACATATACCATTACACTATCCTGTGGACGACTGACAACAGGTGTTACCGTGCGTCCGTGGACGGCGGTATTTATGTTGGCAGGAAGCGCGCAGACCGATGCTAAAGCCTATATGCAGACCATCTTCCGCGTGCAGTCGCCTTATGAGACCAAAACAGGGCGGCGGAAAGAGGAGTGTTTCGTCTTCGACTTTGCCCCAGACCGCACGTTGAAAGTAATTGCCCAAGTGGCCAAGGTGACAGCAAAAGCAGGCAAGGTGCAAACCGATGACGATAAGGCGGTAATGGGGCGTTTCCTTAATTTCTGTCCAATCATTGGCTACAATGGTACGCGGATGGAGAAGTTGCAGGTAGAGAGTATGCTTGAACAACTGAAGCGTGCCTATATAGATAAAGTTGTGCGGCATGGGTTCGAAGACAGCCACCTTTATAATGACAACCTGCTGAAGCTCGACCGTGTGGAACTACAGAAGTTTGCCGACCTGAAAAAGCAGATTGGCGCTACAAAAGCAAATCATGGGTCTGGCGAGGTGGACATCAATAAGCAGGGGCTAACCAACGAGGAATATGAGAAGGTGGAGAAGGCGAAGAAAAAACGCAAGCACGAGTTAACCGAAGAAGAAAAGCGGCTACTCGAAGAGTTGAAAGAGAAAAGGAAGAATCGTTCTACGGCCATTTCCATACTGCGCGGCATCAGCATCCGCTTCCCATTGCTCATATATGGAGCGGAGTTGAAGAATGAGGAAGAGGATGTGACCATCGACAACTTCGCCAGCATCATCGATGACCAGTCGTGGGAGGAGTTCATGCCCAAGGGTGTGACAAAAGAGAGGTTTGCAGACTTCGTGAAATACTACGACCCAGACATCTTCCGAGCTGCTGGCCGACAGATTCGCGATATGGCGCGTGCAGCCGACACGCTGGCCCCAACAGAACGCGTAAAGCGTATTGCCGCAATATTCGGATATTTCCGAAATCCTGACAAAGAGACTGTGCTAACTCCTTGGCGAGTGGTGAACATGCATATAAGCGACACTTTGGGTGGTTATGATTTCTTCGACGAAAGCCTTGATGCAGAGAAAGGTGTGCTGACTGAGCCTCGTTTTGTTGACCGTGGTGAAGTGACTACCCGTGTGTTTGCCGACCCAGACACACGCATTCTTGAAATCAACTCTAAGACAGGTCTCTATCCGCTCTATGTGGCTTATAGCGTGTTCCGCGAAAAATGCCGTCGTTATCGCGATGCCCACATGCTGACTACAGACCTGCCTGACGACGTACAGATTCAGTTGTGGGATGATACTATCGCACAGAATGTATTTGTCATCTGCAAGACACCAATGGCCAAGAGCATAACACGCCGTACCCTACGCGGATTCCGCCAAGTGAAGGTCAATGCCCGATATTTTGAGGACCTAATCAACCAAATTAAGAATAAACCCAAACAATTCATAGAACGTATATCCAATGGTCAAGGCTATTGGAAAGCCAACAAACAGACATTTATGACATTCAATGCTATTGTAGGAAACCCACCGTATCAAGTGATGGATGGAGGAGGTGCTGGAACAAGTGCCGTCCCAATATATAATACTTTTGTAGATATATCAAGAAAGATTAAACCTTTATACGTTTCTATGATTATGCCTGCTCGGTGGTATTCAGGAGGTAAAGGATTAGATGATTTTCGAGACGAGATGCTACAAGATAAAAGAATACGGTATCTAGCTGATTTCTTTGATTCACGCTTGTGCTTTCCTGGAGTAGATATTGCTGGAGGAGTATGTTATTTTTTATGGGAAAAGGATTTTCAAGGAGACTGTGTCGTTGTAAATATTATTGGAAACGGAGAACGATATAGCTCTATTCGGGCTTTAAATGAATTTGATGTTTTTATTCGTGATACTAAAGTACTTAATATAATTAATAAGGTACAGTCATTTAAGGAAGTAACAATGGACACTATTGTGTTTAGCAGAAATCCGTTCGGTTTTTCAAGTACATATGAGTTTAAGCAGCTCAAGCCTTTTACTGAATCAATAAAAATAATGACGAGCAAAGGCAACTTTTATGTTCCTCAAAAAGATATAACAACAAATAGAGAGGTTGTTGGTGAATGGAAAGTCGTAATTTCAAAAACAAGTGCGGAACATGCAGGTCAAGCAGACAAAGACGGGCGTAAAAAAGTGTTGTCACGAGTTGAAATTCTTGGAGAAAAACAAATATGCTCTGAATCATATTTGTTAATTGGACATTTTGGGGAAAAATCAATGGCCCAAAACTTACAGACTTATATAAAAACTAAGTTGTGTAGGTTTTTGCTATCGTCAGTTTTGTTAACTCAAAATATAGCCAAAGATAAATTCCAATTCGTTCCACTCCAAGACTTCTCTGAATCATGGACAGACGAGAAACTCTATGCAAAGTATAACCTCTCGCCAGAAGAGATTGCCTACATTGAAGGACTGATAAAACCTATGGACTAAATAGATTTTAGGATTGGAAAAAAACAAAAAGCCCTGGACAATTCCAGGGCTTTTGTCTTAATATGGGGTTTGTTTAGCAGCAACTTGCGATGAACTCTTTCATCTGGGGCTCGCAGCGGTCGGCTTCGCAGAAGAGTTTCCACTGGGCGCGGCTGCGCACGAGGTTGTGCTCGGGGTACTGCGTCTTGTAGTAGAGGTCGCCGTCGATGTAGTCGGCAAGGAAGCGCACTGTCTGCATGTAGGGGAAAAGCTTGGCAGCGTAGGGGAGGTTCTCAATCTCGACGGGGGTGAGGAATGAGGCTGCGCCCTTCAGGTATCCCTTGGCGAAGCTCTTGAAGATTTCCATGTTGAAGGTGACGTTGTCGAGGTTGGGGTCGTCCTCCTTGCCTGTGTTGGCGGCGGAGCGGAGGTAGTCGCCGAAGTCGGAGAATACGAAGTTGGGCATCACTGTGTCGAGGTCGATGACGCAGAGCACGTCGCCGTTCTTCTCGAAGAGGATGTTGTCAACCTTGGTGTCGCAGTGGCAGATGCGCTTTGGCAGTTTGCCCTCGCGGTAGAGGCGCTCGCCCTTCGTCATTTCGTCGGCGCGGGCTTCGATGGCATCTACGAGGTCCTGTACTTCGCTGAGGCGTCCACTCTTGTTGGCTTTCACGGCTTCGCGCAGTTGCCAGAGGCGGAACTCCATGTTGTGGAAGTCCTTGATGGTTTCGCCGAGTTCTACGGGGATGTCGGCGAGCCAGCTCTGGAACTGTCCGAATGTCTCGCCCACGATGTAGCTTGTTTCGGGTGTTACCTCGGACATGGACATTGTGTCG
>ONWB01000012.1 GCA_900321445.1 uncultured Prevotellaceae bacterium | reverse complement strand
CACAATTTCTGACAGTTCAACGATGCTCAGCGCCTTCTGCTTCTGACAGCGTCGAGGGCGGCGCGTATCTGCAAGCGCGGCCCTATCTGCGGGCATCCCTCCACAGGCTTGCCCGTCTCCTTGAGTATGCGGATTATTTCCTCGTTCTTCAGACTTGGGTCTATGCTCTTCATCAGCGCCACGGCCCCCGTCACGAGCGGGGCAGCGAAGCTTGTTCCAGGACCTGAATAGTACCTGTTGAAGGGCATGGCGCCAAATATATCGACGCTGGGTGCGGAGATGGTGCTCTCCTGAAGTCCCACTTCGGGGAAATTACCAAAGTTGCTGCCGGCTTTCCGCCCACTTGCGGGATCTACGCTCACCCACATTTTCAGGTTGTGGTCAATGCCTGAGGCTACAATCCATTTGCTTGAACGCTTGCTGGGGTCGAATCCCGAGAACACGCTCTCGTTGCCGGCAGCCCATACTACTGCTACGCCGCGTTCCTCGCAGAGGTTTGCAACAAATTCCCATACCTCCTCGCCATAGCGACGATTGCGGTTCTCAAATTCCTTCATCTCGCGCGGCGTCATGCGCTGGAATGCTGCGAGGAACTCTGCGGGCGGTGCCCCGCCATAGGATATGTTCACGACGTTTGCACCCTGATAGATGGAATACAGTAGTCCCTGCATGATAGTCATGCTCGTGGCGGGATTGCCGATGCTTACGGGCATGAAACGGCACTCTGGTGCTATGCCGCTCGTTCCGCGAGAGTTGTTCTGGTTGCCAATTGCCATGGATGCAACCATTGAGCCATGTATGAAGCCTCCGAAGTCAATGATAGCCATCAGGGGATTGGGGGCTACGTTGCCCGTGCCGGTAAGCACGCTATAGGGCTTCACTATGCGCGAACTGTAGAGGTCGTCGTGGTTAAGGTCGAAGTAGCTATCGACGACAGCAACAGTTATATTGGGGTCTCCGCGCGTCACTTCCCATGCTTCGTAGGCCTGTATGGGCTCAAAGTACCAACTCTTGTCGGCATACTTGAAGACGGGGTCGTTGGGCTTGTTCGATGCGCTCGTCTCGAACACTTCCTCTATGAACACGTGGAAGCGAATGTCCGTTATCTTTCGTGGAAGCTCGTCGGCAACCTGCATACGCCGTTCCGATGGTACCTGAATTTGTATAAGCTGCACGAGAGGACGATAAAAGACGACCTTGTATGCGGGGTCGGGATAGTTTTCCTTAAACTCCTGCGCCCACTTCTTGAAAGTTTCGTTGCCAGCGTCGGAGTCGAGGATGATGTTCAGCACGTTGCCGACAATTTCGCGCCGCGACGTTGTGTCAGACACCAAGCTGTCGCGACTGAATGGAGGCACTACGTTGTGAGCGCTGTCGGGCAGGAACTCTCCCGGGTCGGGCAGGTTATTGTCGTAGTCCGTGAGTGTTGTGTCGAAAGGCGCGTGCGGCAGAGGGTCTTGCTGGAAAATGGGGTCGGTAACCTCGCCCTCAGTCTGAGTGTTACCGCATCGTCTAAAAAGGCTCAGCAAGAAGAGCAGCAGAAGTAAGAGAACCAGAAAAAGCAACAGGCGCCCAATACATCCGCCCATGCCCCAGGGGTACCAGAATGGCTGTCCGGGATGAGCCTTCCCCTTCGTCTTAAAGAATATCTTTTTCATACTATGTTAGTGTGAGTTCACCATGCCTTTCGTACAAAGAACAAGGCGAACTAATGGTCAATGCTCAATGGTCAATCTTCCCAATAATTTCCGTTAGTCGGTCGTTGGCTTCTTTGTCGTATTCCGGTATGGATAGGAATGCGATGAACGAAACGTAGATGTACTCTTCCCATTTGAAGTAGTTCTCCTCGAACGCTGGCGTGAGTGCCTTTGGCTCGCTGGTGAGCTCGTTGAAGAGTTCCGTAAGTTCGCTTTCCTCGAAATACGACTTGCGCTCGGGTCGCCCGATGTAGCGGAATACGGGCAGCTTCTGCCGTTGCGCCACATCGCGTGCGTGCATCCTTTCGTCGTCGGTCAGCATGGAGTAGCCCAAATCCCTGACAAACTCGTTGATGCCGCTGGCGAGCATGTCGGCAACGAGGCTTTCGTTGATAAGCTGAAGTCCCACTACGTTCACGTATTCGGCAATCATGTCGGAAAGGTGCTGCGCAAGTCCCACGTGGCGGCTTGTGAGCAGGATATTGTCCACGAAGGAGCCCATCACGATGGCGTCGAATCCCGTTGCCTCGGCATAGTCGTTCATGAAGTCCAGCGACGTGATGCTTGTGCGCCACATCTCGTACACCCTGTCGGCGATGATGTTGGAGTTCTTCTTTGGCTTGATGGTTTCCTTGTGCCGGAAGAGCACGTCGGGGCGCACGCCACGTCGGCGCAGATAGTCCTCGGCTTCCTCGCGTGACTGGAAGCCATAGGCGCCCATGATTACGCGCCAGCGTTCCTCGTCGCTCTTTGCTTCGTCGAGGGCGCGTTCGATGCGTCGCAGGATAATCTCGTATTCCTTAAAGTCGTTGACGACGGTATTGGTTTCGGGGTTCTGCACGATGCTGTGTACAACGCGCAGGCACTCGGTCTCCGTCGTCTGCAGGGCTTGCAGGAGATGGCCGAAGTAGTAGTTGTCCTCGTTGCAGGTGAAGTCGAGCTCGCGCAGAATGCTCGTGGCCTTGCGCACGTTCTCGTTGAGAATTTCTACGGCGTCCTCGGAGACGTGGTATTCCTTCAGCAGTTTCAGCACCTTGCTTCGCGTGTCGGCGAGCTGCGTGCCGAAGAGGTGCTCGCGTGTGCGCTCCATGCAATGTGCCACCTTCGTAAGCTGTTCGATGATGTATAGTGCGCCGTCGTTGTTCATTGTGGCAGCAACGTCCCACGACTTTGCTGGGTCTGCGAAGAGCATGCCCACGTCGTCGCTTTCGACGAACGATGTTCGCAGTTTGCGGTAGTAGCTATCGGGCATGGTGGGCGCCGTTTCGCGCCCTTCGGTGCTGAAGCCTGCGTAAAGCTTGCTGCCCTTCTCGCCGCTGTACTTGAAGTCGCGCAGCAGGTAGCTGTTGCGGAATCCTTCGCCCTGCGCAGTCCAGTTGCGCACCCAGTCCACGCTCTTTGCGTTGAAGCATTGCGTGTAGAGGACTTTCGTGAAGCGTTCCTCCCAGCGGCCGTCGATGGCTGTGCGCTCATTCTTGGCGTCGCTCTGCTCTTCGGACATGTCGATGTTGAACTTCGTGGCGATGTAGAAGAGCGGGGAAATGCCGCCCGTGGTTTCGAGCGTGCGCTTGCGGCGTTCTGGCGTGTCGCCGACGTACTTGCCTACCCAGTCGTTCAGGGTTATGTAGAGTGTGGACACTTCGGTCTGCTTCTGGTGGTGGCAGTATAGCAGTGCGCTCAGTTCGCGGTTCTCGCAATACTTGTTGAAGAGGTATGTGACCTTTCCGCGCAGGTAAAGCTCGTTGATGATGCTCAGGTCGCCGAGCTTGTCGTTCATGTGTTTCTTCGGCGAGCGTGCACCTGGGAAGTCGAGCAGGTCGTTGTAGCGCAGGATGTCCTTCTTCACCTTGTCGTGTGAAATCTTCCCTACCGTCAGCGGGTCGTCAATCATCGTGAAGTCGTAGGCAGCGGAGCTTTCGAGGTATTCCTCGCCGATGCGGAACACCACCTCGGAGCATATTGCCGCGAGTTCTGACTTGCTGAGCTGGCTGATGGTGTCGAAGTCGCCACTATCTTTGCGCAGGTATGCGTCGCAGGTGTTTGCCGCGGCGTCGTTACCGAGCCCGTTCAGGCATTGCACGCTCATGATGGTGTTCTCGTTGTGTCCGTTGCGCAGTACGGCATCTACGGGCAGGTAAACGACGCGCGAGAAGCCGAGTTTCTCGGCGAGTGCAAGCAGGCGGTCGAAGTGAGCCGTGATGTGTGCGTCGCGATGCCAGAGGTTTGCGAAAATCTCCCGCAGTCCGCTGACGGGGACGCGCCGGATGATGAGCGCTATGCGGTCGAAGAATGCCGACTGGTTGTAAAGTTGGGCGTTGTTGATGTAGGTCTTGAAATAGTACTTCATGTCCATGACATCGTCCTCGGTGACGGCGTTATTTGCACCTTCAGCCTGCGCGATGTAGCGCTGGTAGTATTCCTCCGCAAGCTGGTTTATCTCGTCGGCGCTGTCGGAGGTGTAGTCCACGAGATTGTTGTAGTATCCGTCGCAGAGGATGAGCACGATGTCTGCCACGGACAGGGTCTTCATCATGATGGGGTGCACGTCGCTAAACAGCTTTTCGTTGCGTGCATAGGACGAGAAGCGCGTTACCACGCCCGTGGCCTCTGTGTCGTGGGTGATGGGGTTCATCTCCTCGATGAAGTCGTAGTCGTGCCCATTCACGCTGACGAGGAACGGCTTGCCATCGCGCTGCAGGATGTTGCTCATAAGGTACGACTTTCCCACCTGGCTTTCGCCGTATGCGGCAATGGCGGGGTTCTCGCGCTCGGCGTCGGCCATCTTGCGCAGTTTGCGGCGCTCCTCAACGAGTTGCAGGAAACGCGGCTCATACTGCTCGGGCTTGTTGTTGCGAATCCACTTCAGGGACTCGTTGATGACATCTATTTGGTTTAGTATCTTGTCTAACATTTTATTCATTGAACATTGAACATTGAACATTAACCTTTGAACGGCTGCAAGACTCACTGAAGTGCTCACTCCTCACTTCACAGAAAGTTCGAATTCGCCCTTGTCGAGCCAGAAGGAGCCGTCGTCGACGATGCTTTGCTGGCGTATCTCGACTTTGTCGGGTGGCAGGGTGTTGCCTTCGTGGTCGGTGGCTTCGTCGAGGGTGACGAGCTCGCGGTCCTCGAAGTAGTTGCGACTCAGCGTGAGACGCAGCGGCGTGCGGCTGCTGTAGTTGTAGATGCCGTAGAGCGGGCGCGCCTGGTATAGCGGCGAGTCGAGCTGCTTGCATCCGAGGAACACGGGGAACACGGGGACGTCGATGGTGACGGTGCCGTCGGTGGGCGTGAGCAGCGAGGTCGGTACCTGCTGGCGCTCGGACTTGAAGACGCCGATGTACGCTGCCGTGCTCTTCATCTTCTTTACCATCTCGCGGAAGTCGATGACGAGTCCGTTGAAGTTGCCCTGAGGCGTGCTTGCCATGTATCCCACCATGCCTCCTACTGCCACGATGCTCTTCTGGTCGTAGAAGTATCCCTGTCCGTCGGCGAAGGGGTACCAGTTTCCGACGCGGTATTCGTTGAGGCGAATGAGGCGGTCGGGCGAGATGGGGATGTACTTGATGAACAGCTCCGTGATGGCGTCCAGCGACGAGGGGCGTCCGGCGAGGACGAGAATGTCGCAATGGTGGGCATAGAGGATTACGGAGAGCTGCTTCATGAGTGGCTCCATGACGCTCTTGACGATGCTGGAGACCATGTCGGGCTCGAAGCGCCAGGCGAGTTCCTCGAAGCGGAACCCGAAGTGCTGCTCAAAGTAGTCGAGCAGGTAGTCGGCGGGCTTGTCGGCGGTGAAGATTTCTCCGAAGGTATATAGCCTTGAGGGGCGCTTCAGGCGCAGCTGCTCGAGGTAGAACTGCGCTATGGGCACGGAAATCTGCGTGTTGAAGTCCACGCGGCAGCGGCGGTCGTGGAAGCTCATCATGTTGGAGTCGCATCCGAAAAAGTCGTGCAGCAGGTTCGAGGCGAAGACGCGAATGGCCTGCCGGCGCTGGTCGTCGTCGTGGATGTTTTGTATGTCGCGAATCTTTGCCTGATAGACGTCGTTGGCTTTCACGCAGGGCAGCTGGCGCATCTCGTCGATGCTCATGGCGAGCAGGCGCGAGGTGAGTGCGCTGCCGATGTTGCCCTGGCATGCCTCGCCGTGTTCGGGGCCTTCGATGACTTGATATTGTACGAGGGCGCGCAGTATGTCGTCGCCGGCTTGGTAGAAGCTGTCCCAGAACAGGGGGCGCGGCACGAGGCGGCTCTGGCCTTCGCCGTGACACTGGTAGGAGCATATCATCAGGTCGGTGGTGCCGGCGCCGATGTCGATGCTGCCGATGGTCAGCGACTTACCCTCGTAGCCTTCCTCGGCCTCCTCGGGGCGCACGTGTCCCTTCAGGTCGAAGAAGCGGTGAATCTCGCCGCGGTAGCGCTCGGCAATCTCGGCGTAGATGTACACGAGCTGGCAGCACGTGGCCTCGTCGTAGCTCCACACGCGGGGGCGCGCCTCGTCGAAGTCGTCGTGGCGCTGCAGCTGCTCGCTTGTGGGAATGATGCTCACCTCGCCGAGGCTCTTGTAGCAGTCTCTGAGGGCTGCCCAGGCGTCCTCGCCGCACTTGCGTAGCTTCACCTGCTCCACTTCGGGCATCGCCGTCGGGCAGGTCAGTATGATGTTGCGCAGGTAGCGCTTCAGGTCGATGTCGCCGTGTTTGGTGCGGAACTCGATGCTGTTAATCTGCGCTATTGCCTGCTGGAAGATTTCTATGAACACGAAGGTCATCAGCGACGAGCGCGAATACCTGTTGCCGTCGGCGTCGTCGACGGTGCCGACGTTGGCGTCGGGACCAACGTAGTTGCCCGTGCTGTCGAAGAGGTCGGAGAGCTTCGGGATGTATATCTGCACGTCCTGTCGCACGTTGAAGGGGTCGTCCACGGTTGTCAGGAACTCCCACTTCCCGTCGAAGGGCTTATTGTCCCAGAGGTATCGCTTCGGGCTGCTGTAGTTCGTCGTGCGCTGCGCCATGCCTCCCTCCTCGAGCGAGCGATAGACGAGGCTGCGCGCTTCGTCGCCGACGCGCATCAGCGAGCGCCATTCGAAGAGGCGCTGCCCACCCACCACGATGTCGTTGCCGAAGTCGGCCTTGCGGAACACGCATCGCATGTCGAAGCTCTTGCGGTACGTCTTCCAGGGCTGCGTGAGGTCGCGAAGCTCGAGCATCATGACGCGGGTGAAGTCGCCACGCTCGAAGAGCACGCCGCAGGTGCGGGAGTTGCCGATGTCCAGGACGAGGTCCACGGGCACAGCCTCGGCATCCTGCGAAGCATGCAGCGTCACCTCGGGAGCAGCGCCGTCGAGCAGGCGCAGGAAGCCTACGAGGTAGATGTACCACCCAATGTACTTGTGCGACGCCTCGTCCTTGATGCCGAGCAGACCGCTCAGGTAGTCGGCGAAAGCCGTAAACTCGCCGCTCGTGGCAAGGAAGCCCAGCAGCTCGTCGGCGCGGTTGCAGAGCGCATACGACTTCTCCGTCTCGCCATATTCGGCGAAGAACGTGGGGCGCAGATTGTCCATGGCGTCGTCGGAGAGCTGCGTGTCGAAAGCCCACAGCAGGCGGTAGCGCGTGGTGTTCTTCTGACTGCCAGCGCCAAGCGCGTCAATCCTCACGCGGCACCACCCATACGGCGAGGGCAGCGTAGCCCTACCCTCCTCATGCTCGAACATAGGCATGGGGAGCCACTTGCCGAGAATCTTCTCGAAAGCCGACTCGGGGATGTTCGTACCCTCGCCCTTCACGCGGAAGTTCATCAGCTCGCTAATGTTGAACGTCTCCGTGTCGCCCGGCTGGTAGTTCGTAAGCACCGACGTGGGTGCATCGTCAGCCACCTTCACGACGCCGGCGGCATCGAGTTCCTCCGCCCCGTCGGGGAGCGTAGCGTAGGCCTTAGCCTCCAGAATCTCGCTGACCGGAATCAGCGTGTTCGTCTGCGCCTGCATCGTCAGCAGGTCGAAGAAGCGCTCACCTGTCAGGAAGTTCTCCGTGTCGCAGAAAGCATAGCGCAGAGTCTTGCCACCAGGGAGCTGCAGCGACGAGGACGGGTTGAACTCCACCTCGCGCTTGATGAAATGGATGCCACTATTGGCAATCAGATGTTCCATTATATAATTGTGTTACGTTTTTCGCAAATCGGCGCAAAAATAGTAATATTCTCGCAATCCCGCGCGCGCAAACATTATTTTTTTATTTGAACACCCCATATTTCTACACTAAAGTAGGAAGAGCCCCCTCCAAACGAAGCCCCCTACAGCCCCACCAAACCTCCACTAAGGGGAGGTTTTTGAGTTACGAGTGACAGAGTTCCGCAGGGTCTCTACATTCTTAATTTTTACTTATTACGTTTTAATTTTTACTTTATACTCATTATTTTTGCCGCACGAACAAACCAAACCAACACGAAAAAAGGACATGAAGAAGTACATGACAATGGCTGCCTATGCGCTGCTCATGGTATTCACGACGCTGAGTCTCGCAGCTTGCGGAGGCGATGATGACGACAACGGCGGCGAGGGCGGCGAGATTAACGGCAAGACAGCGGAGCAGATAAGGGGAGAATGGATGATTACGCACTCGCGCGCCACGAAAAACGCAGACTGGACGAAATGGGCGCAGGGCGCCACCATACAGTTCAACGAGAAAGGGGAATACATCGTCGACCTCTTCAAGGCTATCGACAAAGGCACGTACACCGTCAGCGGCAACATTGTCCACGTCGTCTATTCCGACGGCACGAAGCAGACGATAGAGATTCTTCGCGCGGACTTCCGCACGGTGGAGGTCGCCAACTACGAAAACGGAGCAAAGACACCCAATGTATATTACAAAGCCTCGCGCGTACCGACCACGGCAGACGAGGCAAAGCAGCTGTTTGTTGGGCAGTGGAAGCTGGAAAGCGATAAATACGATTACATCTATGAATACACCGCTGACGGCATAGAGTATGAAATCCAATACATCCCGACTGATGCCAAGGACGGCAAATGGTACTCCGACTACAAGGGGCAGTATGTAGGATGGGCGAGAAACATCTATATCCTCAAACCAAAGGAAGCAGACCCCTTCTCATACGGCGACATCGACTACGAAGGCTACTCCTTCGGTGCGTACTATAAGAACCTGACAGGGACGAGCATGGAAATGGGTCCCATCAACTACACTACAGATAAATACCGCTACCTGGACAAGAAAGTTAATTTCACCAAGGTCCCAATACCAGATGATTTTTATATGTATTAGTCCAGAACTGAAGGAAACACTACCAAACTACAGCCCCACCAAACCTCCCCAAGCGAAGGTAAGCCCCACCAAACCTCCCCCTGAGGGGAGGCTTTTTTATACCACAAAAGTGCTAAATATTTATTTTGCTGCAAAAATATATTATATTTATTTTCAGGATGTTAACACAATTTCATTAGACTTTTTATTGAGGAAGATTTTTCGGACGCTGAGTCCTGTAGGGACGCCATAATTTAGGCAGGCGGTAGAGCGAGCCGTGAGGCGTGCGTCACAGGGGTGCCGCTCGCCACCACACTACCACCATTGCGCCGCGATGTTTTTATGCCTATACAATCTGTACGCAAACACAGGATTTTGGGTCGTTTTTTGCCGTTTTTGTGCGAAAAAAGTGTTAAAATCGTGTTAAAAACGCGAAAATCCACCACATCTGCCACCATATCTACCACAGCAATACACTGAAAATCAACGGCTGTGGTAGGTGTGGTAATTGTGGTAGTATTTTTCAAAACTCTCAGTGCGCGAACGCGCGCGAGAAAGGGGCAACTCGGCACGAAATAGGAGAAACTTTCCGCGAGATGCGAGAAACTTTGCTCGAAATGGGAAAAACTTTTCGCGAGATGCGAGAAACTTTGCTCGAAATAGGAAAGACTTTCCGCGAGATGCCATTTCTACCCCCCCCTACCTACAACTTTTCCCTGAAAATGTTTCAGCCATGATGTTTTTTCGTATCTTTGCGGAAAATAATCAACAAAAAAAGAACGTGGCAAAATGAAACGAATAGCATTGATATCACTCCTTGCCGTGATTGCGGCGGGGGGTCAGGCACAGACAGACTTTGACATAACGACTTGCACAAAGGCTCATCTTACATGCAAGAAAATCGCCGTGGACGGCACAAAGGTGAACGACACGACAACGTACAACTTCGTAATGGAATACAACGACGGAGAAAGCAAGGATTTGTACGTATATAACCTTACGGAAGACCATTTCATGTTTTGCTCCCCGAAGAAGGAGTGCGAGATTTATAATCAAAAGGACAGGACAGGTGTGTCGGATTTTTTCGGAGCTACGTATGAGGCTGACGGTTCCAAGACGAAATGGATTTTTACAATACACTATGACGGCTACTCTCCCACGTATTCCGTACGGTTTTCTTTTTCACAATCTTCCAGCAACAAGGCAGCCCCCAAAGTGCCAGAGACCGAATACAGGCTGGAGTCATTGTACCTGGAGCAGAATGACATGCTCTATGAGGCAAAATATCCTTATGTCGAAAAGGTGTTCGATGCGTATCTTGAACAACTATTAAAGAACTATCCGTCGATAACAGACCTAATGGACTATTTTCTGAATTGAACTATACCCCCGCCTGTGGTCTGACGTCCCCTCTGGGGACTTGCGTATTTTAGCTCGCTTCGTTTTTCGTGCCCCAGCCTGCGCTGCACTGTGCGCAGCGGGCTGACGCGCACTACGAAGCTCACTGTAAATACAAATTTAATTTCTACGCGGCTTTCGTTTTCAAAATTAAATTTGTATTTTCGCGCCGCATAAAATAAGGTTATACGAAAAAGACTATACGAAATGTTCTTTCCAGAGCACTTTGAAGACAAAATAGGATTCACGGAAATACGCACGCTTCTGCGCGGGCGCTGCATGTCCACACTCGGCACGGACTGGGTGGACAACAGCCTGCGTGCGCTTGCCACGCCTGCCGAGGCGCGGGAGGCACTGGCGCAGGCGGCGGAGTTCCAGCGCTTCAACGAGGAAGAGGAGGACGCCTACGAGGAGAACTTCTACGACGTGAGACAGGCGCTGGTGAGGATTCGCCCCGAGCGCACGAACATGGAGGAGATGGAGCTGTTCGACCTGAAGCGCTCGCTGAGGAGCGTGGAGCAGCTGACGAAGGCATTCCGCAAGGAGGACGACGGCGAGGCGGTGCGCTACCCCGCCCTGCAACGCCTGACGGAGGGCGTGGCGACGTTCCCCGACATCATTGCACGCATAGAGGCTGTGCTGAACAAATACGGCAAGGTGCGCGACACGGCGTCGCCCGAGCTGCTGTCGATACGCCACCAAATGGAGGTGACGTCGCGAGGCATCTCGCACTCGCTGCGGCAGATTATCGCCGAGGCGCAGAACGAGGGCTACATCGAGCGCGACGTGGCGCCTACGCTGCGCGACGGGCGACTGGTGATTCCCGTGGCTCCGAGCCTGAAGAAGAAGATTCGCGGCATCATACACGACGAGAGCGCAACGGGCAAGACGGTGTTCATAGAGCCCACGGCGGTGGTGGACGCCAACAACCGCATTCGCGAGCTGAAAGCCGCGGAGCGACGCGAGGTGATGCGCATACTGCAGGAACTGACATCGGAGGTGCGCCCGCACGTGGGCGACATGATGGAGGCGCTGAAGTTCCTCGCCCACATCGACTACCTGCGTGCACTGGCTACGTTCTCCGAGAACTTCGAGTGCCACGTCCCCGACGTTGCCGACACGCCGCGCATCGACTGGGTGCACGCTACGCACCCCATACTGCGCCAGGCGCTGCGACGCAAGGGCGAGGACCAGGTGCCCCTGGACATTGCGCTGCGCGGAGAGGCGCGACTGCTCGTCATCTCTGGCCCCAACGCGGGCGGAAAGAGCGTGTGCCTGAAGACGGTGGGACTACTGCAGTACATGATGCAATGCGGCATGCCCGTGCCCATGGACGCTAACTCGCGCATGGGATTCTTCTCCGACATATTCCTGTCCATAGGCGACGAACAGGACCTCGAAAACTCACTCTCGACATATTCCTCGCACCTGCTGGGGCTGAAGACGATGATGAAGCGCAGCTCCGAGACCTCGCTCCTGCTCATCGACGAGTTCGGAGGCGGCACGGAGCCGCAGATTGGCGGAGCCCTCGCCGAGGCCATCATGGAGAAGTTCGTGGAGTGCAAGACCTACGGCATCATCACGACACACTACCAGAACCTCAAGCGCTTCGCCGAGAACTCGCGGACGGTGGTGAACGGAGCCATGCTCTACGACCGCTCGAAGATGCAGCCCCTGTTCATGCTCCGCATCGGGCACCCGGGCAGCAGCTTCGCCATCGAGATTGCGCGCAAGATAGGACTGCCCGAGGACGTCATAGCTCGCGCCGCAGGCATCGTCGGCAAGGACTACGTCATGAGCGACAAGTACCTGCAGGACATCGCACGCGACAAGATGTACTGGGAGAACAAGCGGCAGCGCGTACACTCGCAAGAGAAGCAGCTCGAGCAGACACTGGCAAACTACGAGCGCGAACTGGAGGACGTAAACCGCCAGCGACGCGCCGTCATCGACCAGGCAAAGCGCGAGGCGCAAGACCTCATTCGCGAGTCGAACGCACGCATCGAGAACACTATACGCGCCATCAAGGAGGCACAGGCCGAAAAGGAACGCACACGCGAGGCGCGACGCGAACTCACGGAATATAAGGAGGAGGTGGAGCAGCCCGTCGGCGACGACAAGATTAGCCGCAAGATGGAACAGATACGCCGACGCCAGGAACGCCGACGCATGAGGAAGGAGCAGCAGGGCGCAGCGCCCACAGCCACCTCCGCAAGCGACACGGCACCCGCCAGCGCAGCAGCAACACCACACGCGGCAAGCCCTGCGGCAGCCTTCAGCGCAGAACAGAGCCTCAGCGCGGGCGACTACGTTCGACTGCGCGGACAGCAGACACCGGGACGCATCGAAAGCATCTCGCCAACGGGCGAGGCACGAGTGCTCTTCGGCATGATACACACAAACGTGCCCCTAGAGAGGCTCACACGCGCCGAAGCACCTAAGGACGACAAGACCTTCAAGGCCGCAACATTCGTGAGCCGACAGACGCGCGCCGCCATCGACGAAAAGAAACTGCACTTCAAACCCGAAATAGACCTGCGCGGCATGCGCGCCGACGAAGCCCTGCAGGCAGTGGCGCTGTTCATGGACGACGCAATACTGCTCGAACAGGCACAAGTGCGCATCCTGCACGGAACAGGCACGGGAGCCCTGCGACAGCTCACACGCAACTACCTCCGCACGCTGGGCGGTGTGAGAGCATACCACGACGAACACGTGCAGATGGGCGGCTCGGGGATTACGGTCGTAGAGCTGAGCTGAACTGAGCTGAACTGACACACAAGCTATTAAACCACTAAGCAACATAACGTCATGAACACCATCAAGGTAAAAGACCTCGACTTCACAGTATCAATCCCCAGAGAGGAGATACAAAAGCGCGTAGCGGAACTCGCACGACAAATCAGCAAGGACATGGAAGGCAAGAACCCGCTGTTCGTAGCCGTTCTCAACGGCTCCTTCGTCTTCGCTGCCGACCTGATCAGAGGTGTGGACACCCCCTGCGAAATAACATTCATCCGCCTCGCATCCTACGTGGGAACCGAGAGCTCAGGAAACGTACAGGAACTGATGGGACTCAAGGAGGACATCAGCGGACGCAGCGTGGTAGTCGTAGAGGACATCATCGACTCGGGACTGACCATGAAGGGACTCATCGACTCGCTGAAGAAGCAAAACCCCGCAGAGATACGCATAGCCTCGCTGCTCGTAAAGCCCGGAAACATGAAGGTGGAACTCGACATCCCCTACTGCTGCTTCCGCATCCCCAACGACTTCATCGTGGGCTACGGACTCGACTACGACGGATTCGGGCGAAACCTCGCCGACATCTATACTGTTGTAAAATAACACGCCAACAATGAAGAACATCATCATCTTCGGAGCACCAGGCTCTGGAAAAGGCACACAAAGCGACCTGCTCGTCGAGAAATACGCCTTCCGACACATCTCGACAGGCGACGTCCTGCGCGCAGAGATTAAGCAGGGCACCGAACTCGGACAAACTGCAAAGAAATATATCGACAAGGGACAACTAATCCCCGACAGCCTGATGGTAAGCATACTCGCCGCAACCTACGACGCCATGCTCCCGTGCGAGGGCGTCATCTTCGACGGATTCCCACGCACAATACCGCAGGCCGAAGCCCTCGCGGAAATGCTCCAAGAGCGCGGAACGGAGGTGAGCTGCGTGCTGGAACTGCACGTTGCCGACGAACTGCTCGTCGAGCGCCTCGTGCTGCGAGGAAAGACAAGCGGACGCGCCGACGACAACGAGCAGACCATCAAGGCACGACTCGAAGTCTATCACAACCAGACGGCACCCCTCGCCGAATGGTACAAGAAGCGCAACCTGCTGCGAACCGTCAACGGCGTAGGAAGCATCGAGGACATCAACGCACAACTCTGCAAAGCCATCGACGCTATCTGAACCACAACAAGAAAACGACACAGTCTTCACACACACAATACCCTCACGATGGAGTCCAATTTCGTTGACTACGTAAAGATATTCTGCCGCTCAGGAAAGGGCGGAAGAGGCTCCATGCACCTGCATCGCGCCAAATACCAACCCAACGGCGGCCCCGACGGCGGCGACGGCGGACGCGGCGGAAACGTGTACCTGCGCGGAAACCGCAACTACTGGACGCTGCTACACCTGCGCTACGAGCGACACGCCTTTGCGCAGAACGGACAGAATGGAGGCAAAGACCTGCGACATGGTTCCGACGGCGCCGACTGCTACATCGAGGTGCCCTGCGGAACTGTGGCCTACGATGCCGAGACGGGACGCTACCTCTGCGACGTTACCGAAGACGGGCAGGTGGTGATGCTGCTACAGGGCGGACGCGGCGGAAGAGGAAACTGGCACTTCCGCTCTGCTACAAACCAAACGCCGCGCTACGCACAGCCCGGCGAACCCATGCAGGAGCTGATGGTCATTCTGGAGCTCAAGCTGCTGGCCGACGTGGGACTCGTGGGCTTCCCTAACGCAGGAAAATCCACGCTGCTCTCAACGCTGTCCTCAGCACGCCCGAAGATTGCCGGCTACCCCTTCACGACACTCGAACCAAGCCTCGGCATCGTGGCGCATCGCGACAACCACTCGTTCGTGATGGCAGACATACCGGGCATCATCAAGGGCGCAAGCGAAGGACGCGGACTCGGACTCAGATTCCTCAGGCACATAGAGCGCAACTCCATTCTCCTGTTCATGGTGCCAGGCGACACGGAACACATCGGGCAAGAGTACGAGGTACTGCTTGAGGAACTGCGGCGCTACAACCCCGACATGCTCAGCAAACAGCGCATACTGGCCGTAACGAAGTGCGACCTCCTCGACGAGGAACTCATCGAAATGCTGCGCGAGGAACTGCCCAGCGACCTGCCCGTAGTGTTCATCTCGGCAGTAGCAAACAAGGGACTGCAGGAACTGAAGGACAAAATCTGGGAGGCACTCAACAGCGAATCCATGAAGATTGCATCCATGACGGGAGGCGACGCACTCGCACACCGCGACCGCGAAAGCGTCGTGCTGCAACACGACTTCTCCGACTGGGAACCCGACTGGGAAGACGCACGCCCCGACGACGACGAGGAGGACTGGGAAAGCGACGACGAAATATACGACATCGAGGACCTTGAAGACAAATGAAAATATAAGGAAACACACAACCCGCAAAATGACACAAAACCTACAAAAACCCGACTACATATTTGAAGCCAGCTGGGAAGTATGCAATAAAGTGGGAGGAATCTACACGGTTCTCTCCTCGCGCGCGCATATCCTTAAAGATGAGTTCGGCGACAACCTTATCTTCATCGGGCCAGACATCAACCCCGACAAGGAAAACGCCGACTTCAGGGAGGACAAACGACTCCTGCGCAGCCTCAAGAAAGCTGCGGCGGCAGAAGGCATAAACATTCGGACGGGACGATGGGCTGTCGAGGGAAACCCCATAGCTATTCTCATCGACTTCCGCCCGTTTTTTGAACAGAAAAACGACATCTACTCGCGAGCCTGGAACCTCTTCGGCGTCAACAGCTTGCAAGCCTACGGCGACTACGACGAGGCGTCAATGTTCTCCTACGCCGCAGGCATGCTCGTGAAGTGCGCAACAGCGCAGGACGCCTTCAAGGAAAAGCGCATCGTATATCAGGCACACGAATGGATGACGGGACTCGGCATGATGTTCCTCAAAGCCGAGGCTCCGCAGGTGGCAACAATCTTCACCACACACGCCACAAGCATAGGGCGCTCCATCGCTGGCAACAACAAACTCCTATACAAATACTTCCACGGATACAACGGCGACCAAATGGCAAGCGAGCTGTCCATGGAGGCGAAGCACAGCGTCGAGAAGAAAGCCGCCCACTATGCCGACTGCTTCACGACGGTATCGTCGTTCACCGACCGCGAATGCCGACAACTTCTGGAGAAAGCTGCCGACGTAGTGCTGCCGAACGGATTCGAGCGCTCCGCACGCCCAATGAGCCCCGTAGCACAGTCGCGACACATCCTCCTCGACACAGCTTCGGCACTCATCGGCGAAGTGCTGCCCGCCGACACATTCATCATCTCGACAAGCGGGCGCAACGACTACCGCTGCAAGGGATTCGACGTGTATCTCGAGTCGTTGGCACAGCTCAGCGCACGACTGCGCGAGGAAGCGCCGCAAAAGCGAGTGCTTGCACTCATCGAAGTGCCTTGCTGGGTAAAAGAACCTCGCAAGGACCTGCTGGAACAGCTGCGGAAACCCGTCAAGGAACGCAAGCAACTACCCCACCCCTTTATCACACACGAACTCAACGACTTCCTCGAGGACCGCATCGTCGGAACAATACGCGGACTGGCACTATGGAACACCGACGACGACCCCGTGAAGGTGATGCTCGTGCCATGCTACCTCGACGGCAAGGACGGCATACTCAACATGGAATACTACGATGCACTCGCAGCATGCGACCTCTGCATCTATCCCTCATACTACGAGCCCTGGGGATACACTCCGCTGGAGGCCTGCGCCTACGGCATACCATGCATCACGACAGACCTCAGCGGCTTCGGGCAGTGGGTGGACGAAACCCTCGGACACAACGCCACGCTCCGCGACGGCGCCGCTGTGCTACATCGCGACGACGAGAACTACTTCCAGCTCGCCGCAGAAATCGCCGGCATCTCATTAGAGCAGATTCTTGCCACGCCGCAGCTTCGCAACAACTGCAAGAAAGCCGCAGCAAAACTCGCTGGACAGGCAAGGTGGCAGGACTTCATCTCGCAATACTACAAGGCATACGACTTTGCACTCAGCAAAACCCTATAAAGAACAATAAATTAACCAAATAAACACAGAATGAAAGTAAAAGTAAGTAATGCAAACGAGCCCCGTTGGAACCTCGTAAACGTAAAAAGCAACATCCCCGCAGAGCTTCAGAAGCTCGACGAGTTGAGCCGGAACCTTTGGTGGACTTGGAACCCCGATGCACGCGAACTCTTCCGCGCCATCGACGACGAACTCTACACAAAGACCGACCACAACCCCATCGAGATGCTGCGCCGTCTGAGCTACGAGCGTCTCAAGGAACTCGCTAAGGACGAAGAACTCATCGCAAGAATGAACAAAGTCTATAAGCAGTTCCGCACATACATGGACGTAAAGCCCGACACGAAGCGCCCTAGCGTGGCATACTTCTGCATGGAGTACGGACTCTACCACGTGCTGAAAATCTATAGCGGCGGCCTCGGCATCCTTGCCGGCGACTACATGAAGGAGGCTTCCGACTCCAACGTCGATATGTGCGGTGTCGGCTTCCTCTATCGCTACGGATACTTCACACAGACACTCTCCATCGACGGACAACAGATTGCAAACTACGAACCGCAGGACTTCGACCTCCTTCCCATCGAGCGCGTCCTCGACGAGAACGGGAACCAGGTAATCGTTGACGTGCCCTTCCCCAACTACGTCGTTCACGCAGCAATCTGGAAGGTGAACGTGGGACGCATCAGCCTGTACCTCCTCGACACCGACATCTTGGAGAACAGCGAATACGACCGCAGCATCACCCACACGCTCTATGGCGGCGACTGGGAGAACCGCATGAAGCAGGAATACCTGCTCGGCATTGGCGGCGTACTCGCCCTGCAGAAACTTGGCATCAAGAAGGAAATCTACCACTGCAACGAGGGACACGCAGCGCTCTGCAACGTACAGCGCCTCGTGGACTACGTGAACGACGGATTCACCTTCAACCAAGCCCTGGAACTCGTGAAGGCTTCAAGCCTCTACACGGTACACACTCCCGTGCCTGCTGGACACGACTACTTCGACGAGACGCTCTTCGGAAAGTACCTTGCAACACCTGCCAGGAGGTGAACGGCGTAAGCTGGCTCCACGGCGAAGTGTCGAAGAAGATGTTCGGCGGCATCTGGAAGGGATATTTCCCCGAAGAAAGCCACGTAGGATACGTCACAAACGGCGTACACTACCCAACATGGTGCGCACGCGAATGGCGCCGCGTACATAACAAGTTCTTCGACGCAAACTTCCTCAACGACGAGTCGAACGAGCGCATCTGGGAGAAAATCTACGACGTGCCCGACGAAATCGTCTGGAAAACGCGCATGCTCCTCAAGACGAAACTCATCGACTACATCCGCGAACGCTTCCGCGAGAACTGGCTCAAGAACCAGGGCGACCCAAGCCGCGTTGTAAGCCTGCTTGACAAGATTAACCCGAACGCCCTGCTCATAGGCTTCGCACGCCGCTTCGCAACCTACAAGCGCGCACACCTCCTCTTCTCCGACCTCGAACGCCTTTCCAAGATTGTCAACAACCCCGACTATCCCGTACAGTTCATCTTCGCAGGCAAGGCTCACCCCGCCGACGGAGCTGGCCAGGGACTCATCAAGCGCATCTACGAAATCTCGCAGCAGCCTGAGTTCATCGGAAAGATTCTCTTCCTCGAAAACTACGACATGCACCTCGCTCGTCGCCTCGTCAGCGGCGTTGACATCTGGATGAACACGCCGACACGCCCCCTCGAGGCTTCTGGCACAAGTGGCGAGAAGGCTCTGATGAACGGCGTCGTGAACCTCAGCGTCCTCGACGGATGGTGGTACGAAGGCTATCGCGAAGGCGCTGGTTGGGCTCTTACCGACAAGCGCACATATCAGAACCAGGAGCATCAGGACCAGCTCGACGCAACTACCATCTACGGCATGCTGGAGCAGGAGATTATACCTCTCTACTACGCTCGCAACCGCAAGGGATACAGCGAGAACTGGATTCGCACCGTCAAGAACTCCATCGCACGCATCGCACCCCACTACACGATGAAGCGCCAGCTCGACGACTACTTCGAGCGCTTCTACTGCCCGCAGGCAGCACGCTTCAAGGCTCTCAGCGCAAACGGCGCAAAGCAGGCTAAGGAGATTGCCGAATGGAAGGAACTCGTGGCAGAGCGCTGGGACGGCATCCGCCTCGTAAGCAGCGAGCGCGACGATGTTGCAAACGGTTCGCAGGTCATCAACGGCGAGGAGTTCTGCATCCGGCACACTATCGACGAGCAGGGTCTTGACGATGCCATCGGCGTTGACATGGTACTCGTGGGAACACGCGACGGACAGGACCAGTTCCTGCGCTCCATCCCCATGAACGTCGTGAAGCGCGAAGGCAACCTCTATACCTTCGAACTGAAGACGTCCCTCGACCTCGCAGGCACGTTCAAGGTTGCATACCGCATGTACCCGAAGAACCCGCTCCTGCCTCACCGTCAGGACTTCAGCTATGTAAAGTGGTTTAACTAAGCCACTTTGCACAGCTCTTTGTACACGCACACAACTGTGACATTATTCCTTACCGGGAGCCCTACGCGATATGGGGAGCCCAGTTTCACAGAGGACAACGGCTTTCTTGCCGACGTGAAAAGTGAGCTTGCCGCCGTAACTGGCGGCAAGCGACTTCCACGCGTGCTCCTCGTGAGTGCCGCCCCCGACGACAAAGGATATTCGCGCTCCGTAAAGAAGGGCATGAGCGACTGCATCCACCTTTCGGGCATTCGCACAGCGCCCATCGTGATGCTGGAGCGCAAGAACGCAGAAAAAGCTCCCGAGTTGGTGATGTGGGCGGACTGGATTGTGCTCTGCGGAGGGCATGTTCCTACGCAAAACCGCTTCATCCACGAAATACGGCTCCGCGAACTGCTTGAAGGCTTCGAGGGCGTGGTGATGGGATGCAGCGCAGGCAGCATGAACTGCGCCGGACGCGTATATTCGCATCCCGAACTCCCCGGCGAGGCTACCGACCCGCAATACAAACGCTGGCTTAACGGGCTCGGACTGACTGAGATTAAGCTTATTCCACACCTCGAGCAGGTGCGCTACGCTTCCATCGACGGACTGCGCCTTTTCGAGGACATAGCATTCCCCGACAGTTGGGGGCACCGCTTCTACACCTTCCGCGACGGCGGATACGTAAAGGTGAAGAACGGTCGCAGCCAGCTCTTTGGCGAAGCCTTCGAGATTAGCCGCGGAGGCATGCGCAAAGTTTCTGAAGAAAACAAATCCTATACGTTTATGAACTTAGTATTTATCTCCCCCCACTTCCCGCAAACATACTGGCACTTCTGCGCCGGCGCGAAAGCCAACGGCGTCAATGTGCTGGGCGTTGCTGACACGAACTACGAGAATCTTCCCTGGGAACTCCGCGAGTGCCTGACGGACTACTACAAGGTGCAAAGCCTTGAAAACTACGACGAAGTATATGCCGCCGTTGCATGGTTTGCCTACAAGTATGGAAAGATTGACTGGATAGAGTCGAACAACGAGTACTGGCTGGAGCAGGACGCTCGCCTCCGCACGGACTTCGACGTGGCGACGGGCATCAAGAGCGACCGCGTGGCAGCCATTCGCAACAAGAGCGAGATGAAGAAATACTATGCTCTTGGCGGAATCCCCACGGCGCGCCAGATAAAAGCGGCAGAAGGCTACGACCGCGTAAAGGAGTTTGTGCGCATGACGGGCTACCCCATCATCGCAAAGCCCGACAGCGGAATGGGCGCTTCAGGCACTTTCAAACTTAACAGCGACAAGGAACTCGACGACTGGTTCTGGTTCCATCCCAACGACTACGGCTATTTCGTCATCGAAGAGTTCATCACGGGACTCCTCGTGAGCTACGACGCCATCTTCAATGCTGAGGGCGAGCCCATCTTCGAGAACAATTCCATCTTCCCGTCGCCCATCATGGAAATCGTGCACGACAATCTTGAAACATGCTACTGGATGAACAAGAACGTGCCCCCTGCCCTCGCAGAGATTGGGCGTCGCACGGTGAAGGCCTTCGGCATCACGAGCCGCTTTGTCCATCTGGAATTCTTCCAGCTCGACCGCGACCGCGAAGGACTCGGGAAAAAGGGCGACTACGTGGGACTTGAGGTGAACATGCGCCCGCCGGGAGGATATACGCCCGACATGATGAACTTCGCCCACAGCACCGACGTCTATCAGATTTGGGCAGACATGGTGGCCTTCGACGAACGCCGCAAGCAGCAGGGCGAACAATACTACTGCGCCTATGCTGGGCGTCGCGACGGGCGCGCTTATCGCCACAGCCACGACGAGATTATGCAACGCTACGGCGACTGCATGTGCATGGCGGAGCGCGTGCCCGACGCACTTGCCGACGACCTCTGCAACATGTGCTACATCGTGCGACTGAACCACATGGACGAGCTGCAGCCCTTCTTCGACTTCGTTACCGAACACGCATAAAAAACATAAAACTAACGCTTAACATTCTTTACTATGGAACTTCCATTTGCTGAAGCTTGGAAAATCAAGATGGTTGAACCCATCAAGAAAAGCACTCGCGAACAACGCGAAAAGTGGCTCCTTGAAGCCCACAACAACATCTTCATGCTGAAGAGCGACCACGTGTATATCGACCTCCTGACCGACTCCGGCACGGGCGCCATGAGCGACCGCCAATGGAGCGCGATGATGATGGGCGACGAAAGCTACGGCGGCGCACGCTCCTTCTACCACATGAAGGACGCCATCACCGACATTACTGGCTTCCAGTACGTTATCCCCACACACCAAGGGCGCGCCGCTGAGAACGTGCTCTTCAGCAGCCTCGTGAAGCCTGGGATGGTTGTACCCGGAAACGCGCATTTCGACACGACAAAGGGACACATTGAGAGCCGCAAGGCTTTCGCCATCGACGTCACCGTCCCCGAAGCCTACGACACGCAGCTCGAAGTGCCCTTCAAGGGTAACGTGAGCCTCGAAAAGCTCGAGAAAGTGCTGCAAGAGAACAAGGGGAAAGTGCCCTTCATGGTGCTCACAGTGACGAACAACACCGTCGGCGGACAGCCCGTGTCGATGCAGAACATCCGCGAGACCTGCGAGCTTTGCCACAAGTACGGCGTGCCCGTAAACA
>ONWB01000014.1 GCA_900321445.1 uncultured Prevotellaceae bacterium | reverse complement strand
GTCGCTAAACCAAACCCCGTTTTCGAGGCGTTAGCGGGTGCAAAAGTACAACCTTCCGGACAACCGCCAAAGCACTCGGGGCCTTTTTTCCACCATGCGTGAAAAAATAAATGGCACTCATTATTATATAATACGCGCAAATCGCGTGTGTACGCACACATGCGCATTTATATGAGCGGTATGCCAGCTTCGTCGCAAGCCTTCCGCATGTCGTCGGGCCAGATGCTCGCTTGTATCTCGCCGATGTGTGCCTTGCGAAGGTATAGCATGCAGAGGCGTGACTGTCCGATACCTCCACCTATGCTGAGCGGCAGTGTTCCCTCGAGCAGGCGGCGATGGAAATACAGCTCCGCGCGATGCTGCTGCCCAGAGAGTTCGAGTTGGCGTACAAGAGCTTCGCGATCTACACGGATACCCATAGAACTGAGTTCGAAGCTTTGTCCGAGTACGTCGTTCCACACCAGAAGGTCGCCATTCAGTCCCGTGCGCCCTTCTTCGTTCATCGTGCTCCAGTCGTCATAGTCTGGGGCGCGTCCATCATGAGGTTTGCCGTCGCAGAGTTTTCCACCTATGCCTATAACGAATACTGCACCATACTTGCGGCACACTTCTCCTTCGCGCTCTTTTGGTGTGAGGTCGGGATATTCTCGTGCGAGGTCGTCGGCATATATGAAGGTTACCTTTTCTGGCAGGTGTGTGCCTAACTGCGGGAAGCGTTCTGTGATGAGGAATTCCGTACGCAGCATAGCATAGTAGATATTCTTCACCACCTTCTTCAGATACTTCACTGTGCGCTGCTCCTTTGTGATTGTCTGTTCCCAGTCCCACTGATCCACGTACAGCGAGTGGATGTTGTCCAGTTCCTCATCCGCACGTATGGCGTTCATGTCTGTATATATTCCATAGCCAGGCTTTATGTTGGAGTCTGCCAATGTCAGGCGTTTCCACTTTGCCAGAGAATGTACCACCTCTGCCCTCTCGTCGCCGAGGTCCTTTATGGGGAAGGCGACGGGGCGTTCTGTGCCGTTCAGGTCGTCGTTGATACCCATTCCGCCTCGCACGAAAAGCGGTCCTGTGACGCGGCGCAGGTGCAAGCCTGTAGCGAGGTTGTCTTGGAAGAAATCCTTGATAAGTTTAATACCTTGTTCTGTCTCGTCGCGACCCAAAAGCGGACGATAGTTCTTTGGAATAATCAGTTGACTCATAATAAAAAGCTCTGTTTGCGGGCGCAAAAGTACACATAAATCTTGCATTTCCGCAACCTTTACCTTATTTTTGCGCCGCAAATGTCGCCCTGATGGTGGAATGGTAGACACGAAGGACTTAAAATCCTTTGGCCCGAAAGGGCTGTGCGGGTTCGAGTCCCGCTCGGGGCACTTTGACAATAAACAATAAACATTAACCAATAACCGAGAAGTCAGCGAGTCATGCAGCGAACGTCAGACCTGAGGGACGAAGTTCCGAAGTGTCTGGGAAGCGAAAAGCATGACGAGCTAACCATTTACCGAAGTCAGCGAATCACATAGTGAACGTCAGGCTTCGTTTTTTATACACGTTGGAGTTATCTTAAGGGCTCATGAAACCAAAAATTCGCCCTTTTTGCATTTGTTAACATCTTTTAACGCGCAAAGGGAGTGTAGACTTAGCAATTCGCCCTACTTTTGCATTTGAATAGCGTTAATGTGCACAAAGCTAACCAGCTTTGCAACACGATTTGCAACACAAATAGACAAAAATTAACAATCATATTATTAATTTCTAAATAAAGGAAACATGAAAAAAATCATTACTCTTCTTGCTCTGCTATGCATGAGCACAGTAGATGGTCTCAGATAACGGCCACCCTAATGGAAGGCTATGGCGAACCGCTCACCTTAGATCAGTTCAAAGCCTTGGCAGGAACGAACGGACGCTTCGGTTTCGTGGCTTCCAGTAATACTGCATCCGCAACTTCTCCCCGCTGCGACCACTGGGTTCGCTGGACCAGCTCACACACAGGCGATCTCGACGACACTGCCCTCTTTTATCTTGAGGCAAGCGGTTCGAACTATCTGGTAAAGCGTGCAAGCGACAACCTGTACGTAATCACCTCTACCAGCTCTACCTCTTTTGGGGCAAGTGGCACCGCGTTTAAGCTCGTTAACCGCAATCCAAATGATGCGACAGCAGCTGTATGGGGAAGCCAAAGTATCAGTTTTGAAGACCCCAATAATGCAAGCAACCACTACAATGTCAACGCTGTGAAATACAACACAGGTGCTGGTGCGTGGACCACTTACGCTGTATTTGGCCCTATCTACAAAAACATCACCATCGACTGTCAGGAAAACGGCGTATCGATGAGCGGCTACCCCCAGGTAAGCAACTATAAGGGCGGTGCTGTTAGCGCTCCTGCATTCCCTGGCAAGAAGCAAGTTGCTGGAGATCCTACAAGTGTAACCGTAGATCAGGACGACAAGGTTATCACATTCAACTACGAAACATCCACATACGACTACACTCTCGAGGTGAACGGTGCTCCTACTGGAACAACCATGAAAATCAAAGGAGACAACGTTGCCATAGACGAAACTTCCTATAGCAATGCAGAAGAAGTCGTCGTAGGCGATGTGGTTGTTACTTTCCCAACAGGCTACGAGTACATGGTTGCAAACGTAACTGTAAGCGGCACAACAATCACTGTGAATTGTGAAGACACACGCTGGCCCATCAACTTCTCCAAAGACCAAAAGTACACGCGTACCGACCGCTTCATCAACAATGTACGCATTGGCAGCAAGACATTCGATATCACGAACAATGGTCTTAACACGCCTGCTTATCGCGACTTTACAAGTGAAGTGCTCGTTGTGCCTGCTGGCGCTACGTTGGTTCCCGCCATCGGCTATATGGGCGCATGGATGCACGGTTTCTTCTATGTGGACCTCGACAACGACGGTCAGTTCTATGTTGCTAACCCTGGACACCAAACAGCTGCCAACACCGAACCCAACGGAGAACTCCTCTCCTACGCTAACCAAGGAGACGCCCTGAACAAAAACCATCAGGAGATGCCAGCATTCACAATGCCCAGCACACCTGGCGACTACCGTGCACGCTTCAAGCTCGACTGGGCAAGCACAGACCCAGGTGGCAACCCTGGTGCTGACGCTAACGACGTAACGAGCAAAAACCACATTATTGCTAATGGTGGTACGATTGTGGACATTACCCTGCGCATCCTGCCTCCCGCAAACGTGACATACGTCGTTGTGGATGAGAACAGCAACGAGCTCTTCCGCACTACCGAAACAATGGCAATCGGCGATGTAGTCACCACGCTGCCTACAGCTTACCAGCATACGGAATTCTACGACTACAACACCGTAAACCAGACGATAACTGGCGATACGGAAATCACCTTCACGGCAACTACAAAGACTTACCCGCTCGTACGATTCACCTTGGACGATACCAACCCCGTTTGGTACACCCTCAAGATGAAGAATGCAAACTATGTTACATACGTAAATGGCGGAGCGCCTAACGTAACCCTCCCAACGACAAAGGCAGACGATCCCGACCTTACCACACAGTGGGCATTCATCGGTAGTCCTTACGTTGGATTCAAGATTGTGAACCACGCAGCAGGAACGGGCCTCGTACTCGGCTCAGAAAGCGCAGCTGGCGATGGAAACAACGGTGGCAACACTTATGCAACCCTTGCCGTTCCTGGCACACAGACCTACGAGACTTGGACAATCCGCGCCAGCAGCTACTTAACATCACAAGGCGGCTTCTACATCTACAATTCCGAAGGCCAGTACCTCAACCAGCGCAGCACGGACAATCTTGCATACTGGACAGGAGGTCACGACGAAGGTTCTACGTTCACGGCAACATTGGCTCCGGGCTTAGACGACATCTTCAACAACGCAATAGCAACGCTTGAGGCTTATCCCTACGGAGCAGGCGTCAACCACTACTCCCTCGTTGTCGGAGGCGAAGACAAGACAGCCAATGCTGCAGATGAAATCAACAACCTGAAGGGACTGACAGCCACTTTGGAAAACATCGCAAGCGCACAGCAGCTGATTGCAGGCACCACGCTGAACCTGCCCGAGCCCGGCTTCTACCGCATCAAGGGCTATTCCGGCAACTACATCACCTCGAATACTACTGCAACAAATGCCAAGATGGATGGCACGGAAAGCGCTGATAATATCATTTATTATAGCGAAGACGGAAACCTCGTCTTCTACGGCAGTGGATACGGACTTTACAATACACACACGGTTGCTCCTGTAGGTTCAACACTGAACACCTATACTTTCATGCAGGGCGCTCAAATAGGTAAGTATTATGTAAAATCCAATGCCTCGGGCATGGGTACGTACTGCTACGATAATACCGCAAATGGTACTAAAGTTGATCGAAACACAAATCCTGTTACAAGCGGAAGCTATCAGACCGACTGGACATTAGAGGAAGTTACCACTCTCCCCATTGCTCTTACGAACCTCAGCGCATGGAATGTTGAAGGAAACTACACTACGCTCTACCTGCCTGTAAAGGTTAAGATATCCGACGAAGCCGTAGCATACGCTTTGGTAGCAAATAGCGCGACCTCCTTCGATATGGTTGCCCTCACAAACAACGTTGTGCCTGCAAACACAGGTGTCGTTCTCGCCGGAAACTATGCAACAGCAACGGCAACAGTCACCACTGAAGACGCAGACGCCGCAGCCGCAGTCCTCAAGGGAACTTGTGCTGCAATCAACAGGCCCTCGGATAATGTGTATGTTCTCAGCGTAGCTAACGATAAGCTCGGCTTCTACAAGTTCGAAGGTGCTGAGATGAAGGGCTTCCGCGCATACTACGAAGGCACTTCCCCCGACCCGACTCGCGGCTTCGTCCTGAACTTCGGCGAAACGACAGGCATCAACGCAGCTACGCGTAATGCTGACGGCAACGCATACGACCTGCAGGGACGTCGCGTCCAGAACGCTCAGAAGGGCATCTTCATCATCAACGGCAAGAAGGTGGTAAAATAACATGTGTAACTATCTAACAACAGACAAGACAATGAAACAGACATATTTTGCCCCTTCAACGGTGGTTGTGAAGCTCAACACGGAAAACTCCCTCATGCTCACTGTCAGTGTGGACCCCAACACCTCAGTTGGTGGTTCAGGAGACACAGGTCCTGGCCAGCTGACACGTGGTGGCGGCTGGAGCAGCGAAAACTGGTCCGACGCCGAAATGGACGAGGAATAATCGAGTTATTCTCTCATTAGCATAATTGAAATCTCCGCTACGGATTCGTGGCGGAGATTTTTTGATTCTTGACGACGCGGATGAATGGATTTTTTTCGAACACGAATCGCACGAATAACACGAATGAAGGCGCACAGACAGGGTTATGTCACACAGATATCACGGATGAACGGATTTTTTTCGAACACGAATCGCACGAATAACACGAATGAAGGCGCACAGACAGGGTTATATCACACAGATTTCACGGATGACACAGATAGTTTTTCGAACACGAATCGCACGAAAGAGGCGAGGATGCGAGCCTTTTTCGGAATGAATGGAGGTTTTGCGTTTTAGATGTTTGCTGGCTGCAGAGGAAAAGGATGGAAAATGCGGATTAGGAGCTGTTAGAGTGGTTTTTAGTGCCAAACACTTTGTTTTTTACAAAGTAAAAGTTATTTTTGCAGACGACATACACTTAAAACCGCAGAACAATGTCCGTGCACAGACTTACAACTCTTCTGAGTAGCCTTTTGATAGTGTTCTTCGCCTACGCCCAGCAGGAACTATGGTGGTCCTATTATCCTCAGGATGCAGCCTCTGCTTTTGCCACAGGCGATGGTGTGGCGCAGACCTACCACGCTGCCATACGTATGCCCGCCCACTATGCTGTCCCTGACGGTGGGCAGTTGGAGGGTGTACGCTTCAGACTCACTACGCACCGCATCAGCGACGTGAAGGTGTGGGTAAGCAGTACGCTGCCAGAAGGTAGCGACGGCGACTTGCTGACGCAGGCTGTTGCGGAGTCTGACTACGACGCAGACAGCAAGATGTATGTCCTGCGCTTCAGCACCCCCGTTACGATACCTGCAGACGGCTGCTACATAGGTTTCAGCTTCAAGGTGCCAGAGATTAGCGCTGATGCCACGCAGAAGGTATATGACAGCAATCCGCTCTGCTACATTTCAGAAGAAGTGCCGCAGAGAGACGCCTTCTACATACGCAGCGACAAGTTCCCCTATTGGGAGAACTACGGCATTATGGGCAAGAGCCTGATTATGCAGGTGTTGCTGGGAGGCCAGTTGTTTGAGAATGCCGTGCGCCCAGCCGACTTTGGCGCGCACCAAGCCATACACGGCGAGACCGTCAGCGTGCCCGTCACGCTCCGCAACTTTGGCACAGCCGCCGTCAGCAGCATCGACTATGCCATCGACACGCGCAGCCGCAAGGGAGAGGAAAAGCACCTCGACCTGTCGTCGCCGCTGGCAGGCAATGGCTCGAAGGCTATCGTGGAGTTCCCATTCGAAACAGACACATACACTGGCAACGTGAAAAAGACCCTGCGCATAACAAAAGTCAACGGCGTTGCCAACGAGACTGAGGCTCAAGCCACAGGTGCGCTGTTCGAGATGACGCGACGCGTGGAGCCACGCCTGCTTTTCGAGGAATACACAGGCACATGGTGCGTCAACTGTCCTCGTGGTATGGTGGGTGTCGAGATGCTGCACCACGACTTTGGCGAGCGCATCGTGACTATGGCCGTCCACAACGGCGATCCTATGGCGCTCAGCGACTACGACTTCACAATGTCGCTCGTCAAGGGCTATCCCTCTGCACTCATCAACCGCAACCTGGAACTCGACCCCTATTACGGCACGTCCAGCAACACGCCGTACGCAGTACACGACGACGTAGAACGCCTCCTGCAAGGTGCGAAGGCTCCTGCCGAGCTGAACGTGCAAGCCGCCTGGAACAGCGACTCCACAAACATCGACATCACATCGCGCACAACATTCCTCTTCGACAGCAACAATGCCAACTACGCTCTTGGCTACGTGCTCCTGGCCGACAGCCTGCACAACAACGCCTCAGGATGGTTGCAGAAGAACGGCTACGCGGATTTGGCAGGAAGCATCGACGACCCCAACCTGCTACCCTGGACGCTGCTGCCAGGATGGGTTCCCAACCTACGCTTCAACCACGTACCCATAGCCACATCGGGCGTACAGAAAGGCATTTCCGCCTCTGTGAAAGCCCCCTTGAAGGCTGAGGAATCACAGACGCACACACACGCCATCAACATAGCCGACAACAGCCTCGTACAGGACAAAAAGCTCCTGCGCGTGGCCGTGCTGCTGTTCGATACGCAGAGCGGGCTGGTGGTGAATGCCGCAGAGTGCCCCATACTGTCTGCGGACGACATCTCAGGCATCGAAAGCCTCCCACACTCTTCCATCAACGCACCACGCATCTACGACCTGCAAGGACGCCCAGCCACCAAAAACGGCAGTCGCGGAATCATCATCATGCGCAACGCTGATGGCACATCACGAAAGGTGTTAAGATAACGAGTCAAAAGGAGACAAAGGAGAAAGAGAGGGACATCCCTTCTTCTATCTACATAGCAAGAAAAGATAAAGCAATCAATTACTAATCACAAGAACACTATGAGAAAAAGAACTTTACTCCAATCATTACTGTTGCTGACATTAGCAATGCTTTTGCCGCAAGGCGTCCAGGCACAGAAGACCCTTGCCAACGACTACAACTGGCCCAAGACCGATGAAGGAAAAACTTGGTTCACGTATGTCTCTAACGACTATACAGGCGAGAACGGAGCCTTTGGTACGATGGTTGCCGACAGGTATCACGTTGCCATCTTCATCCCCACGGAGATGGTGTCTGAAGGCACTGGCGTCGAGGCTCTTCGCTTCTGGATGGCTGCCCGCACCGTGTCGAACATGTCCATCTGGGCATCCACATACCTGCCTGACGACGAACATGCGCCCGACATCCGCCAAACATCGTTCACTTACGACGACCGTGAGCAGATGGAGCGCAGCGGACGCATGTACGACACATATTTCTACAACATTCCCTTCGACGGACCTGTAACGGTTCAGGGCGAAGGCATCTACGTAGGATTCTCGTTCACTGTTGACTATATTTCCACCAGAGTCGTAGGTGGAGTGGAAATGGACTACGGATGGGACTGCTATCCTCTGGGATACATCGAGAATGGCGTAAATCCCAACTCATTCTTCCTGCGCTCCAAAACGCGAGGCGGATGGTCAAACTGGGGTGAGACACAAGGCGTACAGTACCTGCTTGGCGCACTCATCAGCGGCTCAGGGAGGGAGAACGCCCTCAACGTCAACGGCTTCGGCACGGTTTACAACATCAAGGACGAGGTGCCGCAGGCTCCCGTAATGCTCTCGGCTCTTGGCTCCGCAGGTGCCAGCAGCATCGACTATGTGGTTGAAGATGAGAGCGGCACAAAGACAGACCCCATCCACTTCGACCTTACGGACCCAATGTCATTTGGTGAGCACCTCGAGGTTATGCTGCCGCTACCAGTAGAAGCTGGCGTAGGCCGTCATCCCAAGACAATTACTGTCACACAAGTAAACGGACAAGCCAACGAATCAGACCACAACGTAGCTAAAGGCAAGGTCATCACGCTTGCAGAAAAGAAGCTGCGCAAGCCTGCCGTCGAGGAATTTACCGCAACATGGAGCGGCAGAGGTCCACGCGGCATCGTGGCACGCGAACGCATGAAGGTAAACTTCCCCGACCAGCTCGTCATCATAGCAAACCATGTGAACAATTCCATGATGAGCGACCCGATGGGACTCGACTACTATTTCGAGCAGGCAATAGGTGCCGACCCCGTGGAATTCGTACCACAGACCGCCATCAACCGCATCAAGGTCGTGGACTCCTACTTCGGCTCCACGTTTGGTAAGAACAACGCCATCCGCCTCGACCTCAACGAGGCTGTCAAGGAAATCGCCCCCGCACAACTGAACCTCACCCCCATTTGGAGTAACGATGGCAGCACCATAAACATCTACACAGACGTTACGTTCCTCTACAGCGACGACGAGGCTCCCTATGCCCTTGCTTACGTCATCACGGAAGACGGCATGCAGGGAGAGTCTGAGGACTGGAACCAGCAGAACATATACTCTGGCGACACATCCCTCGACACCTCCGACTGGCTCTACCCGTGGATTTCGAAGCGCACCAGCGTCAGCGGCGTCGTGTACGACGACGTTGCCATTGCCGCTATGGGCATCGACAAGGGACTGGAAGGTTCTATTTCGAAAGTCATCGTCGAAGGCGAGCCGCAGACCTTCACCACCACCTACGACGTGGATAGCAACGAACTGGTACAGGACAAGAGCCGCCTGAAAGTAGCCGTCCTGCTGTTCAACACAGAAACTGGCGAAATCGTCAACGCAGAGCAGAAGCGCATATACTCCGCTGACGAGCTCTCAGGCATCGAAAGCCTCACGCCAGCAACACGCCCGCACTCCTTCATCTACGATCTGCAGGGTCGCCGCATGAATGGTAGCATGCTGCGCGGAATCTACATTCGCGACGGAAAGAAATTCATCATGAAATGATTTCTGCGTCAAAGAAGATGGGAAAAGGTAAGGGGAGGAGGAAAATTCTTGACACATGCCGTATATCCTCGGGGAGGATGCCTATTTCCCTCGCTTAGGAAGTCGCACTTCCTCGCCTAGGAAGCCGCACTTCCTCGCTTAGGAAGCCGCACTTCTTAATCACATATTATTAATCTAAAGCCAAAGAAAATGAAGAAAATCATCACTCTTCTTGCCCTGCTATGTATAAGCATAGCGGGATGGGCACAAACAGCCAGCGGCCTGACGGGCTACGGCGAACCGCTTACATTGGAGCAGTTCAAAGCCCTGGCTGGCACAGGCAAGCGCTTCGGCTTTGTTGCCACGAGCGTTACAGCACAAGCCACAGAGCCGCGCTGCGACCACTGGATGCGATTCACCAGCGAACACACTGGCACGTTGGACGATACCGCACTCTTCTACCTCGAAGAGAGCACGACCACAGACGGTTGCTACAAGGTGAAGCGCGTCAGCGACGGCCTGTACGTCAACGCTACAGCCGAAGGCACGACCTTCGATGCAACGGGCTGCGACTTCCGCCTCGTAAATCGCGACCCCATCGATGACCTGAAACTCCTTACAGGCGCACAGAGCATCAGTTTCGAAAACCCCACAAACTCTTCGCTGCACTACAACGCCAATGCCGTGAAGTACAACGGCGGTGCGGGTTCTTGGACGACATACGCAATTTACGGCGCCCTCTACAAAGTCACGCTAAACTGCGTGAACGAGTCCAGCGAACCCGTGAGGCCTTCCCAGACCTTCTACGTTGTTGATGGCACTACCATCGAAGCTCCTGAAATCTCAGGCAAGGCAGCGCAGGGTGAAACAAGCGTAACCGTAAACGGCGCGGACGCCGTCCTCACAGTGGTATATGCAGAAAGCACTTACGACTATGCACTTGTCGTGAATGGTGCCGTTCCAGGCATGACAATGACCATCAAGGGCGAAAGCGTCGAATATGGCGCAAGCAATGTAAGCAGCACAAGCGCTGTGACGGCAGAGGACGTGGTAGTCACCTTCCCCGCAGAGTACAGCACCTGGGCATACTACGTCACCATCAGTGGCAGCACCATCACGGTAAACTGCTACGACACAGCGGCCGACGACCAGTTCGTGCCTGCTACAGACACCTACAACACTGCCGACAACGAACCCGCACCCGTGCATCCCGTTCCAAGTCAGCGTCAGCTGCTGTGGCAGGAGACGGAGTTCTATGCCTTCTTCCACTTTGGCATGAACACCTTCACCAATTCCGAATGGGGAAATGGCGGAGAGGCAGAGTCGAAATTTGCCCCCAAGAAGCTTCCCAACCCCAAACAATGGCTCACAGCCGTCAAGGCAGCAGGCATGAAGGGCGGCATTGCCGTAGTGAAGCACCACGATGGTTTCTGCCTATGGCCAACAGCCACCACGACACATAGCGTCGTGAATGCAGGCAACGACTACGGCCGCAACACCAACATCCCCGCAGACTTCGCAGCAGCAGCACGCGAGCTGGGCATGAAGTACGGCTTCTACGTATCGCCGTGGGACCTCAACAGCAAATACTGGGGCGACGGCACGAGCGACTACGTCAACAAGGTGTTCCTCCCACAGTGTCTGGAACTGGCACAGTATGGTAGCGACCAGTTTGAGATGTGGTTCGACGGAGCCACAGGTGGCGACCACGCAGGATACTATGGCGGCGCCAACACCACGCGCACCATCCCCAATGCCGCAACATACTACGACATTCCCAACCTTCGCGACACCGTACACGCCATTGCTCCCAACTGCGTAATGTGGGGCGTGGGCGACGAAGCACGCTGGATTGGTAACGAACAGGGCTGGGCAGGCGAGACCAACTGGTCGATGGGCTCAGGCGAAAGCGGCAATATGAACGCATGGAAGTGGAAGGCTGGCGAAAGCGATGCCAAAGCCACTGACAAGGGTTGGTTCTGGCATAGCGGCGAAAGCCCCAAGTCGGCAAGCGCCCTCTTCAAGATTTACCTTGAGACTGTTGGCCGCAACGCCACGCTCATCCTCAACTTCCCACCAGACCAGAACGGCGAACTGCCCTCAGCCGACGTGACAGTGCTCGAGCAACTCGGCACACTCATCAACAACCGTCTGACGAACGACAAAGCCAAGACTGCAAAGAGCATCACGGCATCGGCCACACGTGCGGCAGGTGCATCACGCAACTACAGCATCAACAACGTCACAGACGACAACAAGGACACCTACTGGGCTACTGACGACAACGACCTCTCCGCCAGCATCACGCTGGAATGGGACGAGGAGCAGTCGCTGTACTATGTCATGCTGATGGAATACATCAAACTGGGACAGCGTGTGAAGAAGTTCACCATCGAGACCAGCCTCGACGGCGACTCATGGACAAAGCGTGCTTCTGGCACAACGACCACGATCGGCTACAAGCGCATCGTGCCGCTCAATGGCAGCACCTCCACCTACTCGGCAGTAAAGGCTAAATACCTGCGCATCACCATCGACGACGCAAGAGGATGCCCCACCCTGCATACGCTTTCTGTTTTCTAACCCCTCAACACACTCCGAATCATGAATCGATTTTCAAAATACATTGCTCTGGCGGCTTTCGCCCTCGCACTGCCTGCCACAGCACAGACAATAGACTTTGAGACGGGCGACGGATACAGCCGTCTTGGGGTTTACGACACATGGGAGCAGTCGCCATTCCGCACAGGGGCGATAGCATCTCCAGAGCGCTATGTGGGTGTCACGAAGAACCCCGACACATCCATGAACGAGGAACTGGGCATACAAGCCAACCCCACTGCTAAGGTGCTCGCCGTACAACGCTCACGCTTTGGCAGCAACACGTTTGGCGCACGCATCGACCTCGCCGACACGCTGCACATGACCAACGCCACACGCTACGTCCACGTTATGATACTGAAGCCTCAGGGCGAGAGCGCAAACGTGATGGTAATAGGTCTTGGCAAACGCCGCGACTGGAAGGGCCAGAGCCCTGAGACGGAACAGTTCTGGGTATCTTCGACAGGTGCCATCAGCGAAGGCAAGTGGACAGACCTCGTATTCCCCATCAGCACGAGCGAATACGTTGACATCCACAGCCTCGTCATCGTTCCCGACCTCGCATCTCCCCACCTTCGCACAAGCGACTTCGTAGCGTATATCGACGAAATCGAAATCAACGACAATCCCAGGACGCGCATCATGTCGTCGTTCTATCCTGTGAACTTCGACGTTGACCAGAGCCCCACGCGTACGGACCGCGCCCTCAACAACGCCACCTTCACCGTGTCTGGCGAAGAATCACAAAGCGTCAGCGTTAGCAAGACGAAGGTTTACAACAACCTGACAGAGACGAAGACCATCACGGCACGTCCAGGTAGCACCGTCAGCGTCAAGATGTCGTACACAGGTGTCTGGATGAGCGGCTACGCATACGTCGATTGGGACAACGACGGACAATTTGAGCCCAACATCGTAGGCAACATGCCCGCAGATGGCAGCGAACTGGTAAGTTACACCTTCCTCGATGGCTACAACAGCCTCGGACAGAGCCAGTCGAACGGCAACAGCGTATCGAACGGCTACATCACCTGCCCCACGTTCACTATTCCTGAAGGCACGCCCTACGGCATCTACCGTATGCGTCTGAAGGTGGACTGGAACAGCGACGATGCAGGCGGCAACGCTGACCCCGGCAACCTCATCGTGAACAATGGTGGCTCCGTTGTCGATGTGCTCCTCAACGTGCACGACGAGGAGGTTGACATCTCTGCAAACCAGCTCAATGGCGACGTGCTTGCTGACGACGGCACAGTACTCAGCGAAAAGCGCATCCCCTTCGGCCAGGCATTCAAGATTAAGATGGAGCCTGCTCCCGACTTCACCTACACGGGTGTCGTAATCACTCACGGCTACAACCTCGACGGTCCTGAGTATGTGCGCGAAAACCGCCAGTACAAGTCCATTACCATCCCCGCATCTGCTTTCGACAGAGAAACGCACGAATACACCATCCCCGCATCCAACATCGACGGCGAAGTGCGCATCGAAGGCCTTTTTACCCCTGGCGAAAACCCTGACCCCGGCACCGTAACGGCACAGTACACGGTTACGTACAAGACGGGCGTAGAAGGCACGTTTTATCAGGGCGGAAACAAAGTTGATTTAGGAAAAGGATGGGCAGCAGCAGAGTGGGTCTCTGCCGAGCCTGCTCCGATAGTGACCATCAAGGGCGACCACAACAATGGTTTCAACACTACTAACTTCAACTTGGGGCGAGATTTCAAATTCACTATCAGCGTAGAAGGCGACTACTACATCTCTGGCTATAAGATTTCCACCAACAATGGCTGGGGAACGACGATAGTGACTGAAGGCAACGAGACGGAAGTGTTCAGTGGCGTAAAGGAAATGACTGTTTCCGACCTGACCACTACGTCCACGTGGTTCACCACAGCCGATGCCAACCTGAACGCCCCTGTCATCGATGTCTATCTGATGGACTCAGCGCCTACAGGCATCGCCAACGCCAATAGCAGCGTTGCCAGCGACATCTTCTCCATCGATGGGCGCCGCATGGCATCTGAGCCCAAGCATGGTGTATATATCATCAATCACAAGAAGCGCATAAAGTAGCGCCCTTGAGTAATTGCAAAGCAAGAATCCCTCCGTTGCGAATGTGCAACGGAGGGATTTTTTGAGTGTTTCAGAGTAGTCGGAGTCCTCTGAGTTCTCTGAGTAATCAGAGTCCTCTGGGTTTACTTCTTTCCCAACTGCTCCTCTATTGGGTCGTGATACTGGCGTTGTAGTTTCAGCAGTTCCTTGCGGAGTTGCTTCTCAATCTTCTCCGTACCAGGCTGCCCATAGATGTTGTGAAGTTCCTGTGGGTCGGCCTTGAGGTCGTATAGTTCCCAAGCGTCGATATCGTTGTAGAAGTGTATGAGTTTGTAGCGCTCTGTGCGCACGCCGTAGTGACGCTTCACGCTGTGCTCAGCGGGATATTCGTAGTAGTGGTAATACACGCTCTTCCGCCAATCCTTAGGATGCTGGCCGCGCAACAGTGGCAGCAGCGATACGCCGTCCATGTCCTCTGGCACGGGAGCCCCTGCGAGGTCGAGGAATGTAGGCGCATAGTCGATGTTCTGCACCATCTCCGTGATGACGCCCTTCGCATCGAGGCCATATCCCTTTGGCAGTCGCATGACGAGCGGCGTGTTGAGGCTCTCCTCGTACATGAAGCGCTTGTCGAACCAGCCATGCTCGCCCATGTAGAAGCCCTGGTCGGAGGTATATACTACGAGCGTATTGTCGAGGAGTCCCTCTGCCTCGAGTTCGTCGAGCACGCGTCCCACGTTGTCGTCGAGCGTCTTCAGCGTCTTGGCATAGTCGCGCATGTAGCGCTGGAACTTGAACTCCGCCAGTTCGCGGCCTGTGAGGTTGCGGCGCCAGAAGTCGCTGCTTATGGAGTCGTAGAACCAGTCGTACTGCGCGCGGTCGCGGCTATCCATGCGCCCAACCATGCCCAGGTAGTGGTTCGTGAGGCGTGTGCGCTCGCCAGGACGGTACATCTTCGTGTCGTACACGATGTCCATGTGCAGCGGATTGCCTATTTCCATCTCCTGCGTCTGCGCTGCGAGGCGTCCCTCGTAGTTGTCGTAGAACGTCTCAGGTATGGGGAAGGTCTTGTCCTCGTACTCGCGCAGGTATTTGAGTTCTGGCAGCCAGCATCTATGCACAGCCTTGTGGTGGATGAATAGTGCGAAGGGCTTCGACTTGTCGCGCTGGTTGCGTAGCCAGTCGATGCTCTTGTCAGTGATGACGTTCGTCAGGTATCCACGCTCGCGCACGGTGTCGCCAGCCTGCGTTATGAAGTCGGGGTTGTAGTAGTCGCCCTGCCCAGGTATGATGTTCCAGTGGTCGAAGCCCGTAGGCAGCGAGTGCAGGTGCCACTTCCCAATGAGCGCAGTCTCGTATCCCGCCTGTCGCAGATATTTCGGCATGGTAGGCTGCGTTCCGTCGAATATGCCGTGCTCGTTGTTCGTAAAGCCGTTGTTGTGGCTGTGCTTGCCCGTTATCATGCATGCGCGGCTTGGCCCAGAGAGCGAGTTCGCCACGAAACTGTTAGTGAACCGCACGCCGTCGCGCGCGATGCGGTCGAGGTTTGGCGTCTCGACGTATCGCTGGTCGTAGCACGACATCATCTGCGCCGTATGGTCGTCCGTCATGATATAGACGATGTTCGGGCGCTGTGCCTGTGCAAAGCCCGCAAGGGGGAGAAGAAGGGTCAAGCCCTCCAAGATTCTCCCCCTCGTAGGGATTAAGTTATGTGTTGGAACCATTTACTATATATATAGGTTTATATCATGCTATACACCACGTCCATTATCTTCTTGCCCAGGGCATCTGCAGCCTCCATGGTGTGTGCCTCGCTATATACGCGGATGATGGGCTCCGTGTTCGACTTGCGCAGGTGTACCCATTCGTCGGCGAAGTCTATCTTCACGCCGTCGATGTCCGTCACGCGCTCGTCCTTATACATTTCCTTCACCTTAGCGAGTATGGCGTCCACGTCGGTGCCCTTCTGCAGGTCGATGCGATTCTTTGCGATGAAGTATGGAGGGTACAGTTTGCGAAGTTCTGAGGGCTTCTTGCCCGTCTTTGCCATGTATGTGAGCATGATGGCGATGCCCACGAGGGCGTCGCGGCCTGGGTGTGCGGTGGGATAGATGACGCCGCCGTTCCCCTCGCCGCCAATGACGGCATTCGTCTTCTTCATGAGCGTAACGACGTTCACCTCGCCAACGGCAGAGGCGTTGTACTGGCATCCGTACTTCTCCGTGACGTCGCGCAGCGCACGCGTGCTCGAAAGGTTCGACACCGTGTTGCCAGGCGTGTGCTGGAGTACCCAGTCGGCACACGTCACGAGCGTGTATTCCTCGCCGTACATCTCGCCGTCCTCCTGGATGAACGCCAAGCGGTCAACGTCGGGGTCGCATACGCAGCCGAGGTCGTAGCCGCCCTTCGCCATGAGGTCGCAAATCTCGCCAAGATGCTGGCGCAGGGGTTCGGGGTTGTGGGCGAACTCGCCGTTTGCCTCGCCGTTGAGCACCTTCACACGCTTCACGCCAATCTGCTCCAGAAGTTTGGGCAGGATGATGCCGCCCACGGAGTTCACCGTGTCGAGACATACGGAGAAGTCGGCCTTCGCGATGGCGTCCACGTCCACAAGGGCGAGGTTCTTCACCATGTCGATGTGATACTGGTCGTAGATGGGTTTCTCGCAGTAGTGGCCGAGGTTATCGACGTCGGCATACTCGAAGTCGCCCTCATCTGCCAGGCGCACCACCTCAGCGGCAGCCTGCGGACCAAGGAACTCGCCCTTCTCGTCGAGGAGTTTCAGCGCGTTCCACTGGCGGGGGTTGTGGCTGGCGGTAAGGATGATGCCGCCTACGGCATTCTCCGCCGTCACGGCAATCTCCGTCGTTGGCGTGGAGGCAAGCCCAATGTTTACAACGTCGAAGCCCATGCCCATGAGCGTACCACATACGCAGTGGCTCACCATCTCGCCCGAGATGCGTGCATCGCGCCCTACCACGATTTTCTTTTCAAACTTTCCAACCAACGGCTTGCGCAGCGTAGCGTAGGCGCTTACGGATTTCACAATGTCGAGAGGGTTGAGCGTGTCGCCCGGCTTGCCGCCTATGGTACCACGGAAGCCCGAAATGGATTTGATTAAGGTCATAATTATTTCGATTTAGTTGATATTGCCTTGCAAAAGTACATAATAAAAATTAAAAATTAAAAATGAACAATGAAAAATGTATTTTCACCAGAGTTTCTTAGTGCACGTCAGCCCGATGCGGAAGTTCGCACGCAGGCTGGTGCACGGAAAAAGAAACGAGATAAAAATACGTAACAAAGTTGAAAGTTGAAAATTGAAAATTGAAAAGGGAAAAATGTATTTTTCACCAAAGTTTCTTAGTGCATGTCAGCCCGTGCGACGGTCTTTTTGCGTTCAAAAAAAATGACATTTTGCGGTGAAGGCATGTTTTTCACTTTTCACTTTTTTACTCATAATTCATCGTTTTTGGTGGTTTTTGTCGTCAAAATGCGCATTTGACGGCTGCAGAGGTATGGTGCGAAATGTTAAAATGGTGTTAAAAAAACAAATCATTTGTTAAC